>JBMOKV010000642.1:0-38387 GCA_049325495.1 Candidatus Rifleibacteriota bacterium | reverse complement strand
GACTGGACGACAGTTTCACTTGATTTTGATACGGGCGCCACCCGAAATCTTGAAATTGGTGTCGGAATGTTTTTTGGCACAAGTGTTGATGCGGGCTGGCGCGAAAGGGCCACCTACATTGACTGGGTCGTCGTTGAACCGAAATTTCCGCTTTCAAAGGTTCTTGGCATCAGAGAATCAGCAGGATATGAGTCTGTCGGCACTTTTGAATCACCGGCTATCGATACTGGCACCACCAGCCCTGTCTTCAAAAAAATCACCTGGGTGGCCAACACCACCGCCCCCGGCACCCGGGTCTATTTTCAAACCCGTAGTGGTGCTACTTTGCCGGCACTTGCTGCAGCACCATGGAGCGCTTCAATCGATGTTAACGGTGCCGACATCCCAAGTGCACCTGCCCGGTATCTGCAGGTCAAAGCTTTTCTGGAAACCAGCGAAACAGCATACTCCCCAGTTCTTGACGAAATAGAACTTTTTTTTGAATTGCCCCCTGACCACATCGAAGTGTTGGCACCAGCGCAAGTAACAGCAGGAGACTATTTTGATTTCAGAGTAACCATTCTCGACAGCCTGAATGCCACGGCAACCGCGTTTACCGGAACGGTTAACCTGAGCTCATTACCTGCCGGCGCAAGTTTTCTGCCCGGGGTCAATTACACTTTCGTCGCGGAAGATTATGGGACAGCGTTATTTCAGGCCCGAACGACGGTTGCCGGCGATTTTGAGATTGTTGCAGCCTCTGCGGGTTTAACCGATGGAAATTCCGGCAGCATTACCTGCAACCCCGACCAGGTCAGTCAGCTGGTTTATGTTGCTGCGCCGGCCAATGTAACCGCAGGAAACCTTTTCAACCTGGATGTTCAGGCCCGCGACCAGTATGGCAACCTTGCCAGCCAGAGCAGTTTCGCCATCACTCCCTCTTCGACCGACCCATATCCTGCCGCTTTACCTGCATCGATTAATCTTGTGGCCGGTCAGGGAGCGATAAATAACATCAAACTTTTCACCGCACCAAATCAGACGATCAGCATACTTGCCCCATCAAATGGTCTGAAACAGCAAACTGCAATCATTGTTGACCCGGCTGCCACCAACAAGCTTAAATTGATTGCCGAGCCGGTACAGTACAAAGACACGAATTTTCCGCTCACCGTTAATGCGGTAGATGCTTATGAAAACGTCACCAATTATTCGGCAGCCTGCACTCTTGCCGTTTCCAGCGGCAACATCATTCCGGCCGGCTGCAACATTGTCGCCGGAACCGTGGTTGAAAATGTAAGTGTCGACACCGAAGGAACCCTGACATTAACCGCCAATTCGGGGGCATTCAACGGAACACTGGGAATAATCTGCCGGCCACAGGCACCAGCCACCCTCGATTCATTCAGAGTCGATGCGGGGTCAAATCAGATTGCTGGAGTTCCATTCACCCTGACCATCGAAGCACTTGACACCAATCTTGACACATTGACCACCTATAATGGTGCATGTCGTCTGGTACCAAATATCGGTGCAGCAAGCCCGGAATACACAACCAGCTACAGTTTTCTCGATGGTTTCATGGCATTGCCAATTACCCTTTCAGGCGCAGGAAACCCGATTATTCTGACAGCTTATGACCTTAAAGACAACAGCAAACTGGGCATTGCATATCTGAATGTCTCAGCAGGAAGTCTCGATCATTTCGACCTGACGGTTCCGGCAGCCAACCGCGCCGGAGCTTCACTTACCTTTGAGTTAAGGCCGAGAGACATTTCAGGAAATCTTCTCACCAAATACACGGGAACTGTGAGTTTGTTCAACACATCTACCGGTGGCAACGTGGTTTTTCCATCAATTTATACTTTTCAGGCTTCAGACAACGGGGTAAAAATATTCAACGCAACCGAAGCGGCAATATTTACCAAGGCAGAAAAGATAAGGATCAGAGCAGAAGATTCGGGCAGAACCGGAATTTCTGATTTTATTGAAATAATTGCAGCATCAGACAGCCCAAAAATTTCCCTGAGTCCGGACGTTTTTTCAATTGAGCTTGGCGAACCGCTTTCTTTCAATTTGAGCCTTACCGACCCATACGAAAACCCTCTTTCAGGTTTTAACGGCCTGGTAAATATCGTTTATACCGACCCAACAGTCAGCGGGCCGGCTGCTTATAACTTTCAAAGTTTTGAAAATGGCTACCACCGCTTCGTTAACCTGGTTCGTGCCACCGAGCTCGGCAGTTTTTCAATTGAAGTTACAGAGCCGATATCGGGGCAAACTGCCAGTACCAGTCTGATCACCGTAATAAGTGGCGAGACCCTGGCTTTCTGTGTTTTACCGACATCAGTATCAATAAGTGCCGGCGACACATTCTCATTCGATGTCACCGCATCTGATTCGGCAGGCAACCTGAACACTTTTTACAATGGCAGCATACGATTCTCTTCTCTCGATGCCAAAGCCATTCTGCCGGCAGATTCTACCCTGGTAAACGGGGCAGGTACTTTCAATGCAATTTTTAAAACTGCAGGAACCTATGAACTGGCCGTAAGAGACACTTCCAATCCATCTATTGTCGGAACGATGAGCGTTGATGTTATTGCATCAGAACCTTCTGCAATTGAGATAGAAGTGCTGGATGCCGATCTTATAATCAATGCCGGCCTTACTTTTCCGATAGAATTAAAAATCTATGATTCATTTGAAAATCTATCAAGTTATACCGGGCCTATTCAAGTAAAAGCTGCTGATACTCATGCACTGGCAGACAAACTAAAAAGCTTCAATCCGGTTAATCAGTCGATTATCACCGACAACTGGACTCTCATCACCGCAGGAGTTCACGAGTTGGTTGCCACCGGTACCGGACTTGCAACGGCAACAAGTGATCGTATTAAAATCGAAGCAATCACTCCCCATCATATTACCGGCGATTTTCCTGCCAGTGTCTACAGCGAATTCTATTATCCATTTAAAGTAAGAGTTGAAGATATATACGGGAACCCGACCCCGCTCTACACCAACACCATCACGCCGACCAGCACCGGCCCCACTTTTCTGGGAGAACCGGCTAATCACGCCTATTCAGCCGGAGACAACGGAGAATTTATTTTCAATCTACGATGGGATCGTGGCACCGGCCAGCCAGTAACAACGCATTTAACTTTCAACGATTCAGGGATCCTGACCGACCCGACAATCAAGGTGATTGTCGACTGTCCAAGAGGCGGCAACCCCCTCGATGTTCTGGCCAATTTCTGGCTTTCATTGCCTGACCAGGATTTTGTTATTGCTTCTCAACCATTCAACATGGTTCTGGTTTCAAGCACGGCCCGCGATAAATATGCAACGATTACCGCGACCATAGAATTCGAGATTTCAAATGGTGATTTCTGGGTAAATGAAGGAACAGGCTGGCAAAAAACCCTGACCATGACCAATCAATCAAGCAAAAGCTTTCAGGCCTTCGTTACCAGAACCGGGTATCTTTCAGCAGTGGCAAAATCGGCGGCCGAACCGCTCAAAACCGGTTCTGTGAGCTTCATTTCTCTTCCTAATGTGCTTGATTCAATTACGGTAAAGGCCGAAAGCCCACAACAGGCTGGCCAAAAGTTTCCCGCCCTGATTGAGTGGTGGGATGGAAACAACAACTATGCCGAAACCACTTCAGAACAGCTGACAATAAGCGCTATCGCCAATTTTTCGTATTTGCTTGATCCCGCTGATTTTTTAACCGGAGGTCGCGAGGGAAAATTCGATCAGGCCATTGCAACTGGTGTGTGGATCGATGATAAATTCTGGTCTTCGAGCAGTGAAACAAACATCTTTCACGACAAAATTCTTAACGATATCAGTATTACAGGCCTTTATGATGAAGATTTCACCGATGGAACACTGGATAACCCGAAGTGGAAAACCCTGACCATGAATTATGGCGGAGGATGCTCGGGAAATTATGATTTTGATGAAAACGTTTTAAAAATGTATTCAATTGGTGATGGAAATCTTTTTGACGATGCTGCTTCAAACGATTACCAGGACGACGACAATAAAGACGGATACTATTATCTCTATCAGGACTGGCCTGCCACCGACACCTACAATTTTGAAGCAAGACTCTTCGTTCTCAGATACTGGTATGACACAGTTAAAAGAACCAATCAATCAATGGTTGGAATTTTGATGAGAGACGACAGCAATGCCGATGAGCCGCGATATGTCTGCCCACAACTGCAGAATACGACTAACGCCGGCGATTTCAATATGAACACTTACAGCCAGATTACTTTCAGAACCGCACCAAATGGTGCGGTTTATCGAAAAAGGGTTAATACCTCCAACGACAATTCGGGCACTCACCCCAAATGGCTGCGGCTTCGCAGAACTGCAGCCAATCTCTATGAGGGTGCCCAATCCAATGACGAAACGACCTGGTATCCTTTCATTTATCAGAATGCTACCGCAATCAACCCCTCATTCGGGACTGGCCAGAAAATCGGCATAGCTGTCTGCGCCGACAGTGCCCTTTACCCGGGAATCGGCTGGTTCACCCAGTTTAAAATGAACCGGTATTACGATCAGGGCGAATTTATTTCAAACATTTATGATGTTGGCACCTCTACGGTCACGTTCAATCAGATCAACCTAACAACGACCAAACCCGGAGGAACCCAGGTAAGGGTCGGAGCCAGAGCGTCGAACGACTCGGGCTTGATGGGGGTCTGGAACGATTATGGAAACGTAAATTCAGCCAATATTGCAGGTTTGAGCGGCAACCGCTATATTCAATACCGGCTGCAGCTGCAGCCAAACAGCCCTGGTGCCGGCGTTTTCGATGCCACACCGGTGGTCAGTGAAGTAAAAATTGATTATGTCTGCGGCGAACTGGGCTCCACTTTTGCTGGCCGCGAAACCATCACTCTGATTGCCTCTTCATCGAATGCGGCTGTCGATGAGGGTGAAGCAAATGTGGTAATTGAAGGTGGTCGGGTCGCAGATCTGCGTATCGACGCCCCCGCATCGGTTAAGGCTGGCGAGCCTTTTTCCATAACGGTCACCGCCCTCGATGAATTCGGCAACATTGCCGACAATGCCAGCGGTACCTGGACATTCAGCACCTCAGACGGCAACCCTTACCCTGGAACAATGCCGCCTGCCTACACGCTGGTGCCGGTTGCCGACAAGGGTCAGCATACCTTTCATAAAATGTCGATTCTTTACAATGGTGATCCCAATGCCACGATTTCGGTGACCGACGGAACGGTAAGCTCTGATTCACAACCGATTCTGGTATTGCCCGGCGAACTGAAAGAATTCGATTTGTTTGCCAACAGCCCCCAGACGGCCAGTCAGAGCTTTGAAGTAACCATTACCGCCCGTGATTTCTATGACAATGTCAAATTCGATTATGATGGCAATATTGTTTTCTACGACGATAAAACCGGCGGAAAAAGCACTTATAACCCTGCAACGATCAATACCGGAGACTGGGTCAGCGGCGTGGCAACTCTCAGCCCCGGGGTTTCGTTCACCAAGGTCGAGACGGTTCATGTGAAAACCCAGGGTGACAATCGAAATGGAATTTCAAATGATATTCAGATAATCAATGCCCCAGCCCATTCTTTGTTGATCGATGTTTCGACAACGCAGCCCGAGGCGGGAACGGCTTTTTCAGTGATCGTCAAAGCCCTCGACGAGTTTGGCAACATAGCGACAGATTACGGCAATACCGTTACCTTTTCTACCACTGACAGCCATGGTTCAGTGCTTCTGCCAGTCGATTACAGCTTTGTTCCAGGAGACAGTGGCGTTCATGAATGGCTGACCGCTTTCAAACTTATCAGTCCGGGCGCTCAGAGCCTTACGGTCACCGATCTGATCAATGCTACGATGACCTATGAAATGCCATTGACTGTTCTTCCAGGGCCGGTTGCCAAATTTGACCTTGCCTGCGGCGAAACACAAACGGCAAATGCGCCGTTCAATCTGTTGATTACCGCTTATGATGCTTACGGAAACCTGAAAACCAACTATTCTGAAACAATTAATTTAAATACTGATTTTGATTCGATTCTACCGGTTACTGCGGGCGGTTTCTCGGCAGGGCAACTTCTTGTGCCATCGGTCGAGCTAAACAATGCTGCTTTGCCTGATTCACAAAAGATTTACGTAACCGCAGGCACGGCCGAAGGATCGAGAACGGTAGAATTGTTGCCTTCTGCAGCTGTTTTTGATCATTATTATCTTGAAACCATACCAGCGACTCCCACATCCGGTGACGCCTTCAAGCTGGTAATAAAAGCAGTCGGCGCAAATGGCGCGGTTTTCACTGGCTACTCCGGAACAGGTGCCGATCTTACCGCCAGCAACAGCGCGGGTATTCAGGTCGTTCCGCCAATGTCGCCTGATGAGGCGATAAACTTTGTTTCAGGAATCAAGGAGGTTTATGCCCGCATCTGGGAAGCTGGAGAAATTTCGATCTGGGCCCATGACAAAACCCTGGGCAAGGTTGGTTCACTAACTCTGACCATAAATCCCACCAATCTTTCATATTTTCTTTTAACTCCCGGCACTTCAACCACCGAAATCTACCCGAATGTTTACTATCAGTCGGAAAATGGAGCTTTTCCTCTTTATTTAACCGCTTACGACAGTCTCGACAATTTAAAAACCGATTACAACGGCAACGTGGTTCTAACCGAAAATGGAACCGGCTCACTGGATGTGGCATCAATTACTTTCAACCAGGGTTATGCAACGGTTTCAGCACTGATTTATGACAGCTGGGGAAAGATTAGAATCAAAGCCAGAGATGCACTTCTTGACCGTGAAGGCACTTCGAACAATATCGAATTTTTTGGCCCGCTTGGGAGTTTTTCGCCTCATTATGCTATCGATCAGACCGATGAATCGCCATTTCTAACTGCCATTGAAGCTTACGACATTTACGGTCAGGTGAAAAAGAACTGCGCCGACACTATCACTCTTTCCAATTTCGATATTGATCCGCCTTCAACCGGGCCATTTTCTACAACCCCGGTTTCGCCTGTAATTTCCTGGGATGAAGGCCTTGCCTATACCTGGTTTACGCCTAATCGCAAGAACACGGGAGCAGTAGACGCCACGGCCACATTCAGAATGGATTCAAACGAAACAGCAGGTGCTTCAGGCACCCTCAACTTTGCCCTGCGCCTGAAAAGCACCGGAACATTCGATCATTTCATTATTGAAACCCATTCGCCACAAACTTCGGGCGAAGATTTTCCCCTTCTGATCAAGGCCGTAGATGCCGACAATCGCACGGTAACGGGCTGGACAGGGAATGCCGATATTCTTGCATCAGATACTCTGGGCACTCTATTTGCAATAAACCCAAGTTTAGTAAGCATTATTGCCGCCGATAATGGAGTTTATGCAACGACAACGGCAAATATAGCGGCACCGGGAACTTACACCATTTCCGCTTATTCAGGAAGCAATTTTGGTCATTTTTACCCGATGATGATCAAAGACAAACCGATTGCCTCGCTTTCGGTCAGTCTTCCGGTATTTGCGCCTCTAAGTCAGAATTTCACCATGACAGTTTCTGCGCTGAATGAATTCGGATCAGTTAAACAGGATTACATGCCGGCAGGACCGGTTTTGCTGAAGCTAAATGCCACCGCCACCGGTATTCTCGGCGTACAGTTCATCGACCCATCTCAGTTCGTAAATGGAGTTGCCACAGTCAATACCCAGACTTACAACAAAAGCCAGAAAATCTGGGTCTATGCCCGAGAACCGGAGATGAACAGAGATTTTATTTCTGGTGCCTGCAGCGTATTCGGAATACCAACCAAAGTCGTTGTAGAACCTCTCGATGACGCAATTCCGGCAAACGTAGACTTTTTAAGGAACTTTTACTGGAACACTTTTTTCAAGTTAAGACTTACGGTTAAAGATTCAAATGGCTTTGTCGTGGCCAATTTTGATGATGACATAAACTTCTTCGCAACGCCGGGAACAGCGCCAACCGCAACCGATCCAGCAATCATCAGCGGATATTCAATTCAGCATTTCAATGCAGCAAGCCAGGGAATTCAGGAATTTCCCATGAAAATCGACTATTCAACCATGGCTTCGCCGATCAATCTCAAGCTCATCGCAAGCTTTTCGAACGGTTTTAGCGATGTAACAAACACGACTCCTGATCTGACTTTCCTGAAAGAAATTGTTTTTGATCATTACCGTATCGATGCGCCAACCAGCTCTTCCGGGGCAATTCGCGGGGCCACTTTTACCGTTCGCATAACGGCAATCGATAATTTTGGCTCACCGATAACTTTGACTGCCTCTCAACCTCTCTTTTCCTGGGCCCAGACCTGGCCGGCAACCTCGCCGACAAATCTGGTGATCACACCGAATGGCGGCCCAATTCCGGTAACTTTCAGTTTTGCCTCACAGGTTGCTTTCGATGCAAACATAGATTATGACGACAACGCCACCACGACCTTCAAATTTGTAATTACGCCCGAAGACACTTCTCCCGGGTCTGCAACCGTTGAGTTTCCGGTTCGTCTCGGTGAACCAAGGGTCAGCTCGGTCTTAATGAATGTTGAGCCAACCAGCCGGTATGTTTTGAGCATGTTTATCAGAACGGTAGACGATGTGCTCGATACGGGTAAAGCCTATATCGAAGTAGGGCTTTATCAGAACTCTGCCAACAAAACCACCGACCCGATGAAGCGTCTTGCCGATCTGACCGATGAAAACGGGGTTACAGCCAATTTTGGCACGACAAATGGGTATCATGACTGGAAACGTTATTACTGGTGGTTTGATACCGATGCGGACACAACCAAAATCTCGATAAGACTGGGGGTAGATGAGGGGGTAATCTATATCGACGGAGTTCAGCTCGAAAAGGCGATGATACTGCTCGATCCGCGACCGTCAAATTACAGTCCGCTGCCGTTGAATATCGTTCATCCTTCGACCGATGGGCGTGACGATATGATCGGTGAAAAATACTGGAGCAAATAGTTCATGGGGTATAAGAAGCTATTCTCAGGCTTTTTCCAGGCTGACTGGGCAGATCACCGAACTTGTTCTGCCAGGGAAAATCATCCATGGTGCTATTCTGAATTCCGGGCGCAAAGGTGGCATTGTCATTTTGTGCCATGCTGTTGATCCAGCCAACAGGACTGCTGAAACCATCCTGAACTTCGGCACCGGCTTCGAAAGAACTGATTCCGAAAGTAGTAGTAGATGCGATCAGATTGCGCCGGGTCTGCCAGAAAAGGTTATTGGGGCCTGTTCCCCACTTGTGATAGGGCACCGATGGAGATTGATAGTTTTGCAAGGTAAGAAAGCCGTGATTTTTAAGAGAATCGAGATAGGTCTGCAATTTAACCGGATTATCGGGGTCAGCCATCAGGCTGTTGTATTCGGCCAGGCAGGGGCTGTCGTCGGCCATTTCCCTTTCAAGGCTGATCGCCTGCCTGATATGGGAAATGGTGAGCGAAAAATCATCTTCAACCCGTCTTTTTTCGAGAGTTTCATACTCGGGCAGCATTTGCAAAGCCACTATTCCTCCGATTATAATGACAACCAGAAGTCCAAGCATCAAAGCACCAGATTTACTGTTAAGCAGATTCATATTTAGATTATAGCAGCAAACATGGAGTTGAGAAATAACAAACCTAATGAGAGTCAATCAGGCAAAATTCAGGGGAATAGTAAGGATTCTAATCGTTATTCTTGTGCTTGATTCAGCAATTTCCCTCTATTCGTTGGCTGATCAGACAGCACCTGGCCCCATAAGCCTTGACCGCCTCTGTACTGCATTAAATCTGAAAATTGACCGCACACTGAAAACAGCGGTGCTCGCACATCTCTATCGCTATCAAAACGAGGGCCTGGGTCAGGCTTACCGGCAAATTTACACAGATTTTTCTTCGGCAAGTCAATTGAAAATTAATGCTGCCTGCCTGGCCGGGCTTTTAATCAGCCAGAACCTGGTGGAAAGAATTGATCAACAGCGCATTGGTAAGCGGCTGTTCATCGATTATTTAAACCGCTTCCATCGAGAGATTGCAGCAATCGCTGGTCTATCGCAGCTGGACAATGAATTGAAAATTTTCTCCAGTGACCCGGAAATCTTGAACCTTTACCGGTCTTTAATACGTAATATCTGGTATGAAAATGAAAAAACTGCCGATGAAACGTTAAAGAATGGGTTTTTATCTAATCTGCCGTGGTTTGCAGCTGAAATTAATGCAAAGCAAAAAGAGTCTTCAGAAACCGAAGAAAAGTGGGAATTCATTCTGAAACCGGGAAAAACAGGAGAAAACGAAGAAGATTTTGAATTAAAAAAGAAACAATGAAAACAATCTACCGGCAAAAAATGGTCTATATTGTCAAACCGACAGCCGGCCTGGCGGTTTTATGCCTGCTACTGATAATTCTTTTCAGCTTTTTACCTTCGGCTCAGACATTTCAGCCAATAAACGACGCTGAATTCAATGAAATTCAGACTCATGACCTGAATTTGCTTTTCAGCGCCTTGCCAGGCAATGAAAGCCTGAAACAGGCGCAGAAACTTCGACGAACTCTGCCCGGGTTATCCCTTGAACTTGAGCGTTACCATCTTCTTTGCCTTCACAATTCTGCACAAATGGTTGAATTCGAAAAATACGCATGGGCTTTTCTTATGGTTACTGATGATGCTCTGATTGCTTATCTGCTGAACCAGGTTTTAATTTCAAAGGGAGAATTGAAAAAACGCCAGATTCTGGAAAAATTTCGTCCGGCAGCATCTGCTAAAAATCTTCTGTTCTACCTTGATCAGCATAGATTCTGGATACTTTTCTGGCTCTGGTCAATCTTTTTAACCGGCCTGCTGGTGGTCGTCTGGTTGAAAATCGACAATCTGGAAAAAGTAGCCGTATTTTTCAGGTCTGCCAATGCTTCAATAAGAGAGCTTTCCAAACAGGTAACCATAATCAATCAGCCATTTGAAACCATTTCCCCGGTCGGATTGAAAAAGCTGAACTGCCATTTTGAACCTGCATTGCAAAAATCTGAAAGCACTCTTATCACCCTGCATTCCCCAGTTTTGTTCAAAATCAATGCGGATTTTTTGGAATCGGGTAACCCCCCAAACTTCGATAACTTGGCAAAACTCGCGAGCCCAAAACTCGAAATGCTTACCGGTGTCTGGGAAGAGACTGTTGAGCCGGCAGAACAAACTGGCACAGAGTCACCAGACCGTTTTAAGCAACTCGGTGAAATGACCGATGATGAAAATAGTTTCATATGTTTTTTGGAAGACTCAGTAAGGTCTTCGGCTTTCTTTCAACTTGCATATGGCAATGGTGAAGAATCAGCAATTGAAGATTACGACCCGATATTCACATTTAGAAACCCTGCGATTCCCGGTTATTACAATTTCAGCCGTCCAAGACCTCTTGGTGAAGCAAAAATGCTGGTCACTAAAACCATGATGAGTTTTGAAAAAGAAGAAATATCACAATCTGAAAATGACCTTGGAGCTCTTCACCAGGAAAAGAAAACAGAAGAAGCCAAATTTAACATTGTTGAGGCACCGGAATCCATCAATTATTTGAATTCAGATGCGGTAATACTGCCCTCAAATTTTAATGCTGAAGCAATAGCGCGGCCTTATTACCAGGAAAATTCACCTATTTTCGAAAACCTGGCTACAAATATAATGAATTCAAGTGCCGATCAGATAATTGGTATTACTTCCGGCTCAGCCATTTCTAATCGGGCAGCATTCACAGTTATGCTGGGAAAAACTATCAACAAAAACGGCAAAAAAGTTCTGCTTTTTGATCTCGACTTTGAAGACCTTAAACTGAACCAGCTTACCCGCGACCCATGTATTTACAGTTTAAAAGATTACTTGAAAACCGGAATTTTTAATGATGAAATCACAATCAAATCACTGATTGATAACATTTTTATACTGCACCCGGGAACCGGTGACGGCAAATCACATCAGGCCATGAATTCTCCGGGGTTCTGGCATGAAGTACTGCGACTGGCCAGCAATCGATTTGATTACATTATCATCAATCTTCCTGATCTTTTCAGATTGAGTAATTTAAACCTGCACAAAGAAGAAATCGTTTATCTGGTAATGATCGATGAAAATTCTGCCAGTTCGAGATTCGAATTCCTCGATCTGATGATTCCATTGAGAAATTACAATTTTAACCAGTTCAAACCGGTTAACTGCCGCCACAGTCGTTAACGTGCCCAGCGACTGAGAGAAGGCAGGTCAACACGTTGGCCGACCCCTACGAATGTTTCTTTTTTGATATTTTAAAACGGGTGATGACAATAGCCCTGGTTATTCAATTTGAATCAGCTGATCAAGCAAATTATTGTCTTCGAGGAATTCCAAAGCCTGCCCGATATTGCAGACTTCTTCAATATCGCTGTGGGTATCGGTGCCAATGCTTAATTTAAGCCCTTCCAACAACGAGCTGTCATAGCGATTCCAGAACCAGGTATTTCTTCTTCCCGAGGGTATTTCGAGGGCAATATCGTTGCTTTTCATTATCTGAAAAAAATCTGTCAGTTTGAATTTTTTTTGAAGATAATCAAGATCGGGGTGAGCAATAATTACAGGCAGACTGCAAAGCTTTCTGATGAATGCAAGGCTATCGGGTGGCGAGCCACCGGCAGATACTTCACCGACATATTCGATCAGAACGTAATCGAGCCCTTCATTTATTTCTTTCCAGGGAAGACGGTCAAAGCTGCCAACCGTGCGATAAAGACATGAATCGATTTCAATTCCCGCAACCACTTTAATCTGATTCGAGTAAAATTCTTTCAGGCAGCTGAGGCTGTAAACATAACGATGCCAGAATTCTTCGTACCATTGAAGATAACTCTGATCAGAATAAACCTTGGTGGTATAAAAATGGTCGGAAATTCCGACCATTTCAAGGCCGCCGCTGACAGCAGCACTGATTACCTCTTCAGGCAGACAGGCACCATCAGAAAACAGGCTGTGATTATGAAGATTCTGTAATTTCAACCTTTAGACGAACCGGCACTGAACCCGGGGTCGAATTCATCGACCCTGAGAAGCCGAATCCCTTCATTTTCGATAAACTGAATCCGCATTATTTTATCATGATTCTCTACCAAAACACGATTCAAAAACGGTGCAGGAAAATCAAAGGTCAGGCATTCCATTTCGGCTTCACCCAGTGAAGCCCGGCCAATCTGATAAAGAAATTCACTGCCTTCTTCATCGTTGATCTGAAATGAGAAAAGCAGATCATTATTTTTTCCAACAGCCAGAAGGCTTGGAAACGAATCTTCGCTTACCGGAAAAGCGGTCAAAGCCTTTGATTCTCCAGTTTCAAGATTTCGGTTGAAAACCTTCAGACCCTCTTTATCATTGCCAAGAAAAAGCAATTCGCCATTATCTGACACCAGAAAGCGCTTTCCCGCTGCCTGTTGCTGCCACATCAGCTTTCCGTCGAGATCCCAGGCGCTGATGGTTTTGGGGCCTTCATCGAATGCCACCAGCAATCTGCCGTTTATCAATTCAAGCTGACAGGGCATGGAAATCTGGGTGCCGAATTCTTTCAAAACCTTGCCGGTTAAATCAATTTTTAAAAGCCTTGTATCCTCTGATCCAATCGCCCATATCGCTGAAATCTGGCCATTTTGATCTTTTTCGAAGGCAAAATCAGCAAAGACAAGTTTATCGGCGTTGGCAACCTTGATGGTTCGCAGAGCTTTACCTTCAGCATCAAACTCGACAATATTTCCGGCCACTGAATCGAGAACCCAGAGATTGTCGCCGGCATATCTCATAGAAGAAGGCCCCATTGGCAGGCCCCGACCGAAATTCTCATCCACATCTTTCACCGTAAGAATTTTAAGCCCCGATTCATGGATATTTAGATCAACAGCTGCTGCAGAAACAGATAAGACAAAAGTCATAATAACCGCCATAAGATAGATACAGAAGCTCGTCATGCTGTTTTTTACCAGCGGGCATTTCGCCAGACTCAATGACCGCCGGTTCAGTTCTTTTTTTCTGTTGAAGAAAATGTTTGAAGAACCTGTTGAGTCAACATCAAAACTTGAAATGCCAAAACTATTTAAAAATATTTTTTTAAATTTTAGTATATTCATTTGAAACTTCCTTTCAAATCAAGGCAGTGCCCAGCCAAGATATGCTCCACCACCCATTCTGCTCATGGGCATTTCCTTAACTCCGTAGCTGGTTGTGGTAATGATGATCGGGTCGTTGGGGCCGTTCATTTTGCCGGTTGCAATAAAGACGTGGCCGTAGGGATTCCCGGGAGTTGTGCTGGTGAACATGGCCGCCCCGGCCGGTGGATTACGGCTGGTATTTATTTTTCCGGCAGCTTTGCACTGATAATAGCTTTTTATGGCGCTATAAGCCATCAGCAACGGCTTTTTCCGGCCATAGGCTGAGTTGACAAAGGCAAGACACCAGCCGCTCCAGGCGGTTGGATTTTTGGAAGTCTGACCATTATTGGGATTGTAACCATTTTTATGACCATTGATCTGATCTCTGGCCCAGGTTAAAGCCCCTGACGGGCTACCATCGCCGGCAGCTTTGCCGACTACAGAAGCATTATAGGCATTCCCGCCTGAAGTTGGTGTTGAGCCGGCATTCGAGGAAGCGCCGCCTTTTTTAATGTAATTTTTATGAACATAGCGGGTCTTGCCACCATATGAAATCTGGAACCAGTCGCCACTTTCCCCAATTACGGTGACACCGGCACCATTGCCCAACGAGCCGACAATGGTTCCCCAGGGACCGGTTCTTACATTAAGCGGCAATCCGCCTGTAGATACGTGGGCCTTGAAAGATTGGGCGGGTGTTGTCTGAGAAGCCTGGCGCCCGGCTGTCGACACATAATTTTTGTGAACATAACGGGTTTTTCCACCATAAGAAATCTTATACCAGTCACCCTCTGAGCCAAGAATGTTAACTCTGCTGCCGTTCCGCAGCGAACCGACAATTTTTCCCCAGGGGCCGGTTCTCACATTCAAAGAAAGACCACCGGTAGAAACAGTGCCGGTTGTGCCGCTTTGTGCCGCGCTGAAATTTACCTGAACATTTTCATCAAAGGGTGACGAAAGTAATGGGGTCGTCAGCAGACACAGCAGCAAAAAAACGAAAAACCTGCGCATATAACTCTCCTTGCTGTTTTTTTTCTATATTACCGGGCAAAAAAAATGAAGTTTAAAGAATGTGGAACTTCAGGTTCTTGGCAACAACCATGCGTCTGATATGAAATTCTTCGTTGCTGTTTTTATCTGATGCAACTTTCAGGTCAATCAACATGCCTTCTTTTTTCTTTTTTTCGCCGGTAATGACGAATTCGAGATGACGAAACTGCAGTTTAAGATTCAACCCTTTGCCGAAAACGTGCTTTTTATCGCCGCTGGCGCTGTTGTTTTCCTGGCGTTCAAGTCCATCCGGCAACAGGTTGTAAATTACGGTACTGCTGCTGCCATCTTCACTTTTGAATTTCCAGCGTGCAGCTGTTTCGGTTGTATTGACCGGAGGATCATTCAATTCAGTTGCCCGCATCAGGTCATATTCGATCTGCGCCATGATGATGGCTGCGGTCTGCATATTGGTCAAGTGAGCCATTCCCTGTTGCGAACCCTTGAGGCCACCGGCGAACATGCGCATGACTCCGGTCATGACCAGACTGAGAATGACAACCCCGATACATATTTCAACCAGAGTTACCGCTTTTCGCCGCATTTTTTCAGGCATTTTCATCGGTCAACACTCCGGTCATGACGATTTCTTTTTCGATAGTCTTGTTTTCAAACCAGCTGACTCTGACTTTTAACAGCTTATAGGCATACTTCCAGTTTGCTGGTTTTATTTCTTCGATTGAAATGGTTCTTTTAAATATCTGTTCTATTTCAAGGGAAATATCTTCACTGCCGGATTTAAATGAAACCTTACCCACTTCACGATCGACAGCCGGTTTCAGAAAATCATCGGCATATGGCAGGGAATAGGAGTAATCGAGAAGATTGGCAGCATGCTGTCTTGCCAGAATATCATTGCGGTTTTGAATGGTGCCGGTGCTGCTTGCCGAAAACATGGTGGTCAGAGGAATGAGAACCACGGACAGGCAGATAATTGCGATCATGATTTCGACAAATGAAAAAGCACGCAAATTCTTCATTCAACAAGCTCCGGGTCAGGATCTATACCGAACATCAGCAGTGCTTTTTCAGACATGTTTTCGGCGGTCTTACCGGGAAGAGCCGCAAGTTCCTTGCGGTATTTTATTTCGACGCCACGGGCGGCACTGCTGCTCAGGCTGCCTTTTGCCAGCCGCTGCATCGCGATATTTCCGCGAATAATGGGCAGATTCGAGTTTATAGAACCGGGAAACTTAACCTGGCCGCTGTCTGATCCGCTGCCTGCGGCAATAAGCGAAACATGCAGTTCACCGCCAATGCTCTCGTCGACCTCGATATTTCCATCGAGAGTAACCAGATGCAGCAGGCAGCCTGTTCCGCCCACCGAACTGCGCAACTCGATGTTGCCTTTTTCAAAGACGATACCCCCGTGGCTGGCAAGCAGCAACGCCTGATCGATCAATATTTTCTCTTCAGATTTTACATGCAACCAGCCGTTGATATCCAGCTGGTTCTGTCTGAGAAATCCTTCTTTTTTCAGGCGATCGAGCAGTTTTTCACCTTTTGCCAGTTCAATGGTTTTTAATGCCCGGTCGCCGGGAACCCCGATTTTTTCAAGCATCTTTTTCATATCGCCAAGATCGGAAACATCTGAATAAATTGTTGAATAGGGAGCGGGAATTTTTTCGGCCACGCCCTTGGCAACCGCTTTACCTTCAATAAAATCAAAGAGAGGGTCAGATTCTGGAATAATGCCTGATTTCATCGGTTTGGCATTTTTATGATTGGTGATAATGTAACTCAAAGCCCGGTTAAAAGGCACTTCCATCAGGCAGCTGGCATATTCGCTGTTGTATTCAGAGCGACTGATGTTACCAACGACGCTTTTGAAATAGCCAATATCGAAGTCTTCACTTCCGCCGGAGCAGATGTCGGTAAAACGATCCTGAGTGTTCACATATGGCAACGGGCCAAAGAAATCGTTGCCTTCTTTGAAGGCTTTGGCGCAGAAAGTTCGCGAATGCACATCACCGAACACGATGGTTGGTGAACGCAGCATATCGGTGCCCAGCAGACGCAGCATCGAATTGCGCCGCGACATGTCATCATAGCCGTCTTTGATCATTTCCCACCAGTAGCGGGCCGAATCGTCGCTTACATCATCGCATAAACCGGTTTCCCAGTTCATCAATGCCAGCTGGTTGATGAAACCGACGGTATACAAACCATCGCCGCGCCCTTCGGCCAGCAGATGAAAGCCCTCTCCATATTTGCCGGCAATATTCCAGCCACGGCAGTTGCCCAGCACTATTTTGCCGCCGCCAAGATAAATAAGACCGATTGGGGCTTCAATAACTTCGCTGAAGCGGCTGGGAAAGCTGGAACTGTTTACATTGCCGTTGTCGAATACCCATGGCCTGAAGGTCGAGCCTTTGAGGTTTCCGTACATATCGGTGTGAACCTTGTTGAACCGGTCGTCTCCCTCGCCGCAGACCGCATCTTTCACATACAGCGAAAAGCGCGACAATACGGGAATAATGTTGGCAGCTACCTTGATGCGGGCTGAATACAGGTAATCTTCACTGACAGTGCCTGTGGTTCCAGGCTGCTGATAGGTTATAACCACCGGAATCAGAATGTGCCCGGCTTTTTCTCTGGGATATGATTTAATCAGATTTTCAAAGCCATTTTTCTGCAACCGCCAGCTGACCTGGCAGGAAAGATTTTTCAAACCAGAGCTGCCGGCAAGCAGTTTCTGCTGAATATTCGCCAGATCAGCGGTGAATTGAATTTCACCACTGATCTGGTCTTTCATCTGTTCAAGAGGCAGGGAAAGCTGGCGAAACAGCTCAGAATCGGTTTTTTTGATTTCGATCTCTTTGAGGTGGTGCACTGCCAGAGTAGCGACCGAATAAGAAAGCTCGCGGGCCAGATAGGCTTTGTTCAATTTTCCGGTGGCATGGCGGCGCCCGGAGGAATATTTGATAAAACCGCCAAAGAAAAGAAACAGAGCCATAATAACGGCTCCGACTATAAAAATAGTACTGCCTTTTCTCTGGTTATGCGAACGGCTTATCTTCATTCCATAAGACTTTTATCTGGTGTAAGGATCAACAGCCGACAGGGTCGGCATGAAGCGTTTGGTTGCATTTTTTTCGGCTTCGGGATCGTCATATTCAGTGAACTCAGTTATTTTAACATAAGAGCTGTGAACATAAACTCCGGTTCTGCCGTCAACGTTGACCTTGTACCAGCTTCCCTTGACATCGGTAATTTCAAGCAGAGTGCCGGCGGGAACGGTTTGCAGAACGGTATAGCTCATACCCGGGCCGGTTCTGACGTTAAGGGCACTGGCAGTAGTTTCACCTTTTGAAGGCATTTTATAAGCCCACAAAGTTGAAGCAATCAGACAGAGTAACAACATCAAAGCAGTTTTCTTTTTCATGCCGAATCTCCTCGATCAGGGCAGTTCGAATTTCTGAATGGAAAATGTTCCTTCGGGAGCCTTGCTGTAATCGGCTACTCCCAGCCAGGCATCAGTACCGGAAAGATCAAAGAACCGATTCATGGCAAACGGAGCCTTGAACTGTTTTTTACCTTTGACTTCACCGTCGAAGCCGACTCTGGCAACGATCAGGTCTGCTTCATAGGTCTGCGAGGTCGCGTAAGAAATTACACATTCCTGCTTTTCTTCATCGACCCACCACAGCTCGGCATTGAAATGCTCGCCCAGATTCAGTTCCCTTTCCATGGTCAGCTTGCCTTCAACATTTGACGAAACCAGAAACGAGCTGGCACTTTCAGGAGCGAAGAATACCCGGTAAAGCAGCTCGGCATCGGGTGAGAGAGCCATTCCAGACCATTCCCAGGGAACTTCCGATTTCAAATTGCCCTCGGGGTCAAATGCAAAAATGGTACGGGCACCTTTGTCGGCCACATAAATCACGCCCTGACTGCTGATTTCGATGCGATAAGGCTGAACCAGCCGATCGGAAGAAATTCTTTTCTGTTCTTTGCCATCGGCAGCAAACCTTATGATTGAATTGCTCAGAGCATCAATCAGGTAAAAAGCTTCGGCTTTGCCATCTTTGCCGCTGATGACAGCCAGGTCATCGAACAGGAAATCAGCGGGCTTTTCGGTCAGTTTAACTGCGCTGACAAAACCTTTCTGCTGGTCAGCAATGAGAATTTTACCACCCACGCTGTCGGCGATGTAGAAAAGCCCACCAACTGCTCTGAATGCAAGCGGGCCAAGAGGCAAAGGCTCTTCGATACCGGGATTACTGTTTTGATTAATATAAGCAACCTGATCATCTGCCTTGCCGAATTTGAGGCTGACTTCGGCACCGGCCGCCACAGCGAAAGAAAGGGAAATTGCGGTTAATGCTGCAATAATTTTTTTCATGCTTTAGAAGTCCTCAAGCTTTTCTAAGAACCCGGCAAACCGGACTGTAAGTTGCAGAATGCAGGCTGGGGCGTTTGCGGCTCGATGAGTTGCTCATGGCCTGAACGTTATTGCCGCTGTTCATGATGATGCCGATATGAGTGTCATTATCCTTTACACCATCGCCAGAACTGTCATAAGTTTTCCAGGTAATGACGTCGCCGGCCTGATATGGGGGCACTCGAACTTCTTTCCAGCCGAGATTGCGCAATTTTCCGAGGGTATTAATAACTCCGAGTTGAATTCCAGTATTAACACCAGCTGCCATCAATGCAGTAGTTGCAACCTGGGCACAGCCGAGTGATCCGCCTTTGGTCAGTGGGTCATAGGGAAATGAGCTGGGGGTCTTGTATTTGTTAACCAGGTTCTGCGCAGCGGCAACCAGTTTCTGCTGCACGCTTCCCTTTGCCGGAACGGTTACCAATGGGCTGCCGCCGGAAGAACCACCGGAACTGGTGCTGCCGCCCGGGCTGGTTGAAACATACCATGAATGGATATAGCGCACCTGGCCGTTGTGCTGGATTTTATACCAGTTGCCTTCTTTGCCGATAATGCGAACTTTGTTGTTGTTATAGAGGCTGTCAACGATGGTTCCCCAGGGGCCAGTGCGAACGTTGAGCGAAGTGCTGACTTTAACATAGCCGTAATCGGGCAAATCTTCGTCATTGGCTACCGAGCCGCTTTCATCGGCTTTTGCGGCACGGGCACCGGAAACCTGACCAGTGCTGTCAGAAGCATCGTGATTACTGAGAGTTTCGTTGAAATTCATCGCAAAAAGCGATGAAGAAAACAGCACCATAACGATGCAGGCAAGCAATTTGAATTCTTTCCTCATAATTTTCTCTCCTTGGTATTTAATCTCCTACAATTATACCCTTTGCAGGGCAACAAAGTTTACTCATTTTTATCGGGGATTGATGATCGGTTTCATTCCCGCATCGAAGTTAAACAGGCCTTCACGGGTTATGGGATCAAGGGCTTCGGCCTTTTCTTCGGCAAAATCAGTGCCATATTGATGGCCTGCTTCGATCATGACATCCTGCTGGCTGCCTTTTTTACGAAATCCCACTTTTCCTTCTTCAACGGCAACTACGGTTTTCTGCTCGTCGGTATCTACCCTGAGAACGGTGCCGAGAACGGTAGCAACGCCGTGCTGAGTATTAATTTTCAGCTCTTTGTTTTGAGGAGTGATTTTATAAATCGCCGTTCCTGACATCTGCTGCAGATCTTTTTCGCTGAAGTTTCTGATTTCAAGGAAACTATTCTCGCCGAGACTGATCGTGCTTTTATCTTTAATCAGCTCGAGTGAGGCTTTTGCCGATTCGCCGGTTTTGATTGAATCACCGGAATGCAGAGCCTGAGCATCTGCCGCATCGGAAAAAGCTTCAGCCGGTTTAACCATCACCTGCACTTTGCCTTCTTTTGCGGTCAGCTTCGCGACTTCTTCGTTTTGTGCGCCGCAACCGGCCAGTAAAACACCAAACAACACTGCCAACAGTACATTTTTCATAACACATCCTTTTGAAATATTTATTTAAAATCAGTCTCAACGCCGGGAGGAATTGGGGGGTTTTCGTTCGACGGGGTGTGCCCGGGAACTTCGATGAAATTCATGTGACTGTAACCGGTTACGCCATTATAGGTTACCTCGAAAAAATCACCGCGCATTCCAGAAACCTGAAAACCTGAAGCACCAGGCGGGATCTGGGCAATAATGTCGCCCCAGGGTTCTGACCGAATGTGCAGTTTCAAACCACTGTCATAAGAAACGGTGCCACGGGTTGGAAACTTGATTTGATCGACATTTTCCACCACGGTATCAAGAGAATTCACAATGGTCTCAAGATCAACTTTTTCAGCAGTTGATGGCTTGGTTGCAACCTTTGAATTATCAGGGCGCAGCGAGCTTCCACCAAGAATATTTCCTGACTTTCCCGGGGGAACTGCAGCAATCTTATCAAGCGCGTCAGTCGGGTTACCCGATGAAATGATTTCCTTGTTTATCTGCTCGGCTTTGTTTTTATTTTTGGCAAAATTTTCAAGTTTTTTATCGACGATGGCATCGACTTCGCTTTTTCTAGCTGGCTCAAACAGTTCTGATTCGAGATCATCGAAGAAAATGGGAATAGTAAGCCGGGTAAAATCAAGCATGTTGGGAATGTATTTATGGCGCCAGTAAAAGAGGTTTGATTTTCCTGCAGAAGTGGTTCTTATTTTTATGTTGAAAGTAAAACTTGCCGGGTTGTAATCTTCAACACACACGTCATAGGTTGAATTGAACAGCTTTCGATTTACCTCGATAAAAGGCTTGTCTTTGAAAAAACGGCTGTCCCACTGTTTTTCTTTCAATTTTGCCAGCTGCTCGACACACACTGAATATGCCACGTTGAGAGAATGCTGATAGGCATTTAGATGCATAAGCTGGTCACGATGCGAAGATTCAAGCTGAAACAGAGTAAGCACGAAAAAGGCGATGGAGATGGTTGCCAGCAGAATCAATGGAAAAACATAGCCTTGTTTAAATTTTTGTTTAAAATTGTTTTTCATTTAAATTTCTCCATTAATCGATGGTGGCCCAGCCACGATAATAATTGTTTCCGCCGATTACCTTGAACATTTCGGTAAGAGTTATTTCACGTACTCCGTTATAGCCGGTGGATCCGGTGGTAATTACTATGGGATCGCCGCTGGCGTCATATTTTCCGGTGGCGATGAAAATGTGGCCATACTGGTTGGTCGGAGTTTTGTCGGTGAACATAATGGCACCGGCGGGTGGTTTCTTGTTGATTCGCAATTTTCCATCAGCTTTGAACTTATACATGCTTTCAACGGCACTGCCGGCCTGTAGATTGGCTATTTTACGGCCATAGGCAGTGTTGACGAAGGCGAGGCACCAGTCGTTCCAGGCGGTTTCATCGATCGAGGTCATGCCGTTGTTCACGTTCAGACCTTTGCGTTGCCCACCTTTAAGCTGATCACGGGCCCAGGTCACAGCCCCTTCTATGGTTCCGTCGCCCAGAGGTTGACCGACCACCGCCGCTTTATAAACATTACTGCCGGTTATGGGCTGGGGCAGTTTTTTCAGCAATTCTTCAATGCTGGTAAACATCAGACCAACATAATTGCAGGTAAAATATCTTTGTTTGAGGACTTCATCACGGGCGAACTTTTTCTCCTGCTGGGCCAGGCGAAAAACTGCGGGGTCACGGCTTTCAAAATACGAAGAAATCACATCAAGAAAATCATAATATTCGCTTTTTATGGTATTTTCAGCATTAGCACTGACAAACACATCCTTACAGAATTTGCGGTTGGCAAAAAGCAGCCGCTGCATGCTCAGGCAGCGCTCGATGAGAAATCGCTGATTGCGAAGATTCAACGAGGTCTTGATCTGCTCGCGATATCGGCTTGCAGCCTCATTTATGCAGGTGAAAAAAAACTGCTGAAGTTTTTCGAGAACTACGCCAGATTTATAAAGGTAATTTTCCAGCTGCGATTTATGGTAAAGCTTCATCGAATCGATGGTTTTAATATTTTTGCAGACATAATCGATATGGGGCTTCAGATAGAGCAGCAGATCGAGGCTGTCACGAGCGATGGCAAAGTATTTTTCGGTTCCTTCTGCGTAACGATCTGATGATGAAGAACAGCTTTCGTTCTTAATCTTTTCTGCCTGCTCGCATGCGGCTTTAAAGTCCGGCGAACTGATCAGCCCGGCAATCGAAAAATATATGCGACCGGTTGCCATGGCCACTTCTGCGGCAGATGGTGATGTAACGATACTCGACAGGGCACCCTTTTCGGCCAGAATGCGCTCAACCACACGTTTTTCAAGCTGGTCTTCAGGAAAGGCATAGCTGGAGGTGGCTTCCTGCTTCATTACATAATTTGGAAAGAAGCAATCGTAAGCAAAGTTTCCCGAACCAGTGCTTGCGTTCCAGTCGAAGCTGGTATTAACAGAGAAAAACTTGTTTTTGCTGCCATCGGTGTCAATTTTCAGCAGAAAATCCTTTTTCACCTGTTCATATAAATCGGGTGTTTCTTCCTGGCTAATGGTCGGCGATTTGAAAAATACTGACCGGCCATCGGTTATCAGAGTTGAGACTTTGAAGGCTTTTCCCTTTTCATCGGCCAGACCCAGAGCTTCAACACCATAGGGGTTTATGTCGGTTTCCTGCAGGCAGTTTTCAACGACCTTGCCCGCCAGCAGTGCTGCCATGAAGTGCTCAGCATAAAACTGGCTCTTTTTGCGTGATGAATTCATGGTTTGAAAATAAATCAGCGTAACCCCGCCGATAATCAGAAACCCGATCATCAATTCTATAAGGCTCATGCCTTTTCTGCGGTTTTTCATCTGGCATCTCCTGAATTCATCAAAGCTCCCTCGGAAACAACCTGAAAAGTCCTGCCGCCTTTGCAGAATTTGAGGTTCACTGCAACTGAATTGGCGCTGTTCAGCCTGAATGAAAGGTTTTCAACATCGGAGCACAGAACTTTCAGGCGGGCCGGGTCGTGAGCCGGCGATGAGGGGCTGATGGTTTTCGTGTCAGTAGTATAGACGCAGAGATCGTAGATTTTTCTGCCGGCCTCTTTGCTGGCGTTGGCATTTTCCAATGGATAAATGGCTTTGTGATTGTTGTCAAAATCAGCAAAAACCAGAATTGACGAATCTTCATTCAGCGAAGGGTAAACAAAAGCAGTGCCGGTTCTGATTTCGCGCAGGGTTTTGTTAACGGCTGTAACCACCGCCGACTGCATCTGCAGATTCTCGATCAGCCGCGTCTGCGTGGCATTCGACTGAAAATAAAAACGAAACAGAATCGCCGAAAAAAGGCTGACGATGGTCACCACGACCAGCGCTTCAATAAGCGTAAAGCCTTTATGGCGAACGAAGCTTTGCCGACACTGTACCCCTGGTGCCGGTTGACGCGACAAAGCGGACCTTATCAGGTAGTTTGACTTGCACATATAACTCTTTCAGCTTTCTATATATAAATTATACTGATTCAGTTTTGATTTAGTTTTTACAATTTGAGAAATTTATTACAAGAATAGTGAGATCGTCCTGAAAACCCCTTTCTTCAGTGTGTTGCCGAAGGCAATCGACTATTTTTTCAATTATCTGGTCTGGTTTGGAAGCAGTTATCGATGCAAGAAGCTTTTTAAAGTTTTCAAAGCCGAACATCTGATTCTGCCAGTTCACCGCCTCAATAACTCCGTCAGAATAGAACACGAGCTGGCCGGTCTGCGGAAGATCTATTTCAATCGAACGGGGTTTAGGAGGCTTTTTTGAGGAACCCAGCGGCAAACCTGGAATCGGAAACTCTTTAACTTCCCCCTGGCAAACCAGGTGTGCGGGCAAATGACCGGCAGAAAAGATTTTTACCTTTCCGGCTTTTGTATCAACGAGACCAGCAACTGCCGACATCATAATTCTGCGGTCTGCCATACGCCTGATTGCGTGGTTGATATCAGTAAAAAGACTTTCAATCGAAAAATCAGGGTGTTCTACGTGCAGCGAAACAATCGATTTAGCTGCGGTAGTGATCATTGCCGCCGAAATTCCATGGCCTGAGACATCGGCGAGAATAAAGAAAATCCTCCCGTCAGGCAGTTCAATGAAATCGTAATAGTCACCGCCGGCAAACTGGAACGGCAGGCAGAAGCCCTCGATTTCAATTCCAGAATCGTTTTTCAGACCGGCTGCCGGAAAGAACTTTTTCTGGATGTTACCGCAGATTTCGGCTTCATGCAGGCTGTTGCGCACTTCGGCAATTCTGATAAAACGGTAAATCAGCAGATTCAGCCCGGAAAACCAGACAAAAGCAATAATCGAAGAAGCAACCGGGGGGTAAAAGGTGGTTTTGAAACTTACAAGCAGAAGGGCCGTTGAATAAATCAGGCCAACGACGATCGAAACCGCAAAGTGGCGCTCAAAGCAATCGAAAAAGCAGAATAAAGCGAACGCCATTCCCAGAGCTATCATGAAAAACTGTCGGAAATTATTTGGATCAAGAAGCTGAAAGTTCCCGCTTTTCACCGTTTCCACAGCGTTAAAGACCAGTTCAGGGCCGGTCAGAACCCCGACCGGAGTTTTGTGATAGTCATGAAGAATCGGGGCGTTGGGCCCGATCAGCAGCATTTTATTGCGAAGATGATCTAAGGGAATGGACCCGTCGAGAGCATCGGCGAGAGAAAGTATTGGAGCCGAAAGTTCGCGGGCCTTGAAGCGAAAAACCGCCGAGTGTTTTTTTATGGGCGGCAATTCAAACGGGGGCTGGGCACCGGGATTAGCATGGCGCCAGAGCTCAAGAGCGATGTGTTTTTGATCGATACGATAATCGGAAAGCACAAAAGTTCTGACAGAACCGTCAGAATCGATGGGCTGTTGCGAAATTCCCCAGAATGCGGCTTCATTTCTCAGCGCTTTGAGGGGGGGAAAAACTTTCAGCTCAGTTCCGGCAACGCCCAGGCTTTCTTCAAAAATGCCTACCAGTCCGGTTTTTCGGTTACGCTTCAATTCTTCGGCCAGAGTCTGAATCATGGCGGGGCGCTGCACGTCATCCTGAAAAAAAATGTCGATCAGCATCGATGAAGGCTGGTATTTTTCATCGATTTTTTTCAGCAGTTCGGCCCAGTATGACCCTGGCCAGGGCCATTTGTGCGGCGCGCTTTCAAGAGTTCGACTGTCGATTCCAAGAATTACGCCGTCTGAAACTGGCTGACGATGTAAAAAAGCCTGATCGAATCGAGCGCGAAGATCGAGAACAGCAGATTCAAAGGGGCTGAAAAGCGCCGGATAAAAAATCAGCAGAAAAACCGGAAAAGCTGCAACCAGCGACCAAACAACCAGATCGCGGGCTGGCAGCAGGGTTGAAAACTGCTTGAGCTTGAGTTTCCAGTTTTTCAGCATATTGATTCTCTAAAGTGACGTTTCTATATTTAATGAACAATAATTTACCAGCAATTGTGACAAAAGTTTAAATTATTTGAAAAATCAGTAAAATTAAATTAGAAAGCAGCCAAGGAGGATCATTATGCCGTCTCATGAAGCCCATAACAAGCCAAAGAAAAGGATTCGCGGGGTTGTCGACCGTATTGTTGGGGGTATTGTCGTCGTGGTAGTGAAGCATCCCAGCGAACCGGATCATTTTGTGGAAATTCATGTTCCGCGGGAGCAGTTTAAAAAAGCAGACCTGCAGGAAGGCGACCGGGTTACGGTGCTGGTAGACGACCTTTAAGCTGAAAATCGGCTAAAAGGAAGAATCCCCGTGTTACCGGGGACTCCTGTTAAGCTACTTAATCTTTAAAATCGGTTTTCCTTACTGAAGACATCTCGATTTGCGGCTCATCTAACCCGTTACCAGGTTAAATTCCCCCTTCGTGTCGTTACATGCCTTTTAGAGTTTTATCATGATTGCGCTATGACGCGCATTGGTTACGCCAAGCCTCAGGCGTTCATCGCCCTCGAGGCCCTCACACAATCACCAAACCTCAATGGTTAACTGAGATTCACCATCCTCTTTTAGACTTTTGCCGACTTCAAGGTTCAACACAGATCTTCATTGGCTGGATAATGCCAACGCCTTCTCAGGTTTTATCCCTCTCAGCGCCATCACCACCCGACGTGACAAACAGAGTTTCCAGCTCTATCGCACTCCACTCGCAGGTTTTCACAACCTCTCAGCAGAGACTACGTCAGCAGCGGCTTGTGAGTTTATTCCACCCCACAGGCACTCGCAGGGTCATGATCTACAGAGCTTTACCCTGAACCGATCGACAACTGTTTCCAGCCGTCATGCTTCTTCGTCGTTACCTCCTCTACATGGATTTCTTCCAAAGATTACTGGCAGTTCCCACTGCCTGATCGCACTGACTTACATCAGACCCGATCTTGGCTCTCTTCGGCCCCTTGCTGCGAACAGCCGGTTCCCATCTTGAGTTTCGGTCAAACCTTGAAGCTTTAGTCCCGTTCCAGAGCGCTTCCTACAACCTCGGGTTTCACCCCTTGGCTGCGATAACAGCTCTCCTGACCTTTTTTCCTTCGGGGTATCTGGCTTAGCTGCCCTGGATTGCTCCTTCCTCTTTCAGGGTTTGTTGCCCTCTTAGAGTTTTTCTGCAGCTGAAGTTGGTATCTCCGTCGATGCGGAGCCCGCCCCCCATGGATTTTCTGCCTTTTGATCCCGACTTCTGATTAGATTGCACGTTGTCCTGGATTATTAGTTCTCCTCGGAGTCGTTTTGCCCGTTACCGGACATCAGCACTCTTCTTCGGACCACTGTCTGAAACTTACCGGAGTTCAGAAGTCGTTACCTTGCGGCTACCGATTTTATTATCAAAGATCTTTCGCTCAACAATCTAAGGTTACAATTTTTATGTTTCCTTGTCAACACTTTTTTTATTTATTTTTTTTACAGTCTGAAATCGTGGTTAAATAAGGGTTTAACTCATTAAAAAAGTTTTTTTTCGACAAGCAGTTTTTATTTTTTTCCAATTTTCTTCATTGAGTTTTACAATTAACTGCATTTAATTCAAAAGTTTTCGGTCAGGCAAACAAATTACGGCAAATTTGAAAGAGAAAAATGGCTTACCAGAACAACCCGGAGTTTTTCATCAGGCTGCTGTTGTCTATTTCAGCGACTTTCCTGGTATTAAAGTTTGCGGGGGACTATTCCAGCAATCGAGTTCACAGCCTTAAACGCCTTGCCTTTTTTGCCATTGCCCTATTTGTTTTGAGTTTTCTTTCCAGCTGGGGTGGCTGGTTGAAACCCATTCTCGAGTTTGACCCGGCTCTGCCTTTGTGGCTGCCACTGGAAACGCTGAGACTGGGTTTTCTCTGGGTGTTGGCGGCAAGATCGGCAACTCAGCAGGTCGTAGAATTGAAAAAACTGCAGATCTGGCTGTTGCGCATAATTGCCGGAGCTTCGGTGGTGGTGATGGGCGCATTGTTCATACCAGCCAGCTTTTTCACCGGCCCTGAGAAACTTGATTCCAATGGCGTGGTTATGCAGACATTACAGGTAACCTGCGTTCCTTCAGCGCTTGCAAACATCTGCAGACTTTATGGTGAGCAGATGACCGAGCATGAGGCCACAGCCCGGGCAAAAACGCTTTTTATCGGATCGCTGGTAAGCCACAGCATTTACGCCTGTCATCGGCTGGGCTTTTCAGAAGCGGCATTCTCAGATAAAACTTTTAAGCATTTAATTGAAGAGGATCTGCCATTCATCATCACGGTTGGGTCAGGATTTAACCAGGTTGAACATGCAATCGCCATTGTCGGTTGTAATGAAGAAAAGGTATTTCTTGCCGATCCACTGCGCGGGTTGATAGTTTTAAACCATGACCAGGTCGAGAAAATCGATATTATTACAATCATTCGACTCGGCAAACGGCAAGGATTTGCCAGTGCCCCGACTTTGACCAGCTTCGTTTCTATTGAAGATGGCTTGAAATGAAAGTCATATCACTATCGATTGCCGAGGCAAGTTTTTCGGTATTCTGGTACCAGGTCTGAACAAGTTCGGGCGAAATTGCATAGCTGAGGTTTACCATGGCTATCCAGCGCAGTTGAAATTCACTGGTCAGATCGAAAATGTTGATGTAGTCTTTTTGAATTACCAGAATCCTTCCGGAAACCGATTCTTCAAGAGCCAGCACCGGGTAATTGCCATCCAGGGCGGAAAATGGCGAATTGATTGCAAACCCCGCCGGCTTCAAAGCTTCAGACAGTGCATTGAAATGGCTGGTGGGATAATCGATGACCTGCGTATCTACTCCTGGGCCAAGAACGATGAACGGTACCCGATATTGAAGAACCGAAGCGCCGGTTCCGTGCCCAAGGCAGCCGGTTTCGCGAAGTGACTGGCCATGATCACCAAAAATCACGATCAGGGTTTTCTGGTCAAGGGCTTCTTCTTTTACCAGATTCAAAAATTCATTTAAGCAATGATCGAGATAAAGCACTGAATTGTTATAACGGTTACGGATTTTTGCAACATTTTCAGGACTGGGCCACATGGTAAAAATATTGGTTTCATCGGGACAAACGGGCTGATACTTTTCAAATTCCGGTGGATAGTAGTAATTAAAATGAGTATTGAACACATAGGTAAGAATCATTGACCGGCCGGGTTGACGCAGCAGTTCCAGAGTTCGCTCAAAAACTTTCGGGGTGGTCTGCCATGGCTTTTCAACCTTATCGATCATTCGATTATTGCCCCAGATTTCAGGGGCGGCCGAACCGATCAGTTCGGGTTTGATCAACCAGGTTGCATAACCCGCTGATTCGGCAGTCAGTTCCAGTCTGGATTTCTCATACCGACGAGGTGAAAACATCAGGTTAACGGGAAAGTTTGAATGAAGAAGAGAAAAAAAGCTGCTCAAACTTATATTTGAATTTGAATAATGGTTAACCAGCAGGCGCCCGTTTTCTGAATGAAGTCGGGTATTGGTCATCAGTTCGGCGAAAGCATCATAACGAAGGCTTTCGATGCCTACCAGGACTATTTTCTCGATATGGTTAGGACGAATTTCAATGGCAGCGGGGGAGTAGCATCGATCGGGATTTACTTTCTTCGGGCTCTGCAAAACTTTCTGCAGCATTTCGTCAGCTTTCAGAGCAGGATGAAGCGGCAATGGAACAATACCAGAACTGATTCTCAGGCTGATATATTCAGCCATTGAAGTATTACGACACACCAGATCAAATTCGCCGTAATGAACCAGCAAAAGCAATATCGATACAGCCAGAGCCTGAATACGAAAATCTTTTTCGTCATGTTGAGATTTAAAAAAGCCGACGAGCAAACCGAAAAAAGGCCCGATCAGCAGCAGCAACAAAAGGTCGCTGAAAATCTGACGGTTTTGGATTCCCAGATATTTAGCAGCCTGAAACAGCAGAGCCTGATCCTGCCAGACAACTGAGATTATCTGAAAATTGAGGTGAGCACGGGTAACTGAAAAAACATGCCAGTCAATCTGCAGCATAACGATGAGCAGAGCATTCAACAATAAAAACAAAACACCTGCACTTTTTAAAATTTTATTTAAAAATAGCTCAATACCAAACAGAAGTAGAAAACCAAGCCCGGTAAAAACCAGAATCCAGGTAAAGAGGCCACCGATTTTGAGAGCTGCACAGGTTAACCCGGCAAGGCAAAACAGACCATTGAGTAAGATGAAAAGCCTCTGCTCGGAAAACCACGAACGAAACTGAATCAAAGCCAGACCAGTTGCCGCGAGAACCGTCATGATAAGTGGCGAAAGGGTTATATCAGTAAGAAAGTTCGGGTTCGCCAGAAAAATTTCCTGAAGCACCCTGACCACAATAAAAAATGCTGTAGTCAGCTGCAACCCCGCAATAATAAAAAAACTTCTTTGATTCATTTCTCTTTAGTAGCGCAAATCAGCCATTAATGCAAATTTTTAGCCCCTTATTCAGTCTTTTTAAGATTTTTTTTATTTCCCTTAACAATTTCTCCAAAAATAGTATCATAGTTATTGGGGGATATATGAGAGTACACATGCGGTTTTTTGTGTTACTTATTCTATTTTTATGGTCACACCATGGCTCTGCAGCAGCAGAGACTTTTAAAGTAGGACTTTTTCAACTTGAGCCTTTGAATTTTCTTAATTCCAGGGGAAAAGAAGCAGGTTTCAATACCGACCTGATCAAAGAGGCATTCAAAGATTCCGATTATCAGCCGGTTTTTATACCGGGAAGCTGGAATGAATGCTATCAACGACTGCTAAACCGCGAAATCGACCTGATGACTACGGTTGCATTTTCCCCTGAACGTTCTGAATTGATGGAATTCAGTAAAGAGCCGGTAGTATTGATCTGGGGGCAGGTCTTCTGCCGACCTGATTCAACCGTTAACAACATTCTTGATCTTCGCTCAAAAACTGTGGCGATAATGAAAATGGATATCAACGGTCAGAATTTTATTAACACTCTGGGAAGTTTTGGCGCAAAATGCGAAATTGTTGAATTTTCTACTCATCATGAAGTTTTCGAAGCGGTTGCCCAGAAAAAGGCAATAGCGGGAGTTGCCCCCCACCATTTTGGATTGAGACATTGCCACAGTTATGGGCTGGTTTCAACCTCTATTCAGTTTTCTCCATTCAGCGTCTTTTTTGCCACCAAAAAAGGCACTAACCTGAAACTCCTGAGCATTCTTGACCAGAAGCTGATACAGTGGAAAGCTGATCCAGACTCATTTTACAGTCAAAAGCTTGATTTCTGGCTTGGGTCGTCTACAACAGTAAGAAGAATTATTCCTAAATGGATGTTTTTTCTTTTTTTCACCCTGTTGTTAATAACCTTTGTAACACTATATGGAAACCGGTTTTTGAATCGACTGGTCAAACAGAAAACCATGGAACTGGCAAATCAGGAGCAGGAATTCAGAAACCTGGTTGAGTGCGCAAATTCAATTATTCTACGTCTTGATTATGAAAAAAAAATAAGTTTTATAAACCAATACGGCCAGAAGCTTCTTAAGTTCACCCCGGAAATGGTAATCGGAAAGTCGATTTACGAAACAATCCTGCCTGAGACTCAGATTACGGATGGTCAGAATTTAAAAGCTATCGTCGAACCTGTTTTTTCTGATCCATCCGCTCACACTGTTGTAGAAAATGAAAATCTTTGTGGTGATGGCTCAAGAGTTTTTATTCGCTGGTCAAACCGTGCCTTCTTCGATGAAGAAGGAAACTTCAAAGAAATGTTGTGCATTGGCAACGATATTTCTCAACAGAAAAAACTGGAACAGGAAATTCTGCAAGTTCAGAAAATGGAAGCAGTTGGGCGCCTTGCCGGGGGAATTGCCCATGATTTTAACAACATTCTCTCGGTAATCATTGGTAACCTGGATCTTGCCAAAAATCGGGTCCATAACGCTGAGGTATTGACAAACCATTTGCAGAGTATCGAAAAGGCTTGCGAAAGAGCCAAAAATCTGGTCAGACAAATTCTTGCCTTCAGCCGAAAGAACGATTCGCAAAAAAGCACCATCTGCCTTTCAGATGAGATTAGAGATTCGCTCAGAATGCTCAAGCCAACCCTTCCATCAACCATTAAAATACTTGAAAAGTATTCAACCAGCAGAAAAATCTTTGCCGACCCAGGTCAATTGAACCAGATAATGATGAATCTCTGCACCAATTCAATGCATGCATTAAATGGAGAGCCAGGATCATTACACATAGAAGTTTCAGAATGCTCGGCCCCAAAAGACTCACAGCTCACATCCTCAAAAAATTATTTGAAAATTTCTGTTTCAGATACTGGCCAGGGGATACCCGAAGAACATCTTTCAAGAATTTTTGAGCCATTTTTTACCACAAAAGAAAAGTTCAAAGGTTCAGGAATGGGTCTTTCGGTAGTGCATGGAATAGTAAAAGAGCACGGTGGTGAAATAAACGTCTTCTCAGAGCAAGGGAAAGGAACAACTTTTGAAATCTTTTTTCCGACCACAGAATGTCTGCAAGGCCCACAAGAGTTAAAGCATCATATTAATGAAGAATTGAAGGGCAAAGAAAGAATTATTGTCGTTGATGATGAACCCATGATTCTTATGGTCAATTCCGAAATGTTAAAAATTTCCGGTTACCAGGTTTTTCCGTTCGCAAGCCCGTTAGACGCATTAAATGCATTTAAAAGCGCCCCCGGCAACTTCGATCTGTTAGTAACAGATATGACCATGCCGGATATGACAGGAGATATTCTCGCGAAAAACATCCTGGAGATAAAGCCCAAATTCCCCATTCTTATTCTTACCGGCCATTCAAACAAGATAGATAGACAGAGGGCCATGGATCTTGGAATCTCGGGTTTTGCGTACAAACCCTTATCATCAAAAGAATTGCTGCGCGAAATACGTCGTATTGTCGACAACATCAAAATCGATTCTTAGAAAACTTCTTTGATTCATTCCTCTTTAATGGCTAAAGAAGAGGTATTGCCACGGTCTTCTTTTTCTCTCATCCTCAGAAAATTTACAGGCATTTTACATACGAACCATTCGAATTCAAGGTCGGTCACGCCAGAATTTCCCAGAAAAGCTCATCCATGGTATCAAGAATTTCATCGGGGTCAACCTTGTATTTCAACTGAGTCCGCAGATCACGGGTCGGTTCATAGCGAAACTGCGAATCGGCAATCTCGGTATCCATGCGGGAATTGGCAAAAAAGTCATCTTCACGCCACCATTGGAAGAGGCCGCGAGCATTGAAAACCCGATTGGGCTCGTAATTCAGATCGAGATTGTAGTTGCGCGTTTCTGAACGCAGATCATCGGGGCTGAGTTCGTCGTTAATCGCTATTCTCGATGTCCCTACGTTCCAGACGAAGGTGCGTTCAGCTTCGGCGCCCATGGTTACGCCCATTTCAAGGACTGACGAATCTGAGGCCAGATTTATCGCATCGTTGTAAACCGTATTCTGCATCTTGGCCTGGGTTTTGAGCTTGCCGAAGCTTTTATCCCAGACGGCAGCGGCGCTGTTTCTTGTCATATCGGAAACCTTCGTAGGCCCGATTTCTTCATCGATCTGCCGGCCGCCACGGATTTCGATTCTTCCGGCGCGATCGCTGGTCCAGACAAAGCCGGCGCTGTTGTTGTCATAATCGACACTTTGCAGCGCCGGGTCATCGGAAAGATTGGTCTGGGATTTTTCGCTGTCGGCAAAAACCTTGAAATTCTGCACAACCCGATATTCAAGCCGCGCCCGACCGCTGAGAATGTCATTGACCAGGCCTCTTTCGCCCAGTTCCATGACACCGCCCTCGCGCCTGTCAAGCTTTTTGCTTTGCCGCTTGCCGCCTAAAAGTCGCATTAGGCGGACATCACCCTGCCAGCCCCTCCGCCTCCGGCACTCCCTCGCATCCCGAGCCGTAAACGGCCGGGCGCTCACTCAGCTTCCGCAGAACAAAGTTGCTGCGGAAACTTATGGGCTAGTCTGTGCTTATTCGTGAGTTTGTGCGCTAGCATGCTTTCTAAAAGCCAAGCCCATTAAGAATATCAATGATTACTTTGCAAATATCATTGAAATCGATATTCGCAGCATAACCGTAGTCTTTTTGGTATTTTTTCCAGAAACCATGAATTCTTTCATTGCCTGAAACATTTTGCATAGCTTTTTCATAATCTCTTATTGCTGCCAAACTTCCGCGCTTTATCGCTGTTTCTTCTACTGCCTTTTTGAAAACAACTGTATTTAAGCTCTTTGCATGCAGTTGATGCAGTATGTAAATATCATAAAAGTCTCTTGGTCTGGTGTTAGCAATATTGCGGCTAATAACGGTCTCGATTTTTTCTGCCAACAAAGTTTCAAGATTATAGGCTAATACCTGTATGCTTCGCTCATCAAACATCAGATTAAGCCTGTAATCAATCGCTTCGGGCGTGATTTGATCGCCGGTTGTTACATCCACGAAAAGCGGTACACTAATTGGCTGGTAATTAGCCTTCAAACCAATGCGAATGCCGGGGTAATTGTCTGATTCTCTTATATCCTCAATTCCGCTGATTTCAAATGTCACATCGTCATATAACCTGACCTGGCAAACCTCTTCAAAAACAAGTCTTATGCTTTTATGCGTCAACTCAAGGCCTTTGATGGTCGCATCCAGATCCATTGTCGTTCTTGTGTCCAGTCCAACGATTGCGCCGATCAAGAAACCGCCCTTGAAAATGAAATTGTTTCTGTATTTCGTTAAAGTTACTCGCTCCAGAAGACGCTCAAGCATGTAATTCTGCAAAACAAGTTGCTCTGGTATTTGTTTTTCAGCAGCTTTCTTTTTGATGATAGCTTTTAACTGCATCGGATTCTTTGTTTTCACAGCAATATCTCCATATAAGCGAGTATTTTAGGCTTTACTCGCAATTGTTCAGCATATTGAAGCAATTGAGAAATGTTTTTTCCTTTGAAAGCCGCATATTGTTTCATTGCCTGGTTTACAATCTGAATATCACAGTTATTGGTGCCCTTTACAATGTCACAGAGAGTGCGCTCAAGGTCATAAAGTCGTATTTTGTTGCCAAACGCTGTTTTGCCGTCAACAATTCCAAGATCATATATGTTTTTAACGACCTTTTTCATTCTAATGCTTGTGTTGGCAATAGATTCAGCGTGGTAACCATACGGAAAGGTCATTACAAAGCTTATCGGGCTTCTATCAGTAAAACCATGTATATAAAGCGCGGTTTCGTGTGAGAAGATTCCTTTGCTGTATTTATATTGCAGTAGAAACATTTCATCTTCCCAGGCTTCCGGCGCGGCATAAATTCCACGATCGACCCTGCGCAAAAGGTTCTCTTTAACCATTTTACTCAAATATTGCCTGGGTATGTCGGCAGTACTGACTTGAGCGGTTGTTATGATACCACCCTGTTGTTCAAGCATATTTGTTATTACTTTATAGTAATTCATAAACTACCCCCAAACATACAAACACACTCTAAATAATATCATAATAGAGTGTATTTGCAATAAAGAGTCGTAAACGATAGAGTAAACCTTCCCCTCGGTTTACTCTACAGTGGTGGTCCAAGAAAATTGGTCAAGCCGATAAGTGATAAAACACCAAAAAATTATTAGAAAAGGACTTTTATCATGACAAGACGACCAAGAAGAAATCACGGCCCCGCATTTAAGGCCAAAGTTGCATTAGAAGCTATTAAAGGAGATAAAACTCTTTCAGAACTCGCTCAGCAGTTTGAAGTCCATGCGAATCAGATCGTTCAGTGGAAAAAAGAGCTTTTGGAAAGGGCAGATGAGCTGTTTGAAAAAGGAAAGCGCAAAGATGACGGACCTGATATATCTGAACTACATGAAAAGATTGGAAAATTAATTATGGAGAATGATTTTTTAGCAGGTGCGCTCGGTCGCATTGGGCGGCCGAGCGGAAGCAAATGATCAATCCAAAGGAGACAATACCAGTTTTGCGCCAATGCCAGCTCCTTGGGCTTTCCAGATCATCATTTTACAGTAAGAATAAAGCAGCAAGCCAGCTCGAACTCGATCTGATGACGGAAATAGACAAGATCCATCTTGAGCTGCCGTTTTATGGTGCCAGAAAAATTCATATTGAACTTTGCAATCGTGGCTTTTCGGCCGGTCGAGGAAAAGTCCGGAGACTAATGCGAAAAATGGGAATAGAAGCAATTTATCGCAAGCCAAAAACGTCTATTCCCAAGTCAGGCAGCCATATCTATCCGTATCTGTTAAAAGATTTGCTGATTGAGAGACCAAATCAAGTCTGGTCAACCGATATCACGTATTTGCCGATGGCAATGATTTCGGTAAACTAAAATGGCCCCACCCTGACTTAATCGGATAAGCTTACAGGAATTCATTCCTGGAGGCCCGAAATGGACAGGAGAAAGAAATTGGAATTGTTTGAAATCAGAAGAGAGTTCCTGCAAGGTGGTCAGAGCATTAGGTCTATTTCTGCCAAGTATCAGGTTCATCGCCGGATGGTTCGGCAAGCCATTGCCGGCGCTATACCACCAATCACCGAAATGGAGGGATTTAAAGGAATGAACAAAAGAATGTCGATAACAATTTTTCTGATTTTTTTAATATTCTTTAGCATTGCATTGCCGTCTTATTCAGTCAGCTTGAGACTAGAAATTGTTGCAAGCTCCTTTGAAAAGAGTGGTTTAAATCATTTAAAAATTGATTATAAAGTAAGTTCAAAGACAGATATTATACTTAAGCCATTTTCTTATGGCTGGATTCCCACTTCAGGATGGATGGGTTCTGCATTGGCATTCGAATCAGATAATACGTTACATTTTTGTGTTAATGAAACAGGCATTGTTTATCCAAACAGTTTGCTTTATTGTGGTGCAAAAAAGGCGATAGAATCCACATTGTATTCGGATCCGAGTGCTAATCACCCTCGATATTTCAGTATGGCTGCAAAGTCATACAAAACCAACAACAAATAATTCAGATTTTGCTTGGTAAACGTAAAAAATGAAGGTTATATTGTTTCCAATCTATATAGCTTCAGGTTAAATTCCAATTCTGAAATTTATGACGCAAAAAACATTACTTGGTCAGAAATGCCAGAGGCAGCTCAGAAATCAATGGAAACACTCATCATTACAAAAGCAAAAGAGCTTAAAGAAACCTTTACTCCTGAAATGATAATTAACCAGATAAACCATTGGCAAGAATAATCAAAAATTCAATTTCCTCTGCCCACTCTTTGTAGCAATTGTGCATTTTCTGAAGGAAAGCCGTTCACAGTTCTTTTTCTATTGGTCAGACCCAAAATTGTGAAGACTTTAGAAAGTAACGACCATTTTAGCGTTGAAAACCAGGGCGTCGTAGCCGTTGCCGGTGAGGCCGGGAGAGGAATGAACCTTTTTGAATTCGCCGTCGATGATGGTGTCGGTGCCGATAAACTGAGAAAAGTTCAGACCACCTTCGTAGTGGGTTCCGCTCTGGGCCGAAGTTATATCTTTATGGTTGATGAAAAATTTGTAGCGCTGATTCTTTGAAAATGGGGTCAAAATCACGGCCATACGCTTTTCCCATTCGGTGCTCGGATCTTTGGCTTCAATGTCGTTGTGCTGCAAACCAAGCTCCATGCTGGCCCAGCGGTTGAAATTGCGCTGAAACCCCAGAATTTTACTGCGGGTGTGGCGATCGTTATCGTTAACATATTTGTCGTCTTCGTCTTTCTCTTCGAAAGTGGCATCGACGAAACAGCCTTCATAAAACTCGTGGCGAACCATGATCGACTTGATATAATCGGCCAGTTCGCTCT
>JBMOKV010000641.1:0-5134 GCA_049325495.1 Candidatus Rifleibacteriota bacterium | reverse complement strand
GCAGCTGAAAACTTCAAAAGCCGCATGAAAAACAAAAATATCCGCATTGCTCAGGCTCCACGCGGCAATATTTCCTCTTCTGAGAGCATAACCGTATCTCCCAGTGCTTTTGAACCTGGGTCTGCCATTGGAATTCAGCTGGCAAGGGGCGATATTAATCTTTCAACTCTGGGGACCCTGACCTGGCGGGATGGAAACAAGATTCTCATGCTTGCCCATTCCTTTCTGAAAAAGGGTAATGTTGGATATCTGATGACCGGTGCGGTTATTCATCATTCGTTTGCCAGCGTTCAGATGCCGTTTAAAATCGGCGCACCCACCGAAATGCTTGGAATCATTACCCAGGATCGTGAAAAAGGTCTGGCCGGCGAAATTGGTCGTTTACCCGAAATGGTTCCGGTGCAGATCGATGTGATTGACAAGAATCTTGGAATCACAAGAAACATCAATTTTCAGATTGTAAGTGACTCGGGCGTTTTCTCGATGGTGCTCGAATCAACGGTTCTTCAGGCTCTCGAAGGGGTTATCGACCGCGAGGGTGACGGAACCGCCTTGATGGGAATTTCGCTTGACTGTGCAAATCGTGAAGGTGAAAGATACAGTTTTCGCCGTGAGAACCTTTTCTACTCAAGAACAGATATCGTTCAGAGTCTGATCAACGAGTTGACCAGTTTGATGGAAATGGTAATCGAAAGCGACATCGAAGAAGTGATGCCGACTCGGTTGCTGCTAAAGATTGAAATAGAAAAAAAACGCAAGACGGTGGCCATCGAAAAGGTCGAGGTCAAAAACTCGTCGATAACCAGCGGTGGAATTCTTGAAGTTGATGTTACGTTGAAACCATTTCGCGAACCGGTTTTCGTTAGAAAAGTCAAATTGCCGATTCCGCAGGATATAGGTAAGGAAAACCTGGTTCTGTCCGTTTACGGACTGAACATGCGAATTGAAGATGCAGATGCGGTTACCGATACCCGCGACAGCAAATCTGTTCGCGAAACCAGAACTGATGAAACTCTTCCCCATGATTTTGATTCAGCTATCAGAAACTGGGCCGCTTCACCGAAAAACTCCGATCTTCTGTTTCAGTTAACCGTAGAAGGCGATGAAATGAAAAAAATCAAATTGAATGGCAAAGACCAGGAAATTCAGCCTACCAACCTGATTGTTACTGGTAGGATCGATACCACGCTGACTCTGAGCGAGGATTAAAATTTTATGATGCTGACCAATATTGCTAAAGGCCTTATTGAATCGCTGGGCAGTATGACCATTCTGTTTTTACAGACCATATACTGGACCCTCAATGCTCTCAAGGGCGGCAGATTCTCGGCCAAAAATCTGTTTGACCAGATGTCGAGAATCGGTGTCGATTCACTTTCGATGGTTGCCATTACCGGTTTTTCAACCGGTGCGGTTCTTGTCGTGCAGATCGGTTACCAGTTCGCTCAGATGGGTGCTCAGAGCTACGTTGGTGGCGTAGTCAGCCTGGCCATGGCCCGTGAGCTTGCCCCGATTCTGACTGCAATTGTTGTTGCCGGCCGTGTTGGCAGCGCCATTGCCGCTGAAATAGGCACTATGAAGATTACCGAGCAGATCGATGCCCTCGAAACCATGGCTACCAATCCGGTAGATTATCTGGTGGTTCCGCGATTCTGGGGCTGCACCATCATGCTGTTCATGCTGACCATTTTCACCAATGTAATCGGCATGATCGGTGGCTCGATCGTTGCAATCTATCAGATCGGTCTTACCATGGTCGCATTCAAAGATTCCATTCTGCATATGCTGCTGATTCAGGATCTGATGGGCGGTCTTTTCAAGGCTACCATCTTTGGTGCCATCATTGCCATTATCGGCTGCTATAAAGGTTTTACCACTGAAGGCGGCGCCGAAGGAGTCGGCGAAAGCACGACCAGCGCCGTTGTCGTTTCGATCATGATGATTCTCGCGGTCAATTACTTTCTGACCGTTGGCATAAATAACTTCAATACGGCGTATCTGCAATGATTATCATTTCAAACGTTCATAAGAGATTTGGATCGAAACAGGTTCTCAAAGGCATCAACCTGAAGATTTATGACGGCGAATCACTCGTCATATTAGGGCCTTCAGGCTGTGGCAAGAGTGTTCTGTTAAAGCATGTCATCGGGCTGATGAGACCGGATTCGGGTCAGGTTCTGATCGATGGCGAAGACATAACCACCTTTGGCCAGAAACGGCTTGATGCTCTGCGAATGCGCATGGGTATGCTGTTTCAGTCTGCCGCCCTGTTCGACTCGCTGAATGTTGAAGAGAACGTGGCTTTCGGCCTGCGAAGACATACCAACCTGTCTGACCGGGCAATTCATCATATTGTTTCAGAAAAGCTTGAGATGGTAGGCCTGCCTGGTACCAATTACCTTATGCCCTCTGAACTTTCAGGTGGTATGCGCAAGAGAGTCGGTCTGGCCCGTGCCATTGCCATGGAACCCGAAATCATTCTTTATGACGAACCCACAACAGGACTGGATCCAATTATGACATCAGCTATCGATGAACTTCACCTGAGCCTGAAAGAAAGACTCGGGGTCACTTCAATCGTGGTAACCCATGATTTGAAATCGGCGTATCGGGTATGTGACCGAATTGCCCTGCACTATGGCGGGCAAATCGTTGAAATCGGCACCCGTGAAGAAATAATCAACTCACCAAATCCAGTTGTACAGCAGTTTATCCGGGGCGAGGCCCATGGCCCGATGACTCTGGTTTGAGGACACAGGAGATAAAACATGAACTCGACAATTAAAGTTGGACTGATGACCATTGTTACCGCGGCTCTGTTGATTTATATGGTTTTCATCATTGGCGATTTCAGCCTGGGCGAGAAAGGCTATGGCTTTGTCATCAGCTTTTACTCGGTAAACGGCCTCAACAAGGGGTCGAGTGTTTCCATGTCCGGGGTGAAAATCGGTAAAGTTGAAAAAATCGAAATTCGCGATGACCAGGTTTATGTTTATGTCTTCATTCGCGAACGCGACATGCATATCCGCAAAAAAAGCACTTTTACCATTTCGACCGCCGGTCTGATGGGGGAAAAATTCGTCGAAATCATGCCGACCCGCGATTACTCTTCACCTTACGTGGCTGAAGGCGAAGTGGTTCCGGGCACCGACCCGACCCGCATGGACGAACTGTTCGAGCAGGGTAATGTTCTGATCCAGAAACTCCAGGAACTGACAGCTTCCGCAAAAGATATCATTGGTGATCCGGAACTGAAGGAAAACACCAGAATGATTTTCAGAAACGCCAGAACTGCATCTGACAAGATGAACGAAATGATTGCTTCAGTTCGAACAAGAAGTGATCGCATTGTTGAAAGTCTTGATAACATTCTGCACAAGGTCGATACGGAAATATCTGAAAACCGCGATGAATTGCGGGCAATCATCGCCAATTTCCGCAAGTTGAGCGAAAACATCAACGGTGTGGTTGATGATAACCGCGAAGGTATCCAGCAGATCGTCGATAACATTGGCGAAGTCACTGGCCGCATCGATGAAATGATCGAAGAATTGAACAAGAACAATGATCTTACCGATGACCTGCGCGAAACCATCGAGTCTCTGCGTGGTGCCGCTGACAACGCCAAAGAAATCAGCCGCGAAGTTAAAGAAATCGTGGCTGACAAGGAAATCAAAAACAAGATCAATCGTGGCCTCGATGACGCCCATAAACTGGCTCAGGCTGTCGATAAAGTGTTCCTCAACATTCGCCAGACCAGAATCGATTTCAAATATCTGCTTAGATATCGTGAAGATAACGAAACCTTCTATTCAGACCTCAGCGTCGATTTCTACCCGAGTGACAAAACCTTCTACCGCTTTGGCGTGGAAGATGTGGGCGGAGCCGATCATTTCAACATGATGGTTGCCCGCGGCGCTGATACCAACTTTATCAGACGTGCCGGTATCATCAGCTCGAAAATCGGTGCCGGTGTCGATTATATCATGGCCAATGATCTGGCTCTGAGCGTTGACTTTATCGATACCACCGACTCTGAAATCAGATTCAAAGCTGGTTATATGCTGACTGAAAACATCAAATTCGAACTTCGCATCGATGATGTTGTAGATCGCCGCGATGTTAACTTTGGTATGGAGTATAAGTTCTGATATGAAAAACTGGCAGTCCGGCCCGGGTCGCCTTCACGGGCACCAGATGAAAGCAAATCCGCCTTTGCAGCAGAAACCCAGGGTTCTGCTGGTTACCACCGGCGGCACGATAACCATGCTGCGGGGAGCGGGCGGCAGTCTGCAGCCCTGTGATAATGCAGGTGAGCTTATTTCGCGCATTCCAGAGTTGAGCCTTCTGGCGAATATTGATGTGCTTTCTCTAGCCAATGTAGATTCAAGCAATCTTACCCCAGACCTGTGGATCACCATCGGCCGGGCCATTTATCAGAAAATGCGGGACTATGATGGCTTTGTGGTAACTCATGGCACCGATACGATGGTTTACACTTCAGCTGCCCTGTCATTCATTCTGCAGGAGCTCAATAAACCGGTAATCGTGACCGGTGCCCAGGTTCCGCTTGAAGAGGTCGGTTCAGACGGTCGGGCGAATCTTATCAATGCTGTGCGAGTTGCCATTTCAGATCTTGCCGAAGTGGCAATTGTTTTTGGCTCCATGGTTATTCGTGGCACCCGCGCAAAAAAGACTTCGGTTTTTGATATGCAGGCATTCGTCTCAGTGAATGAGATTCCTCTCGGTACCATAGGTTTAACTATAAAATACAGTGATTTCGCCGGATTGCGCACTCGAAAAAAGCCTCTGTTGCGGGCATTTTTGAATGAAAATGTGGCGATGCTGCAGGTTTACCCGGGAATGAAGCCGGAAATCGTTGATTTCGTTGCAGACAGCCACGATGGTATCGTTCTTGAGGGTTACGGTGCCGGCAATATTCCCAATGAAAAGAATTCTCTAATTCCGGCGATCAGAAGGGCAACTGAAAAGAATGTTCCGGTTGTCGTCTGCACCCAGTGCATCGTCGGATCAACGGAAATGGAACTTTACCAGGTCGGCAGGGCTGCTCTCGATGCGGGCGCAATTCCGGCAATGGATATGACTCCGGAAACATCGCTGGTCAAGCTGATGT
>JBMOKV010000640.1:0-5173 GCA_049325495.1 Candidatus Rifleibacteriota bacterium | reverse complement strand
AATGACGGCCTGTGGCAGGATCATGTGCTTGAATGCGATATTGCACCCATGAAAAGGCTGCGCGACATTCACCATCCCGACTACCTGAACGACCTGCATCGTCGCAGTTACAGCGGCGTTGAGCAGCTCGACTCACACACACCATTGATTAAACGTTCTTTTGAGATTGCCCGGTTCGGTGCAGGTGGGGTTCTGGACGCTGTTGACCGCATCATGACCGGTGAAGCTGCAACGGCATTCTGTCTTACCGCCATGCCCGGCCATCATGCCGGGATTTCGCGGCATGGTTTTGGCAGCCTGGTTAACCCGGTTGCGGCCGGGGCCCATTATCTTACCAAGAAATACTCACTGCGTCGGGTTGCGATTATTGATCTCGATGCCGAGCATGGAAGCGGCACCCAGGAGATCTTTTATTACCGAAAAGACGTATTGACCGTTTCAATCCATGAATTCCCAGGAGTAACCGGAACTGGATATTATGATGAGGTTGGCCCAAAAGGTTTTCAGGGCTTCAATCTCAACATTCCATTTGCCTCTGGCTACGGTGACCGGGAATACCGGGTATGTTTCAATGAAATTATTGAGAAGGTACTGACCCAGTTCGAACCTGAATTCATCATTCTCGCTTTCGGCACCAATGTTCTGAATGAAGACCCCGCATCGCACCTGATCATGAGTGAAAACGGCCTCATCGAGACGGCCCGACTGGTGAAAAAGCTGTCTGATCAGTTCTGCGGCGGAAAATTGATTTCGGTGCTCGAAGGCGGAACTCCGGGAAAGCTTATGGCAAAAGCAACTTCGCAACATGCAAGTTTAGTACTCAATAAATTTAACGCAACGGTCGATAGAGTAAAAAAAGAAGAACTCATTTCTTATGCAGACTGGTATAGCTATGCAAAATTGGTTAAAGCACAATTTAAAAAATTCTGGAAAATATGATTCATCCAAGCAATTGGATAGACCTGGAGGTCAGAGATGATTAGGTTTAACTCTTTCCGGGCCAAAGATCCTGTCCTTGCAGCCATCATTTCGATGGGCCTTGTTTTTGGGGTTCCTGCAATGACAAGAGCCCAGGCTGGCCCAGAGCAGGGCGGCTGGGAGGAAGTAGGTCCCGCCGATGCTCTTGCTCAGCAGCAATTGATGGCAGCTCCCCCTCGCGTAGTCGCCAGGCCACTGGGACAGAACAACTATCGTCCTCCGGTTGAACCGCCCAGTCAGAAAGCCGCCGCCGCACCTGCCGCACCCGCCGCGCAGCCACGGCCAAACAGCAGCGTTTACGTTGTGCAGGCCGGTGACACTCTGCCCAAAATTGCCATGAAAGTTTATGGTGATCCCAACCGCTGGCAGGATCTAATGGTTCTTAACAACATTGAAAACGGCAACCGCATTTTTGTTGGCCAGAAGCTTCTGACCTCCTCGCCAAATTCAAATGTGTCTGCTGTAAATCATGCCCCGGCTCAGATTAACCATCAACAGACCGGCAGAGCACCAGCAGTTGCGAATCATGTTCCAGTTCATGAAGTGGAAGAATGCCCTGCGCCTTCAGTTTCAGCCGATGCTGCCGAAGCTGATGCCAGCTTTTACGGGCAGACCGGCGGTTCTTATACCGTTCAGCGTGGCGATACCCTGGGAAAAATTGCCAAACGTATTCTTGGGTCAAGCAAACGCTGGCGTGAACTGGCCAGAGCCAATCCGCAGGTTAACCCCAACAAGCTTAATGTTGGTGAAACCCTGATGATTCCGGGGGCTGCTCCCATTTCTCAGGAAATGACTGCCCCAGAAGCTTCGATGGTTATGGCCCAGCCACTGAACAACGGTGCCTGGAATGGCCAGATGCCACCCGCACCACCTGCCAACCACGTTCCTCAGACCCATTATCAGATGGTCGAGCCTCAGCAGATGAATGGCGGGCAACAAACCGTCAGTGCCCCATCATTCGATCCGCCGCCGTTGATGCCGCCTCCGCCACCGGTTGTCAGCAACCAGCCATACGGCACACCGGCACCGCAGGGCATCGATTCTTATGCTCCGCCTGCAGCACCTCCGGTCTATTCCGGCGGTTCAATGACCCCGCCACCACCCCCAGTGCAGAATCAATACGGCGCCCCGCCGATTGGTGTTCCTGATATGATGACCCCGCCGCCAGCACCCTATATGGGCGCACCGGTTCCCGGTCCGGCTCCCGCTCCTGGCGCTCCGGTTGCCATCAGCACCCATGAACTTTATCGTGATGAACGCTATCGCATTCCCGATGAGCTGAAACCCACCAATTTCAGCCCGTATTTTACCAACCTGAACGGCTATCACGGCCTGTTCGAAACCGAAAGTGCTCTGTTGCCCTACATTTCAACCTGGAACTTCGGTCTGCACTATCGCTACGAAAAGATTCAGTATCTTAACGGCCAGAAGAACTTCGTTGAAGGTAACGAATCATATATTCCACTGCACCTGAATTATGCCGGCAAAAAGCTGTTCGTAGGTCTTACCGTGCCTTTCCAGAACTGGGAAGTTAAACGCTCGGGTGGTAACAGCAACACTGTAAGCCTCTCTGGCCTGCATGATCCATCGCTCAAAGTCGGTTACCAGGTCTGGAAAAACCTTGAAGGCACTCATGCGGTTACTCTGCATGCCGAAGGCAAATTCCCCGGTGACAATTATCATCAGCCCCTCTGGGATTTCTCAGGAAAAAGCAACGTGGGCGTTCGCGTTGGCCCGGCTGAAGCAACCCGCGGTGCCTGGGTAGAAGTAGGCGGCGCTTATTCCGGAGTCATGAACGACAAATGGACCAGCCACCTCAATCTTGCCCTGGCCAATGACTCGGAAGACAGTATCAGCAAATACATCTTCAGGGCCGGTATGGATTACCGGGTTAACCAGAATTTCTCGATCGTGGGCGAACTTAACAGTAACTCATACGAAATGGACAATGGAACCGACGATACCAACGTCGATATGGTTGTGGGTTTCGTTCTGTTCAACGATTCGTGGCAGGGTTCGCTCGGTTTCCCGATTGCGCTTGAAAAAGACTGGGGCTTCTACCACGACTTCGGGGTAGTATTCGGTCTGCATCATCGCTGGGATTAATAATCGCCTGACAAAAGGCTCTCCGGTTCAGCCGGGGAGCCTTTTTTTTGCTGAAAAATCCATGCTGTATTATAATGGCACGGCAAAGAATTTTTCAAAGAACGGGAGGCTTAAGCATGAGATTCATTCAGAAAATTCTGCTGGTGATTGTCGCGGTTCTGTTTGCAGCAAATGCTGGTGCGGCGATCAAGGATGCGGAATCGTCATCTCATTCAGATGAGGCGGCCCAGTATGGAATCGAATCGGTTTACGAAGGGCCTGGATTCCGGGTGATTCAATTCAAACTAGGTGTTTTGTCGCATTTCTCATACATTCTTGAGAGTGATGGCAAGGCTTTGATGATCGATCCAGGCCGCGATGTGGCGACCTATCTTGATTATGCAGAGAAAAACGCACTCGAATGGGCAGGTACTTTTTTGACCCATTCGCACGCCGACTTTGTGGCGGGGCATCGTGAAATGGCCCATGCCACCGGTTCGCCGATTTACGTCAGTCATCTTAGCGGTGATCTTTTTCCTCATCTGCCGGTCAGAGACGGTGACAAAATTGAGGTCGGAAAATCGGTCGTGAAGGTTATTGAAACCCCGGGCCACACCCCTGATGGTCTTTGTGCACTGGTTTCCTCGGCAAAAGACCCTGAAATGGGACATTTTCTTTTTACAGGAGACACTCTTTTTGTCGGAAGTGTTGGAAGGCCGGATCTTATGGGGGGCAGTTATTCTGCTGCTGAACTGGCCGGTATGATTTTTGACACCTGGAATAACAAACTGGCGAAACTGCCTGATTCTGTAGTAATTCTGCCGGCACATGGCGCAGGATCTCTGTGCGGAGCCCATTTAAGAGACGAACCATCCAGCACCATAGGTCAGGAAAGAGTTTCCAACAATTATTTAAAACTTGCCGATAATCGCAGTGCTTTTATTGCCGAGGTTTTAAGCGGCCTCGCAGAAGCGCCAGCCTATTTCAAAGAAAATGCAAGAATTAACCGTGAGGGCCCTGAAATAGTCGACTGGAACAACCCGCTTGGTGCAAAAGTCGAGAATATTGACGGGCTGACCTATAATTCCGATGTTTTCATCGTTGATGTAAGAGATGAAAAGGCTTATTCAGACGGTCATATAAGAGGTTCGGTCAATATTGCTCTGCGTGGACGCCTTGAAACCTGGACAGGAATTATAATTCCATTTAAATCCAGAATTATTTTACGGGGCAGTGAAACCCAGGTGCTTGAAGCTGCACGCCGTTTGAAAAGGGTTGGCTACAATGCCGATTATCTTGCGTTTGATATGATATTTAAAGATATTGCCACCCCGATGACTGACCCCAAAGTGCTTTATGAAAAGATGAACCGAAAAAATGCACCGGTCATCGTTGATGTCAGACTGCCGGCTGAATGGCTCGGAATGAGAATTGGCGAAGTTCTCAATTTGCCGTTGAATAAACTGGATCAGCTTGCCAGAAATCGACTTAACCCTGCTGATGAAATTGTTGCTGTCTGCAACTCGGCTTTCAGGTCAAGTCTAGCAATAGGACTGCTTGAAAGAGCTGGGTTTTCAAAGGTAAGCAGCATGAAGGGCGGCGGCGAAGCCTGGGTTGAGGCTGGTTTGCCAACAGTAAAGGTTGATTCCAATAAGAGTCCGCAATCAGAGAAAGAAACATCTTTCACAAATCTTGGCCTGCCTGAAATCGTTTCGGCTGCTGAGGTTTTGAGAATAGTTAAAGACCTGCCGGGAACTGTTGAAATAATAGATATCAGGCCGGCAGAACAGGTAAGCGAGTTCAACCCTCTGCAGGCAAAGGCAGTGTCTTTGCCTGAGCTGATCGAAAGTCAGACCTGGCTGGTCGGCGATGTTCCGCTTCTGATTACCGACCGTGATGGCACGGTTGCTTTGATTGCCGCTGGAATAGTTTCGCAGAAAACCAGGCGCCCGATCAGAGTTCTTCGCGGTGGTATCGAGGCAATCTGGCGTGAGAGTTTCGAAGGGGCTTCAGGCAAAAAACCGGCAGCGGCAGACCCGGCAACCGAAATTTCGCCAAAAACTGCTCCGGATAACCAGCCTTCGTTACCCGGGCCTGTTCCGACCAAAAA
>JBMOKV010000639.1:4055-5184 GCA_049325495.1 Candidatus Rifleibacteriota bacterium | reverse complement strand
CGGTCCTCTATTACAACAAGGATATATTCAAACGCGTTGGACTCGACCCGGAAAAACCGCCGGAAACCCTTGAGCAACTGGCCGAATATGCCCGCAAAATTACCCATTATCATCAGACCACACCGGGTGCCGACACCAGCGTCTATGGTTACGGAAACAGCAAGGCCAATGTCTGGGGCTATCTGAACCGTATTCTTCAATTTGGCGGCAAGATTGTCAATGACGAGGGCAATAAATCGCATTTTGACGAGGAAGCGGCGGTCAACTCACTGCTTTCGCTGCAGACCATGCTGTTCGAAGAAATTGCCAAAGAAGGGCAGGGATTCGATCATCAGAACGATTTCATTGCCGGGAAATGTGCGATAATCGAAAGTAGCATCGTCAGCAAAGTCTATATGGAAGGAAGCCTGAATTTTGAATTCGGCGTTGCGCCTCTGCCGGGTCAAACTGCAAAAGGAGTAATTCTTTCGGGAACCAACATCAACATTTTCAATAATGGCGATCCCCGCAAAATTGCCGGTGCCTGGGATTTTATCAAATGGTTCACCTCTACGGAAATCAGCGCGGAATGGAGCATTCGCACCACCTATATGCCGGTGCGCAAGTCTTCGCTGGTAAGCGAATATTTCATCAATGCCCAGGCCAGGGATCCCAACCTTAAAGCGCCCTACGTTCAGCTTGATTATTGCCATTTTGAGCCGCGACTGACCTGCTGGTTCGAAGTTCGCGACCTGATGGCCGACCACCTTGAGCGGGCAAGCATTGAAATAATAAGAATGAAAGATGAGTACAGTGCCGGAAAACCTGAAGGCTGGCAATTCAAAGCCGAGCAGGACACCAAGTCCATATTACTTGGAACAATCAAAAGACAATGCGAGGAAATGGCCATAGATGTCAATGCAATACTCAGACATAATACCGACTGACCTTCAGCAGAACCTTGACCGCATAATTGAACGCATAAACAAAAGTTCATCGATACTGGTGGCTTCTCATCTGAGGCCTGATGGCGATGCGGTCGGCTCCCTTTCAGGTCTGGTGAAATCTTTGCGTAAAGCGGGCAAGAAGGTTGATGCCGCGCTGCTTGACGGCATACCTGAAAGATTCGCTTTTGTTTTCCCTGATCAGC
>JBMOKV010000639.1:1807-4045 GCA_049325495.1 Candidatus Rifleibacteriota bacterium | reverse complement strand
GAATGCGAGTCTCGATTCAAACCACGACATGATCATCATTCTCGACTCCGGTGATGATACCAGAACCGGAATTACCTACAATCGTGACCGGAATAAAACTACGCTGGTAAATGTTGACCATCACGCCAGCAATACGAATTTCGGTGATCTGAATTACGTTGATACCGGTGCGTCATCGACCTGCGAAATAGTTGCGGGAATTATAAACCGGGCGGGATTGCCGCTCGACGCAGATGTGGCTTTCAGCCTGCTTCTTGGTCTTATCACCGATTCACGGTCTTTTCAGAATGAAGGAATTCGGCATACCGCCCATCTTTCTGCAGCCATGCTGCTGAAAACCGGGGTTGACAACACTCCGATTCTCAATGCCCTCAATGCAGGGCGTAGTGAAGAAGACCTTCGGGTTCAGGGATTTGGCCTGAGCAACTTCAAACTCGAATGTAACCGCGCACTGGCAACTCTGGTGATCAGACAGTCGGATCTGCAGAAAATGAATGCCCAGATCGGCAATATTTTTGGCAGTGGAATTTTCAACATTCTTACCAGTATGAAAAGCACTCTGGCAAGTGTGGTTATCTTCGAGCGGGAAGACGGAATGGCTTTTTGCGAATTTCGGTCCCGTGGCGGCATTGACGTCAAGGAAGTGGCGGTTGCCATGGGCGGTGGCGGGCATGTGCCAGCCTCAGGGTGCAGTCGCAATGCCCCCGTTGACGAAGTGGCATCCGAGGCTATCAGTCGTATGATTCAGCAGGTCAGCAGGAGCATTGAGGGACTGCAGATGTGAATATAGTTGCGGCGTTAGCGTTTATTCTGCTGATGGTTCAGCCGGTTTTTTCACAGGAAACCGGAAAGGCGCAGTTTTCCCTGGAGTTCAACGGAATTGGGGAAATAGTTCTCGAACAGCACCAGTTCGAAAATGACAGTCAGGAAAACACCCAGCTGGTATTGAAACGCCCAGGAGGAATGCGTGAAATAATCGACACCGTCGAAGGCCTTCTGCCGGCTGATTTGCGAAAATTCGATCTGGATGCGGACTCATCGCCGGAAATCATCGCCCTGCTGAGGCACCCTGACGGTATCGATGTCATGCCATACATCTACCGCCTTCAGGAAACTTTTGTCAGAGTTTACCCGGATGCAGAAAACCCCGATGCAACCGGGTTGATCTGTCGAGAAATCGTTTTAACGGCCGACGAAAAGAACCCATTACTTTGTGCCAAAAATATCGTGTCATTTCATGATTTTGGCCCACCCTATCTTTATCAGCTGGAATTTTATCGTCTGACCCGTCAGGGGCTTGAACTTTTCAATCGCAGTTTCAGCGAGGGCGACCACTTCAACATTCTGATGAACCGGGGTGCCATGGCTTTCAATGACGCAAAATATCTTGAAGCCATTGAATTTTACGAACAGGCGGTTTCTTCTTCCACAGGAGAGATAACCACCAAAGCCTTTATCGAATCGCTTTTCAACATGGCAGAGGCGAGAAAATTAAGCAAAGACTTTAAAAGTTCACTTGAACTTTTTCAAAAGATCGTATTGGAATTTGGGCAGAATCACAGAACCGATGCGGCACAGAAAGAAATCGAGCTGATTTCCGCGGGTCTTGAAAAGCCTGAAGTTCTTTCGTATCTCACTGACGCCGCAATCATGTTAAACAGCAACAAATGGGAAGAAGCTCTGGCTCTGGTTGAAAACCGCCCCGCCGGCGCATTGGAAGATCATTTTCTTTTTCTCAAAGCCGAAATTCTTACCGCACAAAACCGCATCGACGAAGCGGTTAAGGTTTTCAATGAGCTGAAAACCAGATTTCCCGAAAGCATGCTGCTTGAAGAAGTAGATCAAATGTTGGAAGACATGCAGGGCGACCCCGAAGAGTCGGAGGGGTTGTAATGGCAAAAGAAAGTAAGAAGAAAAAAAACTGGCAGGTCGAAGAAGAGGGCATGTCACCTCTGCAGAAAGGCCTGATAATCGCGGTGGTTTCGTTTATCCCGTTTTTCTTTTTCATTCTGCTGCCGGTTCTTGCCAGAGACCATTTCGTAAAAAACCTCAAGATTCCCCCGGATATTTTTCTGAATCCCCCCCAGGAAATCAGCCTGGTCAAAACAACTGATGTGGGTGAAACATTCAAAATTCTCATAAATGGCGTCGAATTCAAGGTTCCGATAACTTTTACCCCGGTTAAAATCGGCCCGAATTTCATCGAACTGGCATCTGGCGCCAGGCGTCTTTCGCAGA
>JBMOKV010000639.1:0-1797 GCA_049325495.1 Candidatus Rifleibacteriota bacterium | reverse complement strand
CATTTCCATCGTGAGCCTCACCGAACCACGAAAGATCGACTATACCAGTACAGGTTTTGCCGGCTGGTTCATGCCCGAATCAGTTCTAGCCTTCATGCAGACAATTCTCCGGGCGACCTGGCATCCGGTTCGCCTGATGTTCAAGGCCCAGTTTTTTGCCAGCGAGGGAATCGCCAGCCGAATTTTCGAAGCCAGATGGGATGCGCATCATCGCGGATTCATTTTTCCCACCCCCGGACAGAGCGGTTACATCGGCAGGGTGTTCTGCACCAACGGCCCGGGGTACTTTGAGTTTTCGATGCGCGATCAGGTAAATCCGGTTACTTTGCAGCAATGGGTAAACCTGGCCATGAAAATCAAGCCCCCATCCGTTGAGGATCAGGCGCAGGATCCCTTTGTTCCGGCATTCTTCAATCTTGAAATGATGCAAAAGCAGGCTTTACAGCCAGAGCAGCAGGTTGAAGTTCTCAGCCGCGCCATCAACGAGTTTTTCCGCACAGAAAAGGCAATGTGGCTCATTCCCGTCGCCATGGTAATGCGTGAAAGGGGTTACAATTCACAGGTAATCGACCTGCACCGGCGCTATCTCAACGCATTTCCCATCGGCTCGCCTCTCAAGGAAACCTGGAACAGCATTCTTGACCAGACGGTCAATAATACTCTCAAGCTTGAAATCGATCCAAAACTGCGAAGAAAAGAGCTGAAAATTTTCTGTAAAAACCTTACCGAAAAGCAAATCGGTAAGATTCTGGTAAAAATAATTGTCAGATACCCCAACACCACAGAAAAGAGCTTTATTGCGACTCTTTTGCAGAATGAAAGACTCTATGAATTACAGGAAAAGGAATTGCTCGCCATCGCGCCGGCAGACGTCCCCCTTGCAGAAGCTGAATCCATCGATTACCGCATAATGCAGATCGACTTTATCGATTAACCGGCTGGATGCAGCTGGCCGAGAATGACCGGTTTTTTTGCGCCAGTAGCCGGGATAACATTGGCAGGAACGCCTCTGACAAAAGCATTGCCCAGGGCGGCAAAAGCCATAGCTTCCCGCGCCATGACCGGCACTCCGAATTCATCTGAGCGCGACACCTGGCATTTTCCCTTGAGTTTCACTGCCAGTCGCTGCATCATTTCAAGATTCAAAGCACCACCACCTGCGACGATCAAAGGAGCGGGAAATTTTATGCCAAGCCGGGGGTCGATAATGGCGTCGACAATACTCTGACAGGTAATTTCAAGAAAAGTGGAAATTTTTTCGGCCAGACCAGCATCAGAAGAGAAGCCTGGCAATACCTCAAGCATTCTGGCTTTGCCGAATTTCTCGCGGCCGGTAGATTTGGGTGGCAGAAGTGAAAAATAGGGGTCTCGAAGAAATTCTTCGACCATCTTTTCATCTGGCCTGGCAGCTGCTGCAAGCCGGCCATCCTTATCAAAATGATCCCTGCCGGCGCTTTCCTGCTCAATCAGGCTGTCCATCATCATGTTGCCCGGCCCGGTGTCAAAAGCAGAAACCACTTTAACTCCACCATTTTCAGGGCGCAAAAGAGTTATGTTGGCTATCCCTCCCACATTCAGAACGATCCGGTCTGAAGAAAGATTATGACCAAAAAAGCAGGCATCGGCAAATGGAACAAGTGGAGCCCCCTGACCTTCTGCCGCCATATCTGCTTCGCGAAAATTACAGATTACCGGAACCCGGGTCTGCTGAGCGAGCAAAGAGCCGTTAAGTAACTGCAATGAGCCGTTTACTCTGTAACCGTCCCAATTTTCGGCCTGTGGAACATGCAGAATCGT
>JBMOKV010000638.1:0-5188 GCA_049325495.1 Candidatus Rifleibacteriota bacterium | reverse complement strand
ATAATCATGACGAAGGTTACCGCAAAGCCCATGCCCACCGCCGAATCCAACTTGTTCGAAACACCGATGAAGGGGCAAAGACCCAGAATCTGATTCAAGACAAAATTTTCAATGAAAATCGCAATGATGAAGATGCTGATAAGACCACTGGTCATTTTTCGGCTCCTTTATTGTCTAAATGGCGCTTTAAGGCGATCAGCAAACCAAAAACGATAAAACCGCCCGGAGCCATGATCATGATCAGGGCCGGATCAGCGCTGAAAAACGGAATAACATGGCCGAACAGCTTGCCTTCGCCCAGAAGTTCTCTGAAAAAAGCAATGAGAAGAAGCGCAATGGTAAAGCCAATTCCCATGCCAATTGCGTCAAGGATTGATTCAACCGGGCCGTTCTTGCTGGCAAAGGCTTCAGCCCTGCCGAGAATGATACAGTTAACCACGATCAGAGGAATGAAAATGCCCAGACTGGCTGAAAGTGACGGGGAAAATGCAGCGATCAGCTTGTCGATGATGGTTACGAAAGTGGCAATGATTACAATGAAAATCGGAATACGTATTTTCCCTGGCACGATTTGCCGCATCAGAGAAACGATGAGATTGCTGCCGATCAGCACAAAGGTGGCCGCAACACCCATTCCAACTGCATTGATCATGGAAGAAGAAACCGCCAGGGCGGGGCACAGTCCCAGAGCAATTACAAAAATCGGGTTTTCTTTCCAGAAGCCTTTGAGAAGCTGTTGCATCATTGTCATTGGGCACCCCCTGTAACTGGTGCAGAAATTTGCTCAGGAGCTTTCAGTGATTCAAGCTGACCCTTTACCAGATTGAAAGCATCAAGGCTGTTGCGGATTCCTGCACAAAATGCTCTGGAGCTGATGGTAGCTGCAGTGATTGCATCAACATCGCCCCCATCCTGTTTTACCATAAAAATCGGGCTTTCTTTATTGCCGACCAACTTCTTGAAAGGTTCAAGGAAAACCGGGTCAGCAAGCTTGGTGCCCAGTCCCGGGGTTTCTTTCTGGGAAAGAATTTTGACCCCGGCGATTTTTCCTTCTTTACTCAGACCAACGACCATTTCAATGGCTCCAGCATAACCTTTGGGATAAACGCTCAATACGACCCCGGCCATGTTGCCCTGCTGATCAAAACCTGCACTGTAGGAAATCGCCGCAGAACCTTCATTGCTCTTGAATTCGTTTTGGGAAAAAACTGCGGCCTGGGGTAGAACTTCTTTTCTTGCCTGTTCGAGCAGTGCTTTTTTGTTTTCAGCAATTCTTGGGGCGGTTATTTCTTCGGTTATTGCCAGTAGAATACCGGCAACTGCCGAAACGACAAACAGGAAAAGGCCCATTTTCAACATGTCTTTCATGCCTTTACCTCCTTGGGAGCAACCATTCCGAACTTGGTCGGGACCGTAAATTTATCGATCAGCGGAACAATGGCGTTCATGATCAGAATTGAATAGCACACTCCTTCAGGATAACCACCTTTCATTCTGATCAGCAGGGTTATGGCACCGCAGCCGAAACCAAAAATCAACTGGCCAGTGCCGGTCATGGGTGAAGTTACCATGTCGGTTATCATGAAAATAGCGCCGATAATCAATCCACCGGTCAGAAGATGGAATAAAGCATATTCCAGTGAGCCGCCAAAAAGCAGTGCTCCGCCAAATACGGTGGCAACCATGGCCACTGGAGCCTGCCAGGTAATGTGTCCACGAATGAGCAGATACAGTCCGCCGATTAAAAGTGCGAGTTTTGAGGTTTCGCCAAGAGATCCGCTGAATTTCAGACCCAGAAAAAGATCTGAGAAGCTGACCTGCAGCTGGGCAAGGGTGTAACCAATCAGGCTGGTGCCTTTTTCTGAAAGCTGATTCAACAACTCGGGGTTTCTCGAAGCTTCTTTGAGAATGCCAAGCGGAGTGGCGCAGGTAATCGCATCGGTTGCAGCAACACCTGCCGGCTTGAGCCAGGTTGTCATGTACACGGGCCAGCTGGCAAGAAGAATGGCGCGAGATACATGGGCCGGGTTGAAAACATTCTGCCCGAGGCCGCCATAAACCTGTTTACCCAAAGCTATTGCGATGATTCCGCCCAGGAAAGCAATCCACCAGGGGAGAGCTGCTGGAACGCAGAATGCAAGCAGAATACCGGTAAGGATAGCGCTGCCATCAGCGATAGTACATTGCTTTTTGAACAGAAACTTCTGAATGGCCCATTCCGCAAAAACAGCGCCAAGAACCGACATCAGAATGACCACTGCTGCCTTGCCGCGGAAATTGTAAAGTGCCATCAGCAGCGCCGGAAGCAGTGCGAGATTTACATCCCACATTACTCTGGCAGTGGTAAGGTCTTCGTGCAGATGCGGGGAGCTGGTTACCAGAAGTTTTTTAGGAGCTGGCATAAAAGGCTTGTTTTCATTTGTCATAGTGCTTTTTCCTTACTTTGCCTGAGCTTTCTTGCGCTCAGCCATCACCATTTTCTTGCCTAATTTAAATGTCTGTATCAATGGCAGACCTGCCGGGCATGTATAGGCACAACTGCCACATTCCATGCAGTCAAGAATTCCAAGTGTGTCGGCCTGATCATATTTCTTTGCATCGATGACCTTTTTCAGCTGCTGGGGCATCAGGTTCATGGGGCAAGCCCTGATGCATCGACCACAGCGGATACAGGCAGTCTGCTCAAAAGTTTTGGCTTCCTCTTTATCCCACACAAGAATGCCACTGGTTCCTTTGATTATCGGAATGTTCATGTCGAACATGGCAAAACCCATCATCGGCCCGCCCATGATAACCTTGACCGGCTCGACGCCTTCCTTCAACCCGCCGGTCATGCGAATGAATTCGTCAACCGTGGTGCCGATTCGAACCCGGTAATTACCAGGATTCTTCACGCAATTTCCGGCAAGCGTTACCACTCGCTCAAGAAGCGGGCGTTTGAGATTTACCGCATCGGCAACTGCAGCAGCAGTGGCGACATTTTGAACCACTACTCCCACATCCATCGGAAGGCCACCTGAAGGAACCTCGCGGTCGAGGCAAGCCACAATCAGCTGTTTTTCGCCGCCCTGCGGATATTTTACTTCAAGGGGCTGAACCTCAATATTGGCTTCACCCTTAACTTTCTCGCTGAGCAGTTTGATCGCATCCTGCTTGTTGTTTTCAATTCCGATAATGCCCTTTTTGGCATTGAGAACTTTCAAAATCAGCTTCAGCCCCGAAATGATTTTATCTCCCTCTTCCAGCATCAAACGGTGGTCGGAAGTAAGAGCCGGTTCACATTCGACCCCATTCAAAATAACCGTGTCGATAGGCTTGTTTTCAGGCGGTGAAAGCTTTACATGGGTCGGAAAAGTGGCGCCGCCAAGGCCTACCAGACCGGCATTCTGTATGCGGGTCTTGATTTCTGCCAGATCGAGGTTGAAACCATTTTCTTCAGAGTATTCAGGCTCAGGAGTTTCCTGATTTCTTTCGATGACAATGGCCGGTGATGGGACCCCAAATGGATGCATGAAGTTTCCGACGCCGATAATCTTGCCGGAAATGGTGGCATGAATTCTGGCAGAAACGAAGCCGCCCGGTTCAGCAATAACCTGACCCGTTTCAACTTTGTCGGTGATTTTGAACAAAGGTTTGGCTGGAGCCCCGATATGTTGTGAAACATGCAGGATCACCTTTTCGGGCAATGGCAGATTGACTATGCCTTTGTCTGCTGTGTTTTTTAGTTCGGGCGGATGTAGGCCACCGTCAAAGGTTCTGGTTGAAAGCATTCCAATTCTCCTGAATACTCAAAATGGCAAATTTAAATGGCATAAAGGCTAACATAATAATGGGCAGTTTTCAATCCATGTGTTAAAATTCACATAGTTTGAAAACTGAAAAACCTTTCATATCTACAAAATTTAAATTTCTCAAGATGGCGAAACTTACCTTCCCAAATCCAGAATTGGCTGATTCCGATGGCTTGCTTGCAATTGGCGGAAATCTTGAGCCTGAAACCCTTGTTGCAGCTTATACTTCTGGCATTTTTCCATGGACCGTTCGGCCAATAACCTGGTGGTCTCCCAATCCCAGGGCTGTTTTCGACATAGACGCATTTCGTTTAAGCAGTCGCATGGAAAGAATGTATCAAAGCGGTCGCTTCGAATTCTCGATCGACCAGGACTTTTCGGGAGTGATCAGAGGGTGTGCCAGACCTGCTCCGGGTAGAGAATCTACCTGGATTTCACCACAGTTTATCAGTGCTTATGAAAGACTTCATGAACTTGGAATTGCCCACAGCTGCGAAGCCTGGTTAGGAGATAAGCTGGCCGGCGGAGTCTATGGTGTTGCCATTGCCGGTTTGTTTGCTGGAGAGTCAATGTTTTACGAAGTCAGCAACGCTTCCAATCTTTGCCTCAGGTTTCTCATGTCTCAACTTGCCCAGGCAGGTTTTGTTCTTTTTGACTCTCAGGTCATTACCCCGCACACCAGAAGGCTGGGAGCTGTTGAAATTTCGAGACAGGAATACCTTGAACGACTCAAAGCTGCGATTAAAAAAAATTGTGTATTGGAAAAAATAAAAAGAATCAAGGTTGGACTTTGAAGAAAAGTATAAAACTGTTATAATCCATGCGAACTTATTCCCATAAAAATCGAGTGCACCAACCAAAAAACTTATGAACAACATCGCTAGAACATTTTTACTGGTTTTGGTTTTGTCCTTTCAAATTTGTGCTTCTTTTGCCGCAGAATCCGGTCGGATTACCGATATCAGATTCTGGCAGAGTCCTGAAGAAGCCCAGATCGTGGTTGATATTTCCGCTGCTCCAAGAGTTTCGAGCGTTTCCCGTCTGAGAGACGGGACTTTGTTTTTTGATGTAGATCAATGTCTCTTTCGGCCGGGTAAACAAAGATATCCCCTGAACAATCCCTTTATTGAAGTGCTTACGGTTCAGCAGAAAACCTCTTCGATGGTTAGAGTTTTTTTCCGGGTTCCCGAAGGGGTCGAGGCGAGAACCTATGTTTTGCCCAAAAACGATAGAAAAGGTGACAGAATTGTAATTTTCTTGAGAGAACCTCAGGCGACCCAGCAGCAGAAGAGAAGCGCCACCCTGTCTGAAGTCAGAAAACTCAAAGCTGAAAATATTAAAATTATCGTGTTGGATCCGGGGCATGGTGGCGGAGATCCTGGAACCCAGCATAACGG
>JBMOKV010000637.1:0-5188 GCA_049325495.1 Candidatus Rifleibacteriota bacterium | reverse complement strand
AGGCGATATGGTTAAGGGAACCACCGATGAAACCAATATGGTTACCGGCCGCATGGTCTGGAAACTGCCCGAAAAATTCAGCGAAGACACCTTCTCAGTCGGAACTTCATACGCTGAAAAAATTCACGACTACAAAACCAGAGGCAACTCGAACACCGTTCGCGGCGTCGATATGAACTATTCAACCGACCGGGTTGGTAAAGTTCAAGCTACCGCTGAATTTCTGACTTCAACCGATTATCACTACGACACTGCCGAAAAGAAAAATAAAAGTCTGGGCGATGAAGGCTCAAGATTCGATATCAGTCTGCAAAATGGCGGCTTTACTGGAACAATCAAGCATTACGACTTCGGTAAGGATTTCCGCGCCATGATGGCTCCGGTCTGGGCTTATGATGTGGGCGATACCGATGACTACCCGAATAATCTGAAAGTTAGCAGCAACTATGGCAACCCGGATTTCGAAGGTGAAAAACTAACCAGATTTTCACTGAACTACGATTTTGGCAACAAGCTGCTGGCGATTGCCAACAACCTGTCCATGGAAGCTACTTACCTTTCAAAAACCTGGGAAGTGGATCCCTATACTACCTCGCCAACCGACGGCCTGTCAGGCCGCAAATTCACTTTCCAGCTTCTGTCTGACTTTACCGACAACACCACTTTGAAATACGATTTCGTGCAGAAATGGGATGCTCTTCAGGAAGAATCCGGCTGGATCTCAAATGCTCTTGAGCTCAATCTCAAGCTCAGCGACACGGTCAGCACCAAAGGAAAAATCTTCGTTCTCAGCGATCCTGACGACAAATACGAGCAGGATGGCACGGTTTACGAATATAACGAACGCATCGGTTATTTTGAAATCAACTCAGATATCAACCCGAGAGTTTACACCAAGGGCAGCGTCGAACATCAGGTGCGTTGGGCCAATGCAACCAAAGAAAATATCAGGGTTGATTACATCGGTGAGGCTACCTATAACCTGACGCCGACCACCAGCCTGACCGGCGGAGTGCAGCACGTCGATTATGAAGACAGCTTCAACGGTTCGAACTCAAGCCTGGCCAATGCAATTCTTACCGAACTCAAGAAAAACTTCACCAACAAGTTCCGCGGTCGCGCCTTCTACTCACGCGGCATCATCGATTTCAAAGACGGCCTGACCGACACCGTCGATCGCGAAAACATCTATGGCGAGCTGATTTACGATGTCAGCAAAGACGCCACGATTACCTTCAAGTTCGGCTACGATTACCCGAACAACTGGCGCTGGGATATCTCCAGCTACAACAACGGCAGAGACAAACAGGACATCGAAACCCAGAAGATGTTCATCTTTGAGGCAAAAACAAATTTCTAGGAAACCCTTTATGAAAAAAATCATATTGCTGCTGGCACTGATTGTGGTGGCATTCACCTCGACCGGATGTATTCAGGAAGCACTGGTTATACCGGTTGCTACCGTTTCTGGCAAAGTTGTGGTGCCGGCGGGAAAAGTTCCTACCGGAATCAAAGTTACCGTTGCCGGCGAGAGCACTTCGTCATATGTAAATGAAAAAGGTGAATATTCACTTGAATTCAGACGCTCGGGCCGGTTTTTGCTGATTGCCCGTGGCCGCGAATTTGATGTGAACTACGTCTGGGTTGATGCAGAAATTGAAAAAACCGTTTCGGCAGCCGATATCAACGTTGATGAAAAAATTGTGGGCGAAGGTCTGTGGGTAGCTACAATCGTTGATTTTCCCACTGCCACCAAATTCTGGGTTACTTCAGTATCGCCTCTCTGGTCGCCCGATTCTCAGGAAATGTTTGATGATGGCACCCATGGCGATAAACTGGCCAACGATGGCATTTTTACCCTGCGCCTGACCAATCTTAAAACCGGTTCGCAACAGTATTCGCTCAAGTATCTCGAAGAAGGCTCCGAAACTCCGAAAACCGGAATTAAAGACCCGCATCGCGAAGGCGAACGCAACAGCTATTCCGAACTGATCATACCCGAATCTACGGTTAAACTGGCCCGTGGCCAGGTCACCAGCGATCTGACCGGCATCAACTACTCTGAAGTCAAGCTTTCGACCAAGAAGGGGTCAAGAACCATCTTCTGTGACAGTGACGGAGTTTACAGCATGCCGATGGAAGGTAATGGCAGAGAATACCTGGTATTCAGAAGTGCCAACCTGCATATTCGCGCCATCCCGGTCGATCTGACCACCGTCACCGTTTACGATGTTCCGACCACTACGCTTTCTTCAAAGAAGAGCGGCGAAGTCAAGCTGATCATGGTCAAATCAGACTTTGCAGAAGTAACCAACCCGGTAGTGGTTGCCGATTTCACCAACTGGCAGCCGCAGCAGATGTATGACGATGCCACCAACGGCGACGAAGTGGCTGGCGATGGCGTTTATACCCGCCTGTTTACCGGTATCGCCCCGGGTTATCACAAATATGCGTTCAATATTACCGACACCAGTCAGGTCAAAGATCCCTACCAGGAATCAGGCGACTCGGAATATTCGATTATCCTGGTTAAATAATGAAAATAATCAAACAAATATTAGTTTCAATCATTCTTTTGCTGCCGGCGTTGCCGCTGGCGGCTAACGATTTGCCGGTTAACTATTTCTATGAACGCGGCGCACTTCTCGATATCATCGATAACATCGGTGACGACAAGGGAACCGGCTATTACCAGTACCCGGCAGATAAGCGCATGCGGCGTGGCACTTTCGACATCAAACGCTTCAGCGCTTATGAAGAAGGCAATGTCGTGGTTTTTGAAATTCAGATGCGCAATTACATCATGCGCGACTGGCCCGACACCAGAAAGAGCGAAGATCAGGGCTTTGTTGCCAACCTCTGGGATATCTACGTAGACATCGACGGAATTGCCGAATCGGGCTATCGCATGGCATTGCCGGGTCGCGATGTCAGTTTTTCAGATCAGAATGGCTGGGAGAAGGTGATCATGATTTCGCCTCTTTCTGAGCTTGATATGTTCAGCATTCTGCGCGATAAGACCGAAGAGCTCGAATTTCAGGATCAGGTTGAAGACATTGTTTACCCCGATTATGTAAGAGTTCAGCGTGACAAGGTCATTATCAAAATCAGCAAGCTTAAACTGCCCGGACTTTCTGAAAGGTCTGGCTTTCAATGCCTTTCCATGGGCTATAAACGGATAATTTCGCCAAATCGTCTGCTCAACCGCGATGTTAAGGCATTTGCAACCCAGGACGACTTCGGTGGCGGCCACGACACCTATGGTGACCCGCCAATCATCGATATGATCGTTCCAGAAAACGAAGACCAGTATAAACTTCTGCGCAACTTTAAATCAGAGCCCTATCGTGAAAATATCAGATACGCCGAAATTCCTTTCGTATTCAAGGGCGGGTTGCGCACCAGCCCGGGCCTGGTAAAAACTCCGGTGCAAAACCCGGTTGAACCAGTGCCGGCACCGGTGGTAAATCAGCCGGTGGTAACAAAACCGGTTCAAAAACCTGCCCCGGTTAAGCCGGTCGAACCGAAAGTGGTGGAAACCCCAGGGTTCCTTCCCCTCGAACCCGTTACCAGGCCTGAAGATCTCGGTTTTCAGCCGATGCCCAAAGCCCCCGAAGGTTTTGTTCCAATCAAGCCGGTGAAGAAAAAGAAATGAACATGATTAACAACTGCTCAGTTTTCCATAAAAAAATGACGATGAAATTAAAGCACCAGAAACAGTTTCTCAAAGGAGGCCGCTCATGAACCGACAAAAATCCCACTTAAAGGCAGGTGCCATCCTGCTTCTATTAATGCTTTCTGTCGTTTCAGCTGATGTAGTCTGCGCCCAGTCGGCGCGTTCACGCGGCATGGGCGGTGCTTTTATCGGACTGTCTGATGATGAATCAGCTACCTACTACAATCCTGCCGGTCTTTCGCAGATTCAGGGTCGTGAAGCCTCTTTGCAGGTCAAGGTTAACGAACGCGACATCTTTGACTGGAACAGCGTTGCCTTCACCGGCCATATCTACGAAGATCACGTTGAAGACAAATTTTCGATTACCGACTATCTTGAACACAACATTCTCGAAGAACCCCTGCCAAGAAGACCAAAATACAGCTATGGCGTTTCTTATACCGAAGACAGTCGTTCTGAAGAATTTGGGCGGTTGGTTGGCGGTGAATACCTCGGCGTTCGTCGCGATGTTAAAGATCTGCAGCTGGCCTTCGGCACCAGATTTCCCATCGCCCGCCGCATGCTGGCCCGTGAGCAGCTTTATGGCGGTATCAAATTCAGAATCATGACCGTTGACCGCTATATTAAAAGCCTGCAGCAGCACGTTAAAAAAGACACCCAGTCGATGGGCGTCGGCCTGATGTATCACTACAATGACCGGGTAACCGGTGGTCTCACCGTTGACAACCTGGTTGAAAATATCGACGGAACCGGAGAACGCAATGGCGTCAGCCTTAACATGGGTGCCGCCGTCGAAATCACCAAGGGAACCACCATTTCAGCCGATGCGGTCAACATAACCAATTCAGATCGCACTACCGACCAGCAGTATCGCCTCGGGGTCGAAAAGAAGTTCATCGAAAACGATTTCACCATGCGCATGGGAACCCATAACGGCACCCTGACTCTTGGTTTCGGCATGAACATTCTGCCCCATGTGAGAATGGATTATGCCTACTATGACGGCGAAGTCATCAGAGAACACTACGTCGGAGCCCACGTTACTTTTGACTGATCGGAGAATCCTCATGCGATCCGGCCTGCTGGCTGTAATAACCCTGATTATGCTTTTCTCCGCCTGCCTGGTGCGGGCGGATTCCGCTGTTGATCACCAGACTTTTCTGCAGCAGAAACTGGTGACCTTCGGTCTTGCAGGCATTCCTTGGGAAAACGAATCGGCATTCGACGAAGAACGCTCACGCGCCTGGATGGCCGCGCTGCACCATGCCTATGAAAAAATTCTTGAATTGCCATTGATGGAAGGGAAACTGGTTCGCCATGTTCTGCAGACCAACCCGGCTCTCAAGCAGCGTCTGGGCATGATTCTCCTTTCCGCTGAAAAAAGCTTTTACCAGCCGGATACAACCGGTTTACTGCGCTGCCGCCTTGAAGTTCCGCTTTTCGGCAAGCTCAGCCTCAGATCGGCCCTTTATCTTGCAGCTTTGCGACCACAGTCTCAGCAACCCATCAGCT
>JBMOKV010000636.1:0-5194 GCA_049325495.1 Candidatus Rifleibacteriota bacterium | reverse complement strand
GGCGCAGGAAAAGCTGAAGGTAATGGCAGCATGAAAGATCTCCTCGGCGGAAAAGGCGCCAATCTTGCTGAAATGAACTGCATTGGTTTGCCGGTTCCAGCAGGTTTTACCATTTCGACCGAAATGTGTACCGTTTATTATGAAAACAACCGGAAATATCCAAAAGAGCTTGAAAAGCAGATTGAAACCGGTCTCAAACATATCGAATCAGTAATGGGCGCCAAATTTGGCGACAAAAAGAATCCTCTGCTGGTATCTGTCCGCTCTGGTGCCAGAGTTTCAATGCCCGGCATGATGGATACAGTTTTGAATCTTGGTCTCAATGATGAAACCGTTCAGGGCATCATCAAGCAGACCAACAATGAACGCTTCGGCTGGGATTCATATCGCCGCTTCGTTCATATGTATGGCGACGTTGTAATGGGCATGAAACCGGAATCAAAAGATGAAGAAGATCCTTTTGAAACCGTCATGCACAAACTGAAAAAAGAAAACAAGGTTGAAAAAGATACCGAACTGACGGCTCCCATGCTGAAAGAACTGACTCAGCGCTATAAAAAGCTGATCAAAGAAAGAACCAAAAAAGAATTCCCGACTGATCCGGTTGAACAGCTCTGGGGCGCGATCAACGCCGTTTTCGGTTCATGGATGGGCGAACGCGCCATCATTTACCGCAAGAAAGAAGGAGTTCCCGAAAGTTGGGGTACTGCAGTAAACGTTCAGGCCATGGTTTATGGCAACATGGGCGATGACTGCGCCACTGGCGTTGCTTTCACCAGAAACCCCGCCACCGGTGAAAACGCTTTCTATGGCGAATATCTGATCAATGCCCAGGGTGAAGATGTCGTAGCCGGCATCAGAACTCCTCAGCAGGTAACGATCAAGGGTTCGAAGGAATGGGCTAAAGATAATAACGTCAGCGAAAAAGACCGCAAAGCTCATCACCCCTCACTTGAAGAATCAATGCCACCCGTTTACAAGCAGTTGGTAGATGTTTACCAGAAGCTTGAGCATCATTACAAAGACATGCAGGATATCGAATTTACCATTCAGAACGACAAGCTCTGGATGCTGCAGACCAGAAACGGCAAAAGAACCGCCGCTGCTGCTGTAAAAATCGCGGTTGACATGGTTAAAGAAAAACTGATCACTGAAACTCAGGCTATTCTCAGAATCAAGCCCAGCGACCTTGATCAGCTCCTGCACCCCATTTTCGACCCCAAAGCCAAGAAAGAAAAACTCACCAAGGGTCTGCCCGCATCTCCGGGAGCCAGCTGTGGTCGCGTAGTTTTCAACGCTGAAGACGCCGAACATTGGAAAGCCAAAGGCGAAAAAGTTATTCTGGTGCGCATTGAAACCAGCCCCGAAGATATCGGCGGCATGGATGCTGCGGCCGGCATTCTTACCGCCCGCGGTGGCATGACCTCTCACGCAGCCGTTGTGGCTCGCGGCTGGGGCAAATGCTGCGTCGCCGGTGCCGGTGAAGTGCAGATCGATTATAAAAAACGCCAGATGACCATCAATGGCAAAGTAATCAAAGAAGGCGAGTGGATCAGTCTTGACGGTTCAACCGGCGACGTAATGCTCGGCGCTGTTCCCACCATTGAACCCAGCCTTTCTGGCGATTTCGGTGTCATCATGAAATGGGCCGACAAAGTAAGACAAATCGATGTCCGCACCAATGCCGACACTCCAAAAGATTCCACCGTGGCCCGCAAGTTCGGCGCCCAGGGCATTGGTCTGTGCCGCACCGAACATATGTTCTTCGAAGGCGACCGCATCGACTATATGAGAGAAATGATTCTGGCTGACGACGAAGCCGGACGCCGCAAAGCTCTGAAGAAGCTTCTGAAGTTCCAGACTGAAGATTTCTACGGCATCTTCAAAGCCATGGAAGGCTACCCGGTCACCATCAGAACTCTCGATCCGCCGCTTCATGAATTCGTACCACACGAAGAAAAAGCCCAGAAAGAAATGGCCAAAAAACTTGGCGTTTCGGTTGATAAGGTTAAAGCCAAAGTTGATTCACTGCATGAATTCAACCCGATGCTCGGCCACCGCGGCTGCCGCCTCGGCATCACCTATCCAGAAATCACTGAAATGCAGGCCGAAGCTATCTTTGAAGCAGCATGCAAGCTGACCAAAGAAGGTGTAACTGTATATCCAGAAGTAATGATTCCGTTGATCGGCACCATCGAAGAATTGAAGAATCAGAAAGCCATCGTTAAGAAGATTGCTGAAGACACCACCAAGAAATATGGCGTTGCCGGCAAACTGAAATATCTGATCGGCACCATGATTGAAATTCCCAGAGCTGCAATCGTTGCTGACCAGATCGCAACTGAAGCTGAATTTTTCAGCTTCGGCACTAACGACCTGACCCAGATGACCTTTGGCTACAGCCGCGATGACGCCGGCAAGTTCCTGCAGGATTATTACGACAGAAAAATCCTGAAACACGATCCGTTCCAGAGCATCGACCAGGAAGGCGTTGGCCACCTGATGAAATGGGGCGTTGAACGTGGCCGCACCACCAGACCAGATCTCAAGATCGGCATCTGCGGGGAACACGGCGGGGAACCGGAATCAGTAATGTTCTGCCACAAACTTGGCTTCGACTATGTAAGCTGCTCTCCATTCCGCGTTCCGATAGCTCGCCTGGCAGCTGCTCATGCCGCTCTCAAGTATGCCGAAGACCGCGAAAAAAGTCTGAAGAGCCAGAACCACAAACCGGTCAAAGCCAAAGCATCTGAAGCATAAGGAATAAACTGATGAATTCTCCCAGGCGCAGGGCAAGAGAGCTGGCCCTAAAAGCACATTACCAGGCCGAAATGATCGGCTGTGAACTGGCCGAGGCCTTGAACCAGGTTACGCAGGAAGTTGTGCTGTTTCCCGCTTTCGAAAACCTCGCCCGGGAGTTCGTCAAGAATTCCACCTTTCAAGAGATACTCTCAGGAGAAGTCGAGGAGTTTATCCCCGACTTCTCCGAGACTCTTTCAAAAAAATGTTTGAATGAAAGCGAAGATTGCGCTTCGCTGTGCAGGGATGTGCTGGACAAGTATTTCAAGGGCCTTACGATAAATCCAGATGCTGTGGCTGCAATCAAAAAACTTGCTACCCGCATCAGTGACAAGCTGAAAAAAGAAAAACCACTGCTTGATTTTGCCGGGCAGCTGGTTAAAGTGGCCGCTGAAAACGGTAAAAAGATAGACAAAATCCTTGAAGCCACCGCCCAAAACTGGTCGCTTGAAAGAATGTCAACCATCGACCGTTGCATTTTAAGGTCGGCGGCCTGTGAAATGTTTTATATCGAGGAAATTCCGATCAACGCGACGATCAATGAAGCGATTGAACTGGCAAAACAATATTCAGCTGATCGAAGCTATGAATTTGTTAACGGAATTCTTGACAGAATTCGTAAAGAGCATAAACTTGTTAAGAATGTGGCAGCTGCTCCGGAAAAAAAGTCAAAAAAAGAAAATCAGAGTGAGCTCTGAGATTAAATTAAACACATGGCCCTTCATTCTCTGATCATTGGAAAAGACGCGAAATCTCAGAGGAACCTCTGGATTTTTGCCCTGCTATTGGGAATTATAATTGGCTGCAGTACTGCCGGACTGGGAATAGTCGTCGGCAAAATCGCCAAAACGGTAAAAACGTCCTATATTATCGCCTCGGTCGTTCTCGGCCTGATTTCTGGCATTATGATCGGCTGGTTTGGCCGCGAAGTTTTACGTGGAATCGTCACAGTAATTTCGCGTGACCTGACGACAATGGTTGGGCTGAAACCCGGGAACTTTGTCTCAACCAGAAAAGGCATGGGTAGAGAAATGGACATCTTTGACCAGATGTTCAAGCTGGTCATGTCTGTTTTAAAAAGAGTTCTGGTAATATCGCTCAAGCTTGAAGAAGCATCAATAGACCTTGACCGGACGGCCCAGATAAGTTCACAGGTAATTAAAGAAATCGTGGATGGGGTTGGCGAAACCAATGAGAAAGCCCTGAATAATGCTTCCAATCTGCGTGAGACCATTTCATCGCTTGAAAGCAGTTTCAGTCTATCGAAAGACATCAGTTCGAAGCTTATCATTGCAAAAGAAGACAGTCAGAGCGTTTCTGAGCGTGCCAGATCGACACAGATGTCAGTCAAAGAAGCGGTTCAGAAAATGCTCAAGATCAAAGAGCTGACCGATGGTTCGACTTCACTGGTAAATGATCTCAATGACCGCAGTAAACAGATCGGTACAATTTTGACGGAAATTGCAAATATCGCTGAAAAAACCAACCTGCTTGCTCTTAACGCTGCAATCGAAGCGGCCAGAGCAGGTGAACAGGGTCGAGGTTTCGCGGTAGTTGCCGAAGAAGTTCGAAAGCTGGCACGCGGCTCTGCTGAATCATCGAAAAAGATCAACAACCTGATCAACGACATTCTGCAAAAAACTGAAAATGCCGCAGAAATGATGCAGAGCAATACCCAGCAGGTTAACCAGGGCATGGAAGTCGTAACTACGGTTGAGTCAAGCCTTGGTTCAATGGTTCAGACAACCAACCAGCTCAACGACATTATCAGAGACATCAGTCAGTCCGCAGAGCGACAGAGTGAAACAGCCGACATCATGTATCAGAAGGTGAATACAATTTCCCAGATAACCGACGATATTTCTCTTCAGATCCAGAATATTGCCAATACAGCGTTAAGTAAGACGGTAATCGTTGACCAGACAAGCAGCAGTGCAAAAGAACTGCGAACTCTTTCCGATATTTTCCAGAACTCTCTGGTTCCGTTTGACTTCCAGGTCGAAGGCGCAAGCAAGCGCTCAGCAATCCGCACCGAGACCAGAATTCCCTGCAAATTCAAGGTTCTTCTCTCGGGTGAGATGCTCGACGGCTCAATCAGCGGCAGTGATTTCGAAATGCGCGGTGTCATCATCAATCTTTCTGCGGGTGGTTGTGTGGTTGAGACCAACGAAGATGTTGAGCAGGGCAAGTACATCATTCTGGCGTTTCAGATCGGCAGCAATTTCATTCAGGGCATTCAGGGCCGTCTGGTAAGACTCAAGCTTGGCGGCGGCAGTTCCTCAACCGAAGATTTCATAACTTCTTCAGCCAAAGAAATTCATGAATGCATTATTTCGTTTAACAATGTTCCGTCAGAGACCGAAAAGGTTATCGTTGACTACGTAATTAACGCTCA
>JBMOKV010000635.1:9021-38948 GCA_049325495.1 Candidatus Rifleibacteriota bacterium | reverse complement strand
AGACGGCTGGCGAACGACCGGCGCCATTGCCCGAATGTCCTTTGTGTGGCGGGGTTTTTAACAATCTGAACCTGGCTGAGTCAGAGCAGAAAAAGCTTGAATCGATCATCTGGTCAAAAGATTATCAGCAGAGCCGTACCGGCAACAGCTGGCACCGACATGCTCTGTTAAAAGAGAAGCTCGGCAGACCGGCACTGGAACTTTCTCAGGCATGGCTTGAGGCTGCCTGGGCAAGCCCTGAAGTCCAGAAACGCTCAGCTCTTGCCAAAGCTGCCGAATACCTGGAAAATCATTTATTAGTCACTGAAAGTCTCGAAGTTTCTGATGAATTACACCTGAAACTTGCAGATCTGTACCGGCAGCTGGGCGATTTTACCAGAGCAACCCAGGCTCTTGCCAGGATCAAGGATCCATCTTTGAGTCAGAAAGTCCGACTGGAAAAAAGTCTGATCCTGACAAAATCAACGGCGTCAACTGCAGTTCCGGATGGTAACCGCCTGCATCAAGCCATCAGAAGCCATGATTTATCAATGGTTCGTCAGCTCGCAGGACACAGGCAGCTCCAGAAAGAAACCGACAGCCACGGGCGAACTCCGCTGCTTCTTGCGGTCGAGCTGAATCAGTCGGGAACAGTGAGCTCCATGATTGAATCGGGCATTGACCCACAGGCACCCGGTACGGTCGCTGCTCTGCATTTTGCGGCCGGAAAGGCTTTGAGCAATATCTGCCGCCTGTTGATCGAAGCAGGAGTGAGCTTTGAACAGAGAGATTCCGGCGGAAACAACCTTCTTCATCTCGTCTGCGCCGGTGATTCTTCAGCCAGGCTCGAACTGGCAAAATATCTGATCGAGGCCGGCATCAACATCAATCAAAGGAATTTTGCCGATCTGACACCGTTTCATGTTGCAGCAACCAGCAGCAGCGCAACGATGCTGAAACTCCTGGTAAAAAATGGAGCAAAATTGAATGCCCGACTTCCCGACGGAAGGACTGCATTGTTTATCTGCCGAAATGATTTGATCAAAACTTTGTTTGATCTTGGCATAGATTATCATGCTGTTGACAATCAGGGACAAACGGCATTCATTCACGCGTTGCTGACCGGCAATCGTCCACGGATAAATGAATTCAAGTCAACCGGTCATTTTGGCAGTATTCTGTCGGAAAAGGACAACAGCAGGAAATTCTGGCAGGCAATTAAAGAAAACGACGTTACTGATTTTAAAAAAATGATTGAATTGCAGCCAGATCTGGTAAAGTTAAAAGAAATTTCACTGGGTGAATGCCCTTTACATCTGGCTGTATTACAGGAAAACCATGAAATGATTGAACTACTGCTGCAAAAAGAAGCCGAGCCTGATTGCACCAATGATTATAACCGCACTCCCCTTCATTATGCGGCAATGAAAGGCAATTTAAAAATTGTTAAGCAGTTGAATGAAGCGGGGGCAAATATTCACGCCGTCGATGCCCGCGGCTCAACACCACTGCATGAAGCAGCATCAGCAGGAGCCATCGAGGTTTTCAATTACCTGGTAAATTTGGGAGCAGCTGACTCGACGGGAAACAATGCAGGTAAATCGCCAAAAGAGCTGCTGAAAAATAACAATTAAGCAATTTATGCTATAATGTGGCGGCTGAAATGCTGTCAAATTAGACCGGAGAATTGTTTATGCCGACTATCGAAGAATTGAAACAAAAATTTGAATACTACAAAGAACTGGCAATGGATGAGCACGCACCCGACTCAGCAAAAATTGCCATGATAATTGCTATTTTATATCTCCTTTCACCAATCGACCTGATTCCTGATTTTATTCCGATAATCGGGTTTCTTGACGATCTGATCATTGTTCCCCTGCTTTTTTCCTGGGCTTTCAGAAAAATTGAAGCAGCCAGGGCTCTTCACCAGGAACAGACGAGAAAGGAAATCGGCAACGGGCCGAACGATCATTGTGAAACAAACTGATTCAGATTTAATCGTGCTGTCTGACCTGGGCGGCGTTCTGATTGACCTCAACTGGGAAAGCAGTGCCAGAAAGCTTTTTGGCAAATCTCTTCAGCGCCATGAACTTTTATCACACTGGCTAAGTCTGCAATCAGTAAAAGAATTCGAGGCAGGGCAATGTGATTTTGGCGAATTTCATCGGGCGTTCTGCCAGGAAACGGGCAGCTGGCTGCCACTGAAAGATTTCGAAAAGGAATTTCTGTCGATAATCGGACCGGTCAAGCCTGATTGCATCGCAATAATGGAAGAACTCAAACGGCACTATCGCCTTGCAATGCTTTCCAATACCAATCACCGCCACATTGATCTGCTGCGAAACCAGACTTCCCTTCTCGAATGTTTCGACGAACTTTTTCTCTCTTATCGCATGCATCTGATCAAGCCCGACCCAATGATCTTTCGGAAAGTCTGTGAGCAGCTGAACACCGTTCCTGAAAAAGTTTTCTTTTTCGACGACAGCCTTACCAACGTTACAGCCGCACAGAATGAGGGTCTGCATGCCTGGCAGGTTAACAGCCCCGGCGAAATCCTGGAGATCATGAGTGCCGATAGAAGGCTTGCACAAGGCGATCGAAAGTAATATGCTTGCGGTTGAATGAACCGCTTCACACAGGAGACCTAACATGAAATTATCATCAAATCAGCGCAAATACCTTGAATCTCTGGCCAATAAACTTTCACCCGTAATCCGAATTGGTAAAAACGGACTTGAAGCCAAGATTATTGCGAGCATCAATGAGGCTTTCAATACCCAGGAACTGATCAAAATCAAGATTCTCGATTCTTCCCCGGCTGAGGCAGAAGAAGTTGCCCAAGCCGCACTTTCAGGCAGTAATGCTCAGCTGGTCAGAATCATCGGCCGGGTAATCGTTCTTTATCAGCCCTTTACCGACAAGCCCAAAAAAATCGAACTGCCGGCGCCAAAAAAATAAATCATCTTGCCCGGCTTCGTAGTTTTCGCCTATAATCTTATTAAAGAAAGATTCTTAATTATCAGACCTGAATAACCAGAGGATCTCAATGGCAAAGTCTGATTCGGTTTGGTCAGGACAAGATGCGGTCTGTTACGGCACTTCTTCGTTCAAAACGAGGTTTTTGCTGTATCTTCTGTCACCCGCCATAATTTTAACCGGGTTTCTCGCCATTGCAATCACGATCATGGCCCGCAATCTCATCATCAATGACGGCAGAGAAAATTTGACCTCATTGTTCGAGAGAAATTCCGAAGATCTTCGCCTGTCGATAATCGACCGCGATTTTATTGGCGCCACCAGAATTCTGCAGAAAATGATCGATCAGAAAAACGTTGCCGGATTATCGATCATCGATGAATCCGGGCAAAAAGTAATCAGTATGATCGGCGAATCTGCCGGCGACAAAGATTTTAAAAAGTTTTCCTACCAGCTCATCATTAAAGGAAGACAGAATAAAACGGAAAAATGGGAATTCGAGCTTCATCTCGAGCCCGGCCCGGTCAGTCGGCTGATCGACATTTTCCTGCTGGCCCAGACCGCGATTTTTCTGTTCATGGCTCTCAGTTTCATTCTTGGCTTTTTTCTGGCCTGTGAGAAAACTGTATTGCTGCCGGTTCGCACCCTCTCCCGGTGTTTACAAGACCTTGCGGCCGAGCGGCCGGTAAAGCTCATCGACGTTGATCGGAATGATGAAATCGGCCAGGCCCTGAAAGCTTACAACGAAATGGTCAGTTGCAAGAAGACGCGTCGCGACCGCATTTTTTTCAGTCTGGAAAAATGCGATGCGATGGTTTACACCTATGACCTGGCCAATGATCGCTTCACTTTCTATGCGGAATCTTTCCCGGGTTCGGGGATTAAAACTTCAACGGTAAGCAATTCATCAGATTTTTTCCAGCTGCTGGACTTTCAGCATCGAGCAGAAATGAAGCAGTTCTGGTATGATCTCAAAGAGCAATACCAGAATAAAATTTCGAGCAACATGCTGCATGATTTTCCCATGAACGATCTTTCAGCAAACGACCGGACCCAGCAATGGTTCAGATTGACCTGCTGCTGGAACAGAATTGGCGAGCTTCAGATCTGTGACGGCATTATCCGGAACATCAGCGCTGAAAAAGAAAGAGAACATCTGTTAAGCCGAAGTGAAAACAGCTTCAGACAGATTTACGAGAAAATGCCGGTGGGAATCTGGCGCAGCCGCGGTGATCGCTTCGTTTTCATGAATCAGACGATGTGCAATCTTCTTGGCTACAGGAGTCCAGAAGAGGCCATCAGTCAGATAAACAGCATCGCCCACCAGGTTTACCTGCATCACCAGGATCAGACTTTCTTTTATGATGAAATGAAAAAGAAAGGAGAAATACAAGGTTTTGAGACCCGCATCAGAAAAAGTGATGGAAAAATTCTCTGGGTTGCCCTCTTTGGCCGTGCGGGACGCAATGAAGAGGGCTCTTATGCTGAAGGCTGCATGATTGATATTTCTGTCAGCCATGAATCAGAAGCCGAGCTGAGAACTGTCAAAGAGCAGCTCGAGAGTGCCCTGGCAGCCGGCAAAACCCTGGCATACCGGGTTAATCTCAGAGAAGGTACAATCTGGTTTTCGGGGGACAGTGAAAGTATTCTTGGCGAAAAGAATCTTCAAAAAACCACAGTGAAAGAATTTCAAAAATTCATTCATCCCGATGATCTCGAAGCCTTCCCGCCCCGCTTCGATGCGGGCCGCCGCAAAAGCGAAAAAAACAACGAAAGTGGACAGTTCACCGACCTTCGCGTAATCATTAAAACCAGACAGGGAGAACTTAAAACCCGAACTCTGCGAATTTTTTACGATTTCTTCGATTTTGCTCATCCCGACAGGCCGGCCAGTCAGGCCGGATTGATCATTGATTTCACCCACAATCTCGATCTCGAAACCAGAATTCAGCAGCAGAAAAACCAGGCAGAAAGCGCCAGCATTCTAAAATCAGAATTTTTTGCCAGTATCAGCCATGAAATCAGAACCCCACTGAATGCCATCATCGGGTTCAGCGAACTGTTGCTGCCGGTTTTAAAAAACCGTCAGGAAGAAAGCTATCTCAATTCTATCGTCTCTGCCGGTCGCAGTCTGCTCGGCATCGTCAATGACATTCTCGACCTTTCACGTCTTGAGTCGGGAAAGCTAGAAATACTCAATGAACCGATGTCGATCGAAGTTCTGTCGAGAGAGATCAGTTCGCTTTTCACCTCTGAAGCGGCGCGCAAAGGACTGTTTCTCGAAGTTTCAGTTGATGATTCGGTGCCGGCAGTGCTTTTGCTCGACGGCATAAGAATTCGCCAGATTCTCTGCAATCTGGTAAGTAACGCCATAAAATTCACCGAAACAGGAAGAGTCAGCGTTTTCTTCTCAGCTTCACCAGCCAGTGATCCCCTGCATTCCAATCTTCTGGTATCGGTTGAAGACACGGGAATCGGCATTTCTCACGAGGAGAAAGACAACATCTTCAAACCCTTCCTGCAGAAAAAAGGTCAGGGTGGCAAGCATGGCGGAACCGGCCTTGGGCTGGCAATCTGCAAGCGGCTTGTTGAAATGATGAACGGCGAGATTTTTCTTAAAAGCGAGCCGGGAAAAGGCAGTCGTTTTGAATTGCGTCTGCGCGATCTGATGATCGAAAAGCTGACCAGTCACCTTGAAGAAAGTTCGAGCAGCAACGCCAGACGTTTCATTTTCGAAGAACAGAAAGTGCTGGTAGTTGATGATGCAACTTCCAACCGCGAGCTTCTTACCGAAGCCCTGTCAGCGGTTGGTCTGCAGGTTCGGTCGGCTCAGAACGGAGCCGAAGCGGCTGAAATCGAGCGTGAATTCAACCCGGAACTGGTGATCATGGATATCAGAATGCCGGTAATGGACGGCATTCAAGCCACCAGAGAGATTAAATCCCGAAGGAAAGTGCCGATAATAGCGCTTACTGCATCGGTCAGCGCAATGGAAACCGAGGAAACCAGAATTTTTGACGGCTATCTGCATAAACCGGTCAAGCTTTCAGACCTGTTCACCGAAGCGGGACATTATTTGAAGTTTTCTCTCAGAGAAAGCATTACTGCCCCGGTCGAAGCCCCCGAAAAACCTCCGGCCATTGCTTATGAACAGATCATCAACCCCCGGGAACTGGCAGGAAAAATTGATTTGAGTCTGCTCGACGAACTTAACCAGTTTGATGGTGCGATCAGCATTGACGAAGTAAAAGAACTGGCGGCGAAAATCAGAAATGTGGCGATCATGCACAGTTTTAACCTGCTGGCTCTGCAGGCAGAAGAACTTAGTCAGAACGCGGCAGGCTTCAATATCATAGAAATTCAGGAATCTCTTAAAAAACTGAGAAAAACTTTAAATCATTTTTTGAATTTCTTCAACCAGTCATCGACTCAGATTTCAGAAAGTTGAAAAGACTAGGCTTCGGGTGACCAGTGCTCGACCATGGCTTTCTGCTCCGGTGTTTCCGGGCTTTGGGCCCAGGCCGACGATGAAGATGATGAAAAGCGGCGAGCCAGTTCTTCAAGGGCTCTTAAGCCCGGAAAGCCGTGTTCGGCAAGATAACACCCGGCAACTGTGCCGGTTCTGCCGATACCACCGAAACAGTGAAGATATACTTTTCGACCGGCCGCGATTTCAGATTGCAGATATCGTTGAATCTGGCGCATCTGCGCAACCGCCGGCACGGAAAAATCTTCGATGGCGAATCGGCAATAAACGGTGCTTTGCGGCAATCGAGAATCGTAATGGGTTAGTTCGTCCTCTTCAGTAAGATCGATGAAAGAATTGATGCCGGCAGCACCCAGGTTTTCGAGAAAAAGAGCTGGATGTCGGGCACCGGGGTTATATGGATAAGGGCCGGCGAGAATCTGATTTTCCACGAGCCAATAGCATTTTTTCATTTCTTCAGCTATCATGGGCACCTGCAATATATTTTTAGCTCAATATGATCCTATCAAAGAACAGACTAATTATGAAACGTTTTTATTTCTTGGCAGTGATTTTGCTTTTGTCGGCCAGTTCGGTTATGGCAGAATTCAATGCTGAAATGTATCTGCGGGAAAACCCCGATTCGCTTCCGGCATCGATATTTTACCCTGATTTTTTCAAGAAAACCGACCCAATAACTCTGGCAAACCTGATCAGAGAATTCAAACATAGATATGAATTTTTTGTTGGCATTTCTTCGGAATCAAGACAGAAGTCTTGTTTTAAAATGCAGAACCGGATCAATCAATGGCTGAAAAAGTTTCAGCAGGCGAAAAAGATAAATTTCAAATGGGCTGATGATGAGCTGATTTTCAATGAAGAATCGCCATTGTTTCAGATGATAAGACCGGGTCCATTCAAGAGCGAAGATTACTGCAGATTTTTATCTTACGGCGACATCGCCGCAGACGGCGGAGTATTCTGCTGCTACCATGGGCCTGATCCTATGTCTGAGTTTTATCAAGCCCATGCGCATCAGTTCGTTGAAGCAAGACCGTTTTTTACCGCCTATGACCTGACCGAAATTCTGATTTTTCTGCCATTCATTCTGGTATTACCATTCAGCTGGCTGATCATGAGGAAGTTTCTGGCCAAAGGTTAGGGTAAAAAATTCGAGCCGGCGCGGTGGCCGGCCCCTACGAAAATGTTTCAATCGTTTATATTATTCTTCGAGCAGGTCGAAAACCCAGTCGGAGCTGGTTTCAAAGCTCTGGCCCTGGTCGTTGGTCCATTGGGTATTTGAATGTCCCTTTTCATACTGGGTTGAACCGTTAACATGGTGAGTCTGACCATTTGGGCCAGTCACGACCACATCTGACTGAACACTATTTCCGTCTTTGGTTGCGGTAGTGTTTACAACCGCAGTCTGGCCCTGGGAATTGGTCCAGTTGGCGGTTGAATTAACGGTATTGCCTTGAATTTCGCTCTGGCGCTGCATATTGACCTGGTTGCCGTTTTCACCGGTCCAGGTTTTATTGGTCTGGGCCTGATTACCATCGCGGGTATGCTGGCCCTGAACAATCACATTTTTGCCCTGATCATTTGTCCAGGTTCCCTGTTGAGTCCAGTCGTTTCCCTGTTTCTGAATCTGGCCCTGATAATTGTGCTGCCCGCCTTTTGGACCGGTTGCTGAATAGGATGTTTCCCACATTTTCGGGTTCTGATGAAGCTCATCGAGTTTTCTGGCAAAATCAGGCATCTGCTGATTCAGGTTGGCCCGGGCCTGGGGGTCCATGGTCTGGTAATGCTGGCGCAACTGCTGCATTCTTTCCTGGTAAGCGCCCTGAACACCACTTCCTTTTGCTTCTTTCAGCGCCGCAATTTTTTCCTGCAGGGCTTTGAACTGGGGGTTCTGTTCGCGCATCTGCGCCCATTTTTCTTTCATCTGCTCCATTTTTTCAGCATTTTTCTCGCCCCATCTGGCTTTCCACTCGGCCTTTTTGGCTTCGCGTTCTTCGGCGCTCATCTGCTTGCGCTGCGCCATTTTTTCCTGCCAGCGCTGCTTGGCTTCTTCTCTTTTAGCCGCTGCATTCTCTTTATTCTGCAGGGTCTTTTCTTTCCACTTCTGCTGGCGTTCGGCTTTCTTAGCTTCGAGATTTGCTTTCCAATTTGGCTTTCCTCCGGCATTACCACGCCGGTTCTGCTGTGCTGAGAGATCACTCACCGGGGCAACCAGTGCAACGCCTAACAAACCAACCATTAACAGATTTTTTTTCATTGTTTCCTCCATTTACCTCGTGACCGTTTTAAAACTTCTGCAGTTTTTTCAACAGTTTTTCCATGTCGTCCTGCGAACGCACATCCAGTTTAAAGTAGCGCAGATCGGTTTTTTTGGCAATTGCCTCAAGATCCTGATCTATCATTGCTTTCAAAGCCCCTGCTGCTGTTTTTGCCAGACCGTTGAAAGTGTCGGTGGCCGAAACTTTTTCAGGCAATGGATTTTTCAGCATGAAATCGAGTGCTTCGAGCAGTCTTGGATAATAAAGACTGCTCCATTGCAGGCGCCGAAACTCTTCAATCGTTCTGAAGCAATAAAGCCACTTCTCTTCTGTGCTGAGGTCGTTTCTGAGTTTCAGCGCCAGAAAAGCATTGAACCTGGTGGTGAACTGCTCAGAAGCCAGCAGTTCATGCAGATAAGCCTGCAGATGCAAAAATAATGGCCCGGCCGCCACTTTCATCACCGGGTCGTCAGTTTCAAACATGAATTTTTCAAAAAGCGGAAACTTTTTCGGCAGTGTTGCCAGATGGGCATTTAGTTTTTCGCCCAGCGCCGGCCCCGAATTTGCGGCAAAATAGCCGGTAATCTCTTTTAGTTCTTCTGAATTAACATCACCGGGAGAAGTGAGCAGGTCTATCAGATAGACCTTGAGTTCATCGATTTTTTCGCCTCTGATCTGCAGAATTTTCAGCGCATTCCAGCGCATGGTGTGAAACTCTTCGCCTTCACCATACAAAGCGTTTCTCAGACTGTCGGCAAAATAATCAAAGTTTCGACTGGCAATGAACTGGCGCACTTCATGGTAGCCATCAGATGGGGCGATCTTTTCAAGAAACCAGGTTAACTGCTCGATTACCACCGGGTGGGTGGCGTATGCAACCGGGTCAGCCACGGCGGCGGCATGTATGTATTTAATGGTTCGAGTCCAGTTATAGCCGTAGCGCCCGTAGAATTCAGCAATCTGAAACAGTACGGCAGCATCTTTTCCGGCCTTTTCTGCCAGCTGATCAAGAATCAGATCTGCCTCTTCGCGCCTTGGAGCTACCGCCCACAAATTGGCTTTTGCCATAGCCAGCTCAATGTCGGCACGCAGCAGTTTCTTCTCAAGCACAGGAAACAAAGCCCTGATTTCGCTAAGCTCCATATCAAGCTTTTCAATATTTTCAATGGTATGGTGCCCGGTTTTAAGGGACAGCCCAACATGCAAATCAATTGATTCACCGAGTTTCTGAAAAATTTCCGCATCACCAGGCTTCAATTTCGCCGCACTTTTCAAATTTTCAATTGAGATGGAAAAATTTCCGGCATTTTTTGCCTCTTCAGCGAGTCGCAGATGCTTATCGAGTTCAGATTCCCGTAGAAGCAGAAACACAATCACAATAGCCAGCACAGCTGCCAGGTAGTGCAAAGCCCGCCCCGGTTTTGCGGTCGGCACGGGTAAAACTTTGCTCAGTGCGGAATTGCGAAGCTTTTCAAGCTGGTGCGCAACGGTCTGCAGATAGTTCTGGTCATTTTCGTCTCTGAGAACCCGATAAACCTTTACCGCTTCAGGAATTCCTTTCAGCCGGTATTCACCTATGAGGCTGGTGGGAACTTCTTTGCGGTTCATGGCCAGATAAGTTGATTCGGAGAACCACACTTCGTTGGCTTCGGTTAAAGCCTCGATTCGGGCCGCAATGTTGACCGGTTCACCGAAAACGTCGCCATCGCGCAGCAGCACCTCGCCGGTGTTGATCGCGATTCGGATTTCGATTTTTTCTTCAACAGGCAGGCTGGCGTTGTATTCTTTCAGGGTTTCCTGCATCATCACTGCGCAAAGAACAGCGTTGGTCGGGCTGGCAAAGGTCAGCAGAAAAGCATCGCCAATGGTTTTGATCAGGCGCCCGTCATAGCTGGAGACAAGAGGCAGCAGCAGCTCTTCGTGTTTGGCCAGCAGGCGCGACACAGCTTCCCTGTCGCTGCTGGATGTGCGTTCGGTAAAACCCTTGATATCGGTAAAAACAATGGTCAATACTCTGGTTTCTTCCATTTTAAGCTGATCCTTATGCCTGATTTCTTTTCTGAATGCAGTTCAAGATACCCATAAAGCCTGAAAAAATCAATGATCGGCGGGATAAAAAAAAGCTGCCGGTTAGGGCAGCAAAGAGAATTATATATGCAAAAAGGATGGTTATTCGGGTATAGCGACAACTACTCCGTTAACTTCTTCGATTCTGAAGCCGGCCTGGGTTTCCCATGACCATGCAGCCTGGCTGTAGCTGACTTTAACAGCCCAGACATAGTGGTGGCCCTTGGTTAACAGGCCTTCGTCGAAACCTTTGTAGCCCTGGGTAGTAGAAATTCTTTCCCAGATGGTTTTCTGCTGGGTTACGTCGAAAAGGGTGATGGCCGCATATCTGGCATCGGTTTTCCAGGTAAAAATCGGCTTGAGGGTAGCACCGGCTTCTGAAAGGGCAAGATTGGTCGGCGCGCCGGGGGGAACCGGGCAGGAAGCATGATCAGCAACGGTCAGGCTGATTTTAATTTTGCCGGCCATGGGAACGCTGACGTGTGGCTTGGCCAGGCGGACTTTTACGTAATAATAAAGCTTTGTCAGCTCTTCAGTTTCGATAACCAGCTTGCCTTCGCGCAGATCGAGGTCTCTGGCAACGAAACACTGACCCTGGTGCATCATTTCATCGGTAAGGTCGATGCGGTGTTCCCAGCTCTGAGATGGTTCGCCAACCTTGAGCTGATGAAAAAATTCTTTTTCAACAAGCTGATTTGCCTGGGCAGCAGAAGAGAAAACCAGCAGACAGGCCATCAGAACAGCAAAAACTGATAAACGCATATCATTCCTCCCGAATCTTTAGGTCAGTATAATGTACGGCACAAACCCGCAAAAAAACAGAGGACGGATTTTTACAAACCGCTCAAGGCCATTACTCCGGCGACCTTACAATGCCGTTACAAATTTTATGCACCTCTTGATTCTGAGAAAGACAAAAAGGGAAAAATAAGCAGCAGCAAGGCTTAAACCAGCTTCGCCGGATAGAATATCAATTGCGGAAAACCTGGCCCCCCGCAAAAAGCTTTCAATCAGCCCGGCGACGCTCAAACAAAACTGCGGTGAAATCATCGGGTTGAGGCTTTTTAAGCAGAAAGTGTGGATGGCTCTCTATAATATCATGACAGGCTTCCTTGATCGGCAACCGAGGCCGATCAGCAAGAAACACTCTGAAAGATTCGTATGCGTCTTCTTTTGAAGCAGTCGGCATGGCTTCAACCAGACCATCGGAATACAAAAGGATCCTTTCGCCAGGCTGGAGAACTCCTTTGTGAGGCTCTGAAAGCTTGTAGCTCGGCCGGGTACCAAGAAACAATCCTGCCGCGGAAATCTGTCGCACGGAGCCATCGACCGCAAAAAAGTAGGGATATGGATGGCCACAGTTCCTGTATTCAAATTCGCCGGTCTGTATGTCTAGCCAGAGCACGGCCATAGTCATCATCAGCTTTCGTCGTAATGATCGAAAAAGAATCAGGTTTACCGCTTCAATCATTTTTGCGGGAGAAAGCTTGTTTTCAAGGCTCATAAGGACTGCCGCCTTACCAATGGCCATGCCCAGAGCGGCGGGAATGCCATGACCGGTGGCATCGCCAATGATAACAAGAATGTAACGGTCTTCAAGGAAAAAGTAATCGAAGTAATCTCCACCGATGGCGCTGGCTGATTTTGATAGTCCATACACCTTAAAGTCTCCCGCTTCAAGCTCCTGGTCAGGAAGAAGCTGGTCTTGAACCAGGGTAGCGGAGGAAGATTCGAGCCTCATTTCCTGCAGAACGAAAAGGTTGTCGAAATATCGTGCGCCGGCAAAGAGAATCCCAGATATTACCCAGCTCTGAAAAAAAGGAGCAATAGGGAAATGAATCAGCCAGATTTCGGAAAAAAACATAAGAATGAAATTTGAAGCCACAAAAATACCTGAAATGATGATCAGAGAATAGTTGCCCATTATTAGAAAAAAACATCCAACCAACCCTGTGGCTACTGAAATTGCGCGCAGCGCAGCATTATCGTGGCAAACGAACCCTACTCTTTTCGATAAAATTGTATCGATAGATGCTGCAAGAATTTCTGAGCCATACCTGAACCCAACTGCTGTGTTATGGTAATCGTGGGCAACCTGAGCGTTAACCCCAAGAATCAAAAATTTCCCCCGGCAGAAGGAACGATAAAAATCCTGGTTTTTCCGAATGTCCTGAATTGAAATTACAGGAATTCCGCCATTTTTTCGCGCAAAAACCACAGGCGCAGTTTCTGGCAGACTATTCAAATGATCGGATGAAATTTTGTAAAAATTTTTAACCGAAGCCAGGGCCGCACTATCAGCATCAAGTCTTGAGTCAGACATTTTGAATCGGCGTAGAAGCCCATCTGAATCCATCAATCCCCAGACAAAGCCCTGAGCACGGGAATTTTTAACTAAACGATCGATTGAATTGAATCTCGACAATGTAGTTCCATTATCCGAAACTTTTTCCTGAAGAATTGAGATCAGAACGATGTTTCCAAGTCGATAAAAAATCTCGGCCAAAGCCTGGTCACCAACTTCACTGTCTGAATTCTGGAACAGAATATCAATCAAAATGCCCTTTGGTTCAAGACTTCCCAGAAGACCAACCAATTCGGCAATTTCTTCGCGAGGCCATGGCCACCGGTTTTTACTATCCTGCAAAGCCTCGATATCGATGCCAACAACCGCCAGAGATGAATCTGGAACTCGAAAATCTGCAGCAGTTTTTTGCTTCGCATCGAATAAAAAATTTTCAAGTCTGCTAGTTGTAAACGGTAAAAATATCATGGCAAGCAGAATCATCAGAAAGACACCCCCGACCAATAGGACTGGTCGAGGGGTGAAAACCTGATTGAGCCGCTTGAAAATGGCGCGGCCTTCTTGAATACATATCATCTGCAAATTACTTGATTCCCAGCACTTCTTCCATCGAGCCCGCTTTTTTTGCATCCTTGGTTGAGGTTTCACCGGCCTTTTCATCAGTTTTGTCACCGGTCTTCTTTTCATCATCCTTTCCTGCTGCAGTTTCATCAGTTTTAGCGGCTTCAGTGCCGTCAAACGGACCGGAGATTTTCAGAAACGAGTCAGATTCGAAGCCACCCGACTTAACCGCCTGAACTTTCTGGCCGGCTTTAATCGCCATGGTATATTTCAGCCCCGAAGACGGTGAAAAATCCCCAGGCTTGATTTCATACATCGATTTTTCATCTGCAGCACCCTGAAAAGCACATGGTTCCTTAGTGGTCGAATTTGAGCGAACCCAGCTGAAAACTTCTTTTCCATCAACCGTAACCTTGAATGTAGCCGGGCTGTAAGTCGAAAGATATGGCTCGATAACCAGTTCACCATCTTTTTTCGCGGTAAATGATCTCTCTGCCGGCTCATTCCCGGCATCTCCGCCGCCGGCAATCGGGTCAGAAATCGGCGCAGTGGAAGTAGTAAAAATGAATGCGACGAAGGAATACGATTTTCCATCCTGGGCACGCAATTCTATCGTAGAGTCTGGTTTCAGGTCAAAAACCCCCAGAGATACTTTGGGAAATGCAGATTTGCCTTCCACGACTCCTGCCCTCTGGTCGATTTCTTTAACCAAGGAACCATCAACATAATATTTGGCGCGATTACCACGATTTACCGTTGCCTTGAATTCGGTGATAATCTGATATTTTCCGGTTAAACCCGGCTTACAGGTCATGGTTCCTCTTCTGCCACCACTGCCTACAGTTTTGGAAGTATAGGCCTGGTAACTGATCAGCAGCCAGTCACCATCGTATTTGAGTTTGCTTTTGTCGGTAAATTTAATTTTCAGATCATTGGCAGACAATGACGTACTCAAAAAGAATAAGCCCAGAATTAATACCCAGCCCACTTTTGCGAAACAAAAGTTTTTCATAACGACCTCCAGAGATTTTTTAAACAATTTTCAACAACATGGTTAAATCTATTTCATTTTCCAGGTTTCCCCGGCTTTTTCCATTACTATTCCGTCAGCTTCATTGTGGTCGGAAGATTTCGATTGCGGGCCGGTTACCATGGAATCTTCAATAATATGCAGACCCGAAGAAGAGTTTCTAACGGTTATCCGGTTTCCGGCTTGAGCCTCTCCCTGCTTTCCCTGAGTTTCGACCGACCATCTGACTTTTCCATGCAGAACAGACATAACGGCATATGAATCAGTTACTTCCAGTTCAATTTCAGTCCCGACGACTTCTATCTTAAAAAAACCCGTTTCAACAAAATATCCCCGTGACGAAGGCAAGAATGTTATTTTTGCCTTCCCTTCAGAGACCTTGAGAGAACCGACACCAGAGACAAAATCAAGCCGGCCTGCAACGCTGATCATTTCCTGGCCGTTCCATTTAAGTTTTATCAAACCGTTAATCAACGAAATTTTTTGTTTTTCATTCAAACAAACTTTTGTTTCATTTGCATGAATTTTTCGACCATCGATCAGGATTGTTGATGAATCGCCAATCACCATTTCTCCGTGAGAAAAACCACCGGTCGAAAAAAACCAGGCAATTGCCATTAAAACGACAACACCCGGCACCAACAGCCTTCTTAATGTTAAGAACTGAAACAGCCGGTCAAAAAATCCGCAGGGGGCAGGATTACCATCAAACAAACGCTGCAGCAGTGCTTTTTCAACCGCACTGCGTTTCTGGTCAGAAAGAGTCACTGATGATTTCAATTCTTCAAACAGTTTTTCCTGTCTTATGAAGAGCTCCCGGCAAGATTCGCAGTCTCGAAGATGAAACTGATGTTGTTCATCAACTGCAGTTCCTGGATCGTGATCCTGCAACCACAAGATAAATTGTTCGCATTTATCCTTCATCAGACTTCTCCTTTGAGAAAGTGCAGCACCTTCAACACCAGATTCCGCAAAGTTCCTTCCGTTCTGCCGGTAATTTCTGCAATCTCTTTATAGCTAAGCCCTTCAACTTTTTTTAACAGAATCACTTCCCTTTCAAACAAAGTCAAAGACTTCAAAAAATCAGGCAAATCGCATGATGAATCGGTGTATTCCATCACCAGATCCAATTTTTCAGGTTCCAGCAGTATTTCCTGATCAGCTCGTCGAAACTTTTTCAAACAATCTAGACAATGGTTGTGAGCGATTTTTCCAAGCCAGGGTGCGATTTTATTTCCCTGAAACCTGGGCAGGGCATGAAAAACCTTTACAAACACCTCCTGCAGAGCATCTTCAGCCGCACCACGATCACCAAGCAATCCGAAAGCAATTGAGTAAACCATGCCCGAAAAGCCTTGAAAAAGCCTACAGAAAGCAATTTCATCTTTTCGCCGCAGAGAATCGAAAAAATCAGAGTCAAATTCCAGATTACATTTACTCATCAGATATCAGAAATTTCTTTTGCAGTCGTGCGATAAAACCTTTCTCTATAGTTAATTAACGCGATTAATTTCAGTTTTGTCATATTAAGGTTTTCACCAAACAAAAATTTAAAATGCTGAACCACTGGCTTTGATGAAGCTTCTTGGCGCAGCATTGCCTCCGGTTTTCAGTATAATTTTCTGACCTTCCTTTATATCAAATTTATAGGTAAGGTTTTCATTGGGCCCAAAGTCGCCACTTCTTTCACTAACCATACTGGTTGGATCAGCCCGGCCCTTGAATATTGCGGGCGCATATGATTTGCTGTCTGGTCGTTCCCAATAAAGAAGGGATTGTCCGCTGAACCATATTTCAGAGCCATCAACGTCGAATAAATGAACCTCCATTGTGGCATACTCGTAAGTTGACAAAAGCACTGCCAGGCTTACCTCGCCATCGCGCAGGGCCACCAACTCCTTTTCGCCCTTCCCATTGAGGGTTGCCTCAGAGAAAGGAGGCTGCATTACTTCAGGCAAAGTGGCATTGGGTTTAGAACCGCTATTCCAAATATTTTTCGGGTCCGAAAAAATATGGGGAAAATCTGATGAAATCCGGTCGATAAAATCCTCAACCGGAGAAACGGTTTCATCGGTTGAGACCCCTGCCTTCTGAGATTTAATAGTAGTTTCGAACTTTACTCCACCCGGATCATTTAGAATCTCAACTTTGAAAGAATCGGTTGCCGGCGAGATATCGAAAATGACGGTTGCAGCAATTGATTGGCAGGCGCAGGCCAAAATAAGAAAATGGGCCAATAATGAAATTCTTCTAGGGAATGATTTTGAAATTAAGCTTCTGGTCACCAAGCACCTGAGTGAAATCATAATTTTTCGTTCCCCCCTCTTCGGTTACCGAGATTTTTTTTCCGTTATCGCTGAGCTGGTAAATCACTGTTTTCTCTTCCGGATAATCAGAATTTTTGGATGAAACGACAGTAATTTGCCATTTTCCGGGATCGATCTGCTGAATTTTCCTGGAAGAGCGAATGTCCTTTTTCAGACGATAAATCAAAGCTGCACGCAAACTGACAAACGACTGCTCATTTCCAATGTCTTCACTGCGGGCCCGGCTTACGGAAAGAACGTAAGCCCAGAGAATCACTGCCCCGCAGACCAGTGCCAGAGTAATTACCAGTTCAACCATGGTAAATGCTTTTTTACTTAACAAAGGTAATCGCATCCTTTGGCATGAATAATTTGAAAGCCCTCAAGTAAGCTTGAGAGTCGGTAGAATCAAAATTCGGATTGTAACTGATCTTTCGCATTGCGGTTGGAGCCGATCTACTCATTGAAAGTTCTTCAGCGGCCACAACCCCCTGCACGTCGAGACCTCTTTCAACAATAATCTTACCCTTCAAGGCAATCAAACCGGCATGAACCGGCCCGGAAGTATTGACCCTGATATTTCCGCCCAGACTGACGATCACGATCACCTCCTGGTTGGGGGCGAGAATTTCATTATTAATGGCAACATCTCCTTCAGCGATTATCATTCCCCCACATCCATCGATAGATGAGATGCGCCGGTCGATATTCAAATCACCCTTAATCAGGAAGGCATTATCAAGAATCAGTTCTTTTCCCGAATTCTCAAGCCGTTTAAAAAAGTCACCGGTTTTGGTAAAAGTTTCGCAAACCTTCGCCTTCATGAATTGAAGATTTTCAAAACCGGAAAGATTGCCGGCAAAAATAATCGTACCGTTGTCGCGACAGATTTGGTATGAATTGCCATAGTTCGCATCGATAAATGAAGCTGCCTGATCGTCAACGACAAGGCGTTTCGATTTTTCGGGTAATACGGCATCGGATGGAATATTTTCAGGATTGATCATGATCGCTTTTTCAAGCGGAGCTGTGGAAAATTTGAGTGCTCTGAGATTAAGAGCATTGTATCTTTCTTCAATGATAGTCGACATGCGGGCTTTATAGCGATTGAATATGCCACCGAAATTTTCTACCATGGTCATTGCGGCATTTTCACTCATTCCCGGCCAGGAATGGCTATTAAACTGGCTTTCATTAATAAATGGGTATGGATAGAACTTTTTCGACGGCTGGTTGAATAACCCTTGTATCAGAGCCCACTTGTAAATGACTTTTCCGACAACGTTGGTCGGGGTTGGCCGGCTTTTACTCCCCGAAACTCTGATTTTCGAAGAAAAAAGCTCATCGCTGTGAGATTGATATGCTTCAGCAAATTCGGTAGTCTTGAGTTCCGGAGACAGGGCTTCAGATTGAGAATAATAATTTAGAAAATTCAGCGAGGCAAACTCATCTGGTTCTTTAATTTCAAAAAGGTGCATTTCATTATCAAGCAGGGCAGATGCAAGGTCAGGGTTTCCGCCACCGGCTCCGCACCCCACTATCCATGGAGAATCGCCGCCAAGAAAGACCCATCCCTGGGTTTCGAAAAATTCTGCAGCCGCATTCGGGGCCAATGAATTCAGGCTACCTGTCTTTCCATTAAATACGATCAGAGGAGTATCTTTTAATCGAGAAACGCTGGTGAGTGAATCTTCAAAAGAATTGTTTGAAAGATTTCCCTGTTTTCGCAAAAAAAGAGAAAACTTTCCAAGCGCCGAAGGCAGGATGTTGACCAGCCTTGCTTCGCGATATCGACAGACACGGGCCACCGTGCCTTTAACGTTGGCCTCGGCATGCAGCATCACCAAAATTCCTTTTTCACGGGGATCAGGAATGGGCCCGGGTCCGTCAGGCGCTAAAACCAGTTCACCCAGATCTCGAAGCTCAATCTCCACTTTCAACGATGAGATATCCTCCCAGGAACTTTGCAAATGCTTGAATACCGAGGGTTTTATCTGAATGAAATCTTTTCTGGGAAACGGAAGCTGCTCGCGATCGAGAAGCTGCTTGATAATCTCTTCTATTTCCGGGGGAGCTTTTTCAGCTTTGGGAAAGGTTGCCGGTCGACTGTCGTTAAAAAACGCAGCAGCTTTCAGGAAAAGGTGGTCGGAAGATTCAATGCCGCCAATTGCCAGATGAAAGGCCTTCTCATAATTTGCGTCATGAGCTGCCTGCACCAGCTGATTCCTTGAAAAGAAATGACGAACTGCGGCAAAGAGAATAAGAATGCAGATCAGCATTAGAACACCGGGAAGAACAAAGCCTTTTCTTTTCATTTTTTTCCCCGCAACAAATCTCGAACCACATACTCAACCGGAGTGCTGGTTTTTCGGTTGAACCAGCTTACCTGAACCTCTACCAGAAAAAAAGGACCGCCTTCTTTGCCTGTCGCATCAATTGGGATCATTTCAACTTTTCTGGTAAAATTGGTCGGCACCGGAAGAACTCCAATGTCCTCTAACGACAAAGGGGGCTTAAGATCCAGGTCATTTTCAAGAGGTTGAGGCCTGAGCGATTCAACCGGAGCTTCACGCAGTCCTGCTATCATTGAACTGGCCAGATGCGATGCGGTTAAAGTATCAGCTGCCTTATACATGGTTTTCTGGGTTTCGGTAAACAGAAGATAAACCGGCGCAATAATCAGTTGAAGGATGAAAAGAGCAATCAAAAGTTCGACCAGAGTGAAGCCTGAATATCGCAAAACCGATTCAAAATCTGAAACAGTTTTTCCTGGCATATGGCTCTCCTCTTGTTTTAAATCTACGATTATTTTTTTTCATTTGTCATATCTATTTTCAGAAGTCTTTCTTTTACGTGTATCATTTCAACCCCACCATCGCTTACGGCAAATATCTCAAGAAAAACCCCAGAATTGTTCTGAGAATTACGAATGATATCCAAAGAAAGATAGTCCTTTTCGTTCTTTCGAAAGCTGGAAAATGAATAAATTGTCTTTTGCCCGTCATCGCGCACTATTTTTTCCGGAAAAATCTCATACTCAACCTGAGCAGTTTCAGGAACGCCGGATTCTTCAGACAACCGGTTAATTTTCAATTTGATAAATTTTGAAGAAATTTCAGCCTCGGTTGCCGATCGGACATCTTTTTTCAAAACCCGCAAGAATCTGCTGGAAACATCCATCAGGCCTTGTTTCCGAGCCTGAACCTCGGCCGAATAACCGGTCTGCGAAAAAAAATACCACAACAAAATGATCAAAAAAACCGAGAGCGAAAAAGCTATCATCAATTCAGCAAGAGAGAAGCCTCGCCTCATTTCCGGCCGCTGCTTTTTTCCAAATGAATCAAAATAAAAATTTAAACCTGCCACAAATCACCATCTGCCGGCAATTCACAACTATCTGCTCTGTCAGTCTAACAGTGATGGTAATCTTTTCGCAAGAAATATCCAATAGCTTTTAGAATTCATCTAAAAATTCACAAACGCCACGCCTGCGAAGGCAAGCTTCCAGTCAGCATTTCAATCATGATGTCGAGGCAATTTTGAGACATTTTCCACATAATCTGAAAAAAAATATGACGGAAATCCAGTTAATTTCGTTATAGGTTTCAAGAGACCTTTCAAAAAATTAATTAAATTCCAAAATCTATAGTAGTATGTATTATACAAAGGCTCATTGGCTACTATCTACTTAGTTTTTCATGAGTTTTGACGTAACACCTTGACCGTTTGCTGATGGAGGAAAAAAATGCGTTGCAAGACTGAAGTTTCATTTCGTCTGATAATCACAATAATTGTTTTATCAGTCATTTTGACCGGGTGCAAGAACAATGAAAACGGGGCAAAACTTCTCAAAGTTACGGGAGAGGTGGAAACGCGTTCTGACTCAGGCAGTAAATTTGTAAAAGCAGTTCAAAACAGCACTCTTCCGGTTGGCGGTGCGGTCAGAACCAGGCCTGAATCATCTGCAGACCTGCTTTTGCCTGACAATGGCGGAATAGTTGAACTTAAGCAGGATTCATACTTTGAGTTTACCGAAAACAGCTTCAAGCAGAATTCAGGAACCGGGGTTTACCGAATCAATCCTTCAAAGAAACCGATTTCGGTTGAAACCCCGCACGGAATAACCGGAGTAATCGGAACAGTATTTGAAGTTACGGTGAGTTCAAGTTCGACAAAAGTCGGGGTCAGTGAAGGCAAGGTCAGACTTACCAGCAAATCAGGCACTGAACGCATACTTGAGTCTGGAAAAATGATGAGTCTGGATTTGCGGGGAACTTTCAGTGAAGCTGAGACTTTCGACAACACTTCAAACAGTCAGAAGTTCATCAAAAAGGATAATCAGTGGGTTCCCGCTGAATGACATCCTTTGGCTCCCTCTTTTACCGGATCTGAAGAAGCAAAAACCCCGGCAGCTGAATTTTCAGTCTGCCGGGGTTTTTAATTAAATATTTAATTTATCAAAGCGGGGCACCGCAATCGGGGCAGCCTTTCCAGCTCGGTTCTACAGCGCGACCGCACTTTCGGCAGGCATTGCGCAGGTGGCCGAGGCAGAACGGGCAGAAGGTGAAGTTGCGACCCACCAGTTTGCCGCAATTCGGGCAGGCGGCGGTGTTTTCCTTGCGCAGATGGGCTGGTATGGAAGGTTTACTTAAGATATCGTCCTTTTCACCGATCTGGCTAAGAGCCAGAATGGCAGCGGTTCGAACTTCTTCAGACTCGTCGTTGAGAACGGCCATCAGAGGGGCAAGCGCCCGCTTGTCGCCGAGCGAGCCAAGAGCCTGGCAGGATGCCGATCTTACCGATGCATGGTGATCCTGCAGACATTTGACGATTTCTTCGAAAATTCCCGGTTCTTTCGACTGGCCAAGCAGCTTAACCGACCAGTAACGGGCATCGACATTGGATCCGTTGATTGCTGAGATCAGTTCTTCCGATACGCCGAGACCCTGAGTCCAGATGGCGTCGGCAGCGGTTTTTCTGATGATCCAGGCTTTATGGGCCAGGTAGCTTACCAGCAGACGATGTGCTTCGGCAGTTTCAACCATTGCGAGAGCTTTGATTGCCTCAAGCTTTGACTCCATCGGGGAGCCATCAATAATCTGGGCAAGCTTGCCAACATGCTCGGGTGAAGGCTGCATGGCAATCAGCTTGATGATCCAGAAACGGGCTTCTTCAGAGCTGCGGTCAAGAGCTTCAATAACCGCCTGCTGATCGAGTTTGTAAATTCTTTCAAGGCTGTCGTAAGCCGCTTTTCTTACCGGCCAGTTCTGATCTTCAAGCAGATGCAGCAGGGCTTTCACCATTCGCGGGTCATCGACGTTCTGGGCGGCTCTTACTGCCGCCAGGCGAATGCGCTGGTTGGGGTGGGAAAAGATGCGCACCAGATATTGGGTGGCTTCGCCGCCCATGTTGCTGAGGGTCTGAACCATCCAGTAATCGACGTCTTCTTCGTTTTCGGGAATAAGTTCCATCAATTTCCTGAGTGAGCCGGCACCGAGCTTGGAAAGAATTTTCGAGGCCGAGCGCCGCAGGTTCCAGCTTTCAGAGCAAAGTGCCTTGACCAGATAAGGCAGGGCATCGTCCTTATAGGCGAGCAGCCCTTTGGTCAGGTCTTCAAGAACGTCATCGTTCTTGCAGTCAAGCAATTCGGCCAGCAACGGCAGAGCTTCGGCGGCGGGCCAGTTCTTGAGCTGGTTCAGCGCCTTCTTTCGCGGTTCTGATTTCTCACTGATAAGATCTTTGCGAAGTCGGGCAATATCCTGCTTGGTCATGGGAACTCCTGTTTATTTTTCTGAATAGGCCATCGGCATCAGAACATATTTGAAATCAGCTTCGAGATTGCCCGGTTTGAGCAAACCCGGATAGCTGGGGGTAGTCATTTCGAGAATCACCTGTTCATCAGCGATTACGTTGATGAAATCCTGAATGAACTTGACGTTGAAGGCAATATTGATCGGGTCGCCCTGCAACTCTGAAGAAATGTAAATTTCTGCCTTGCCCTGTTCTTTTGATTCAGACCAGATTTTGGTTTCATTATTGCTGATATCGAGATTGACCAGTCCGTTGCGGTTGCGGGCAATGGGACCGACCGCTTTTAAAGCCTGGGCCAGTTCTTTACGGTTGATTTTCAGGGCGCGGCTCGATTCTTTGGGCAGAACCCGGTTGTAATCGGGAAAACGCCCGTCGACCAGCCGGGTGATCAGCTGAAAATTCGGAGAAGAAAATACCAGTTGGCCCTTATAAAGGCTTACATCCACATTTTCACCGGCATCGAGAATCTTCTGCAGTTCGGGTATGGCTCTGGAAGGTACGATAAACACCTTTTGAAATGCGGGAGGAACCTGAAGATTTTCAATACGGGTCACGGCCAGGCGCTTGCTGTCGGTAGCCACCAGAACCGGTCTTTCCGGGTTGGAAAAATCGATGCAGATGCTGCGCTGAACCGGATTTCCCTCTTCGGTGCTGACGGCAATCGCCGCTTCTTTCAAAGCTTTGATGAAGCCGGCAGAAGGCATGCTGAAGCTTTCCATCTGCTCATCTTCAAAAACCGGCACCGGCGGAAAATCATCGATTCCCTGAATTGCCAGATTGAAGCGATTGCGGCCGCTGAAAATTTCCACTTCGGGGCTATCGTCAGACGCCAGTTCAAACGTAACCTGGGGCTGCTCATCGCCGGGAATACAGGAAACGATTTCCTGCAGCAGCTTGGCCGGAATGGTGAAGTGCCCTTCACTCATCACTTCGGCGGGCGCTTTGCAGATCATCATGATTTCCTGATCGGTGCCGATGAAACGCAGTTCATTGTTGTTGACCGTGATCAGCAGATTCGCAAGAATCGGCTTAACTCCGCGGGCCGCAGTGGCGTGGGCGGTAACGCTGATAGCCTCGGTAAGGCTTTTTAGATCAAGTCGAAACTTCATGTATTCAACTCCTTGCTGATGGCAAGCTTAACCTTGATGCCGTTGATGTTCCATTCAGTGGCTTCGCTGCCGTTCATGTCACCGTCAATGGAACGGGCCAGGGTTTCCTGCCCGATATAACTGCCAAATGAGCGGATTGAATCCTCAATATCCTGTTTTCCTTCAGAATCGGTTACCACGTAGTTGACTCTGATACGGTCGATTATATCAAAACCCTGCTCTTTGCGCATGAACTGTATTTTATTTACCAGTTCGCGGGCCAGGCCTTCGAGCAGCAGGTCACGGGTCAGCACCTTGTTGAGGGCGATGCTCAGGCGCGCATCTGACTGCACCGAGAAGTCATCGGAAGCCTGCACCTGTAGATCGATATCTTCAGCGGTCAGGGTTACCGGCTTGTCGTCGAGCTTGAATTCATAGCCACCCGCATCGAGCTGGCGCTTGATTTCACTGCCATCAGCCGCATCGAGATGGGCTTTTATCTGCGGAATCATGCCTTTCAACGGGCCTTTTCCCAGGGTTCTGAAATTGGGTTTGGCGATGTAGCGCATCAGGCTTGAAGCATCAGAAACGGCGGTAACCTGCTTGATATTCAGCTCTTCCTGCAGCAGATATTCCATTTCTTTCAGGGTTTCGCGTTCGAAAGCGTCGCTGGTTACCACTTTCATTTCAGCGAGGGGCTGGCGAACCTTGAGATTGGCTTCGTTACGGCCGGCGCGGCCAAGCTGCACGACGCGCATGACGAAATCCATGCGCTGTTCGAGCTTTTCATCAATCAGATTTTCATCGGGCACCGGGTAATCGGTAAGATGAACGCTTTCGGGGGCGTTCTTGTTAACCCCGCATACCAGATTGCGATAGATGTCTTCGGCGATAAACGGCGTAAAAGGCGCAGTCAGCTTGGCAAATTCGGTCAGAACTTCCCATAGTGTCAGAAATGCGCTCTTCTGATCGTTGTTCTTGTCGCTGCTCCAGAAACGGCGCCGACTGCGGCGCACATACCAGTTCGACAGGTCGTCGATGAATTTTTCCATGTGGCCGGTGGCCCAGGTAATTTCGAACTTGTCCATCGCCTTGCGAACTTCTTCGGCCGTATGGTGGAACCGGGAAATGATCCAGCGGTCGATTTCAGAGCGCTCGGCAACTGGCAGCACATGATCGAAAGGATTGAAATTTTCGATATTGGCATAGAGAACGAAAAAGCTGTAAACGTTCTGCAGAGTGCCTAAGAAACTTTTCTGAGCTTCAGCAATCGCTTCTTCAAAGAATCGGCGGGTGTTCCACGGAGCGGTGCCGGTATAAAGCGACCATCTGACCGCATCGGCACCATAGGTATCGAAAAGCTTCATGCAATCGAGCACGTTTCCTTTCGATTTGCTCATTTTGATGCCGTTCTTATCACAGATGTGGCCAAGAACCACAACATTCTTGTAAGGCGGCTGCTTGTGCAGGAAAGTGGAAGTTACCAGCAGGCTGTAAAACCAGCCGCGGGTCTGGTCAATGGCTTCACAGATGAAGTCGGCGGGGAAATTGGCATCGAAAACTTCTTTGTTTTCAAATGGATAATGCCACTGGGCGGTATGCATTGCGCCTGAATCGAACCAGCAGTCAATGACTTCAGGAACTCGCTTCATGCGGCCTGAGCATTTCGGGCAGGAGAGTTCGAGCTGATCGATGTAAGGCTTGTGCAGCTCGATATCTTCGGGAACATCTTTGCCAAGCTCGCGCAGATTCTTGACGCTGTCAACCAGGTGATGATGCCGACAGTCGCCACACACCCATATAGGCAGAGGCGTTCCCCAGTAGCGGTCGCGGGAAATGGCCCAGTCGATCATATTTTCAAGGAAGTTGAGAAAGCGGCCTTCTTTGATATGACCGGGATACCAGTTGATCAGATCGTTGTTGCGAATGACCTCGTTTTTGAATTCAGTGGTTTTGATAAACCAGCTGTGGCGTGCGTAATAGAGCAGCGGACTGTCACAGCGCCAGCAGAACGGATAGGTATGCTTGATTTTGGCAGAAAAGAAAAGCTTGCCGCTCTGCTTGAGGTCGGCAATGATCTCGGGGTCAGCGGATTTAACGAAGCGGCCTTTCCATGGGGTTACTTCGTCTTTGAACTTGCCGTCGAGCCCCACGGGCTGCATTACCGGCAGATCGTTTTCTTTGCCGACGCGATAGTCGTCTTCGCCAAAAGCCGGAGCAATGTGAACGATGCCCGAACCGTCTTCGGTTGAAACGAAGTCGCCGAGAATCACGTAATGTGCTTTCTTTTCAGGCTTAACGAACGGGAAAAGCTGATGATATTCAATACCGGCCAGATCTTTGCCTTTGTATTCGGCCACCACTTCGCCTTCGCCCTTGAGCACTTCCAGGCGGGCTCTGGCAAGAATCATGAATTCGTCGCCAAGTTTAACTTTGACGTAATCGATTTTTTCACCAACCGCCAGTGCAACGTTGGAAATCAGGGTCCATGGTGTGGTCGTCCAGACGAGAAAGCTGGTATTGGGCTGATCTTTAATGGCGAAACGCACATAAACCGACGGGTCTTCGACTTCGCGGTAGCCCTGGGCAACTTCATGAGAAGACAGCGCGGTGCCGCAGCGCGGGCAGTAAGGAACGACCTTGTGCCCTTCATAGAGCAGGTTTTCTTTCCAGAACTGGCCGAGAATCCACCATACGGTTTCTATATATTCATTTGAACAGGTAATATATGGGTTTTCCATATCGATCCAGAAACCGCCGCGGGTGACCATGGCACGCCATTCGGCTTCATATTTGAAAACGCTTTCACGGCATTTTTTGATAAAAGGCTCAACGCCGTATTTTTCGATATCCTGTTTGCTTTCGATTCCCAGCTGCTTTTCAACTTCGAGCTCAACCGGCAGGCCATGGGTATCCCAGCCGGCTTTGCGACCGACGTGACAACCGCACATGGTTTTATAGCGTGGAATGAGATCTTTCATTGCTTTGGTCAGTACGTGGCCGGGGTGCGGCGTGCCATTGGCCGTCGGTGGCCCTTCAAAAAAAGTGAATTTTTTCGCCCCGTCGCGGTTACTTACCGATTTTTGAAAGATTTCGTGCTGTTCCCAGAATTTGAGGGTTTCTTCTTCGCGTCTGGGTGATACTGTGCTGTCAGGTTTTTCGAAAAGCATCGCAGTTTTCCTTATCTAAAGTTTGGATTCAAAGCGAACTGGTTATGTAAAAGAATGATTCTGGCGCTGTGTTCGAGGCTGCTGATCCAGTGCAGGCATTCTTCAAGATCGGCCCCGATGGCAAAAGCACCGTGACCACGCACAACCACGATCGGGCTGTGGGCGAACAACGGCGTGATTTTTGCCGCCACTTCGTCAGAAGCAATGGAATTGGCAACCCCGAGAACCGGCGCGCAATTTTGAAAGAAATACAGACCTTCGGCATCGACCGGCCTGATTTTTTCGCATTGCATGGAAAGGGCAATCAGGTGTGGCGGGTGGGCGTGAGCTATTGCCTGAGCATCGGTTTTGCGATAAATCGCCCGGTGAACCGGTAACTCACGTGATGCCCGGGCCGTAGCCGCATCGTCGCCATCGATGAGAGTTTCAACGAGATCGGGGTATTCGAGTCGATGCAGCATCGAACCACTTCGGGTAATGACCAGCATGCGATTATTGCGCATGCTCAGATTACCGGAATGTGAGTTATTCATACCGCCGGCGAACAGATCCTGCCCGGTGGTCTGAAACGCCCTGAGAAAGCTCATGCCCGGGCCTCCGCTGCACCGATAACTGCGGGAATGGTTTCTTTGTAAATCGGCCTGATCACGCCGCGATCGGTAAAGATGGCAGTGATCAGCTCGGGAGGAGTTACATCGAATGCGGGGTTATAAACTTTGATATCTGTCGGAGCAGTCTGCTTATCGCCAATAAAGCGCAGTTCATCGTGATTACGTTCTTCAATGGCAATTTCATCGCCGTAAGACAGGCTTAAATCGAAGGTAGAAACCGGTGCGGCCACATAAAAAGGCACACCATGATATTTGGCCATTACCGCCAGCGGATAAGTGCCGATTTTGTTGGCGACAAAGCCTTTTGAGGTAATGCGATCGGCTCCGACCACCACGCCATGCACCCGGCCATCGCGAATCAGGCTGCCGGCCATATTATCGCAGATCAAGGTCGCGTCGATGTTTTCCTGCAGCATTTCCCATGCAGTGAGGCGTGAGCCCTGCAGCAGCGGCCTGGTTTCATCGACGAAAACTGAAAACTTTTTGCCCTGCTCTTTTGCGGCGCGAAAGACCCCGAGAGCTGTGCCATAGCCGGCGGTGGCCAGTGCCCCGGCGTTACAGTGAGTCAACCAGGTCTGCCCATCGAGCAGAAATTCGGCGCCGAAACGACCGATGCGCCGGCACATTTCAATGTCTTCAGCCTTTATCCGGTCTGCTTCCTGTAAAGCCACCGTGGCGGCGGCCTGAAAATCATGGCCGCTATTCTGGCTTACCAGTTTTTTCACCCGCTCGATGGCCCAGAAAAGGTTCACAGCAGTTGGGCGGGTGCCCGCCAGCAGCTTACAGACCCGATCGAGAGACTCGGCCACCGTCGTGTGATGATTGGCCTTATTCAGCAGGCCCAGAGCAATGCCGTAGGCGGCCGCCACACCGATAGCCGGGGCACCACGCACTTTCATGGTTACAATCGCATCGGCAACCTGTTTTTCATCGAAACATCTGACGGTAACGATTTCGACCGGCAGCAGGGTTTGGTCGAGCAAATCGAGACTGTTCTGTTTAGAATTGAAAAAAACCGCATCAAGCATGTTTTACCGCTTTCTCTGGTCAGCAAAAATTGCGAAAAAAACCAAAGTTTTTTCAAGAGCCGATAATAACAGACCTTCGGCCTGCGGTCAAGAAATGGGAATCAGCGTTTGTAAAGCCGGAATATTTCTTTTTCTATCGACTTCCAGCTGAACGGTTTCTGTACAAAAGCGGCATTGGGGTCGTGACGAATTTCTTCGGGCACAAACTCAAAACTGTAACCGCTGCAGAATACCACCGGCACCTCGGTGAAACGCCGGCGCAAAAGCATGTAGAAGTCTTTGCCGTTCATCTCGGGCATGACCATGTCGATGATGGCCAGAGCAAGATTTTCCGGGTTCTTTTTCAAAAATTTTACGCCCTCGAGGCCGTTTTCGACACAGACTACATCGAAACCCAGGTTTTGCAGAAAGTTTTCCATCAATCTTCTGATTATCGGCTCATCTTCGGTAATCAGCGCTGTTCCATGAAAGGGTTCCTCATCTTTATCGGTTGGAGAATTGTCTATCGGCTTTTGCAGAACCTTTTCATTCTGCGGAAGATAATATCTGAATGTGGTTCCAGATTGAAGAACCGATTCAATGTGCAAAGCCCCATTATGGCGCTTGATAATGCCCAAAGCGGCAGCCATGCCAAGACCACGACCGGTAAATTTTGTCGAAAAGAATGGGTCACAAACTTTTGCCAGCATGTTTTCCGGAATTCCGGTACCGTTATCGCCGATTTCTATACAAACATAATGGGGGCCGCGTTCTTCTGGCAGATAAACAAAACCTTTTTCAGAACCAGCCGGCAATTTTGCTTTGTAACAGGCAATGCTGATTTCTCCGTTGCCCTCAACTATGGCTTCTGAAGCATTTACTACCGTATTCAAAACAACCTGCTGCACCTGGCTAAGATCGCATTCGACCATGATGTCCGGCTTCAAATCAAGCTTAATTACGTGCTCTGACGAAATAGAACTTCTGATCAGCGGAAGTAATTCTTCAATTTCCCGTGAAATATCTATGGTTTTGAGCTCAATTCTGCCTTCGCCCGCATAAGAAAGCATCTGAGCGGTTAATTTCGATGCACGGTCGGTGGCAGCGATAATTTCGAGCTGGAATTTTTTGACTTCCGGGCTCATTGCACCACTGATCATCGACAACTCGGCATTTCCCCGAATAATGGTCAGCAGATTGTTGAAGTCATGGGCGATACCGCCGGCCAGCATTCCCAGGCTTTCAAGTCTTTGCAGATGATTAACCTT
>JBMOKV010000635.1:0-9011 GCA_049325495.1 Candidatus Rifleibacteriota bacterium | reverse complement strand
GCAATATTTACCAGAATCTGCTGGTTGCCTTCCTGATTCTGCTGAATCCCGGTAGCGGTAAGAAGTACCCAGAGTTCCTGATTATTTTTGATGCGTAATCTAAGCTCGATCGATTTGCCCTCAGGATTGGCAAAAAAGCTTTTAAATCTGGCAAGAAAGACTCCCTGGTCGCGGTCGCAGATGAAGCGGGCCAAAGCTTTGCCCAGAACGTTTTCCTGAGCTTCATCGACCATTCGGGTAAAGGTGTGGTTCACCTTGATGATCATGCCCTGGCGATCAAGAATGACATAACCGACCGGCGCATTGTTAAACAGCTGCCAGTACTGGTCGCGGGTTTTTTCCAGTTCAACCTGGGCACGAAGAAGTTCTTCGTTCTGCATTTCGAGCTCGACCTGATAAATTCTCAGTTCGTTGAGCAGATTTGCCAGTTCTTTGGCGGAAGGCTTCTTACCTGACTTCTGCTGAGCAGAATCCATTGTCTTAACCGCTTCTTCAGCTTTTGCTCTGAGAAGGTCAATTTTTGATTTACTCATTTTTCGACCTCATTTTCGAATGTTTCAAGGCCAGCGGCTATGTTGGCGGCCAGTTTGCGCAAAACCTGGATTTCCATTTTGCTGCCAAAACCTTCTACAGGGATTTTCACAGCAAGAATACCATAAATCTTACGATGAATGCCAACCGGGAAAAAACAATATTCGCGAAAACACTTCGAATTTTTTTTCCGGCCGGATTTAAGAAGGTCTTCGACGGTAAGAAAAGTTTCTACATTTGAAAAAGCATCATCAAGGCTGTGCTTTAAATTTAAAACCTCTTTAGATTCAAACGATTCGTCACCAATTCCATGCGCTGCAGTAATTTTAATTTTGTCGGAAGCCCCACCATTTTTCAGGGCTACCCATGCCGATTCATACTTTCCATGATCGATGAGAATGTGCAGAAACTTCTGGCAAATTCTGTCAATGGTCTCTGGCAAATGCTTCCCGGAATAATCGATCATCGTTTGTAAAATGTCGCAGACCCGATGCCGGGCAAGTGATTCACGATAGTTCTCGGTAACATCCTGAATGGTTCCCTGAATTTTCACAACTTTGCCATTTAGACTCAATCCGCGGCCGAGAATTCTGACCCAAAGCCTGTTGTTATGAGCATTACAGAACGGCAGGGTCAAATCAAAATTTGAACCATCTTCTTTTGCCTTTTGCAGAGCTTCGTTAAGCTGGGGCCGAACCGATTCGTCGTAAAATTCCATCTGACCCGGCACATCATCGGGCCTTATATCCGGCGAAATTCCATAGATGCTGTAAACATGCTTTGACCAGTAGATCTGCCCGCTTTTGAGGTCGATTTCCCAGCCGCCGATACCGGTAATTTCTCCGGCCAGCGCCAGAAGTTCGGTTTCACGGTGCAGGCTGTTCTGCATGCTTTTAACCTGATTGATATCGATAAAAGAAATGACTACCCCGGAAATTGATTTGGGCGAAATTTTGTAAGGCAACACCTTGATCATGTACCAGCGCCCGTCGGGTGCGAAATATTCAGTGGTCTCACCACTGAGGGTATTGACTACCCGGTTCACCATTTCAATCAGGTTTATGGAACCGATGTGATGTGAAAGATGAGCGAAGGGCCGGCCGATATCGTGGTCAAGAACTTTAATGACACGATTTACATAAGGGGTGAATTTTCTGATTTCAAGATTTTCATCGAGGAAAATAGTACCGATGTCGGCTGCCATCAGCAGGTTGTCAATGTCGTTATTCAATTCAGTCAGTTCGATGATTTTGTTCTGGTATTCGGAATTAACGGTGAAAAGCTCTTCGTTTACCGATTGCAGCTCTTCATTGGTGCTTTGCAATTCTTCGTTTGAAGAGAGCAGCTCTTCGTTGGTTGCCTGCAGTTCTTCATTTGAGGTTTCAAGCTCTTCGATGGTGGCCTGCAGGTTTTCTCTGGTGAACTGCAGTTCCTGCTCAATATCTGCGATTCGTTGCTCGGTTTCATGATTCAGATCGAAATTCTGGCCCTTTCGAGCATTCAGCGTTCCCGAATCGTTGCCGGCACAATGAAACATTATGGCAATCAGCGGTTCCTGGCCTTTGCGCGAGGGCAACGGCCTGATGTGAAGATCAAAATGGCGCAGGTCATTTTTTTTGCCGACTTTCACATTGGAATAAACGACTTCCCGACCGGTTTTAATGACTTTTTGAATGCCTGAAGTGACTGGAATGGATACTTCACGACCAAGCAATTTAGTAATTTCGTTATTCATGCGACCGGAAGGAAATTTCAGAATTCCCGTGGCATCGCCGGCCAGGTAGATGATTTCTGAATTTTCGTTGACCAGAATGATCAATGGAAGATTTTCGCCGCTGACTACCTGTAAAAGCCGGTCAAGAACCTTTTCATCCTGACAGTTGCAATGGTTCAGAACGGTTGGTGTTTTAGCAAAACCGTCAGATTTTCGCACGAAGTTATTGAGAAACTCGCTTTCGAGCGAAACTTTACGCCGCCCGATCGTTTTATAAATTTTAAGTTTGCGATCGAGGGGCTGAAAGCAATCACTGACATCGCCAGGCGTCTCGCTGCTGCCAAGCACCAGAACGCCTTTTCCTTCAGGCTTGAGAGCGAACTGGAACATGGAAATGGCTTTTTTCTGCAACACCGGCTGCAGATAAATCAGCAGGTTGCGGCACGAAACCAGATCGATATTGGTGAATGGCGGGTCTTTGACCAGGTTGTGCTGGGCAAACACCACCATTTCTCGCAGTCTTCTACAAACCTGCAGTTTATCGCCCACATGCTGAAAATACTTCAACACTCTTGCCTGGCCGATTTCGGCCGCCGAACTTTCGGGATAAATGCCGTTACCGGCGAATTGGATGGCGTCTTTGTCAATGTCGGTGGCAAAGATCTTTACGTCAGCGTTAATTGATGCTTTTTCAAGATAGTCAGCGATCAGCATGGCATAAGAATAGGCTTCTTCGCCGGTTGAACAGCCGCTGACCCAGAATCTTACCCCTTCGCCTTCTTCGAAAAATCGTGGAATGACTGATTGATAGAGGTAATCATAAAATTCAGGGTCACGAAAGAAACTGGTTACCCCGATCAACAGCTCTTTATAAAGCTGACTGACCTCATGGGGAACGTTTTCGAGAAATCTCACATAATCGCCGAGTTCAGTAATCTGGTTCAGGCTCATGCGACGTTCAAGCCGGCGCAGAATGGTGCTGGGCTTGTAAAAGGTAAAATCAACGCCCACTCGACCGCGAAGCATTGAAAAAATGCGGGCGATGTTTTCGTGATCGAGCTTTTGGGGTTCAACCAGAGCTCGTGGAATCTTGCCACTGTTTTGCATGCATTTGATCAGCATCGAAGGCATTTCATCGGGAGGCAGCACGAAATCGGCAAGCCCGGTAGATATGGCGCTGCGCGGCATGCCGTCGAATTTGGCGGTTTCCTGGTCCTGGACCATGATCAGGCCGCCGGCCTCTTTGATTGATTTCACTCCGCGCATGCCGTCGCTTCCAGTTCCGGAAAGGATTACGGCCACGGCTTTCATTCCCTGATCCTGGGCCAGAGAGTTCAAAAATATGTCAATCGGAAGATTGAGACCATGCCCCGGTTTCTGGTCGGTCAGCATCAGGCGACCGTGAAAGATGGTCATGTTTTTTTTGGGCGGAATGAGATAAACCGTATTTCTTTCGACCAGAACCTGATCTTCAGCTCGTAAAACCCGCATCGAAGTCTTTTTTGACAGCAGTTCGACCATCAGGCTTTTGTAATCGGGTGAAAGATGCTGAACGATGATAAAAGACATGCCCGTGTCAGGTGGCAGCTGGCTGAAAAAATTCTCGATCGCCTCCAGGCCACCGGCAGAGGCGCCTATGCCGACATAAAAACGCGGTTCAAGGTTTGTTTTTTTCTCCATAGACCCCTTCTTTAACCATATCTTGAATTGACACTTTTTATGTACTCTAGAATTTACACACATCTCGGTCAGGTGTCAAATTATGCTGGGGTTCAAACAGCAATTCTCGGTAAAATCATGACTTCGTATCCGACCGCCAGATCAAGAATCCCCTCCGATACAAGATGAATTGAAAACTTCAAACCAGGCCCTGAAGGACGCCGGGGCACTATTCAAATTTTTCTCAAAATTCTTTGTGTTTTTCGTGGCTTAAATTTTTTGGCAATTTTATTGCCCGGGTTGCGACTCATGTCTTGAAAAAAAGCGCCGGTTAAGATGGAAAACACTTCTTTTAAAGCCTCTAAGGCCATTCATTTTTTTTTTGAATTTTCAGAGAATCACTATGGATATCAGAACACAGTTGACAATAATAATGAGTACTAGTACATTGCGTGCTGGTTTTTATGGGGATTAAAACCGTACAGTCAAACTTTTTTGAGGAGCGCTTTTATGCCGAAAAAATTGCTGGTAACAGCTGCCATGTTCTCGCTTTTTTGTTTTCAACAGGGGTTTGCCGAGCTCAAATGCTACCCGCCCGGACCTCAGGACAAAGGAGTCTATGTCTATGACGAGACCACTAACGCTCCCAGCCGCGACCCGCTGCCCGGTGAATGCCCAGCCAACCCACCCACCGGAGGCGTACCAATCAATTCCGGCACCACTACCCCCACCCAGCCCCCGGTAACCGAACCACCCGCTACCGGCGGTGGCACTACCACCACACCTACAACTCCCACAACTCCCACTAACGGGTCCAGTGAAAAATTTACAGAAGATGAACAAAAATATCTGCGCGAAAAATGGGAAGAATTGAAAATCGAATCTGGCACGGACATTTCTTTTGACGATTATGTTAAGGGTATCGAGTTTTTCAGTGATCCAGAGCGTTTTCTTAAAGATGGCAAGGAAATGAAACTCATTCAAGATATTAACGGTGATGGAATCAATGATATCGATACCAACAAAGATGGGATAGCTGACACAGTTTTTGACCCGGCAAAAGATTCAAACGTTTCCGAGCTTGATAATCTGCCACAGGCCGATGACATGAATGGTGACGGCAAAGCGGATTACGACACCGACGGAGATGGCAAAGCCGATTTGCCCAATGACGAAAAGTTTGAAGCCAACCAACCCGAGAAGAAAGAACCAAAAGACTCCATCAAAAATTACGATAATTCAACTCCTTTAACTTATGATGGTAAGAATGATAAAAGCAATGAGAAACAGACATATAATGAATCATCTGATTTTGACAAAGCTTCAAACCAGGAGTTGGTAAAGAAATGGGAAGCTTTGGACGTTGATGACCCCAAATCAGGCGAAGAAGGAAGGCAAATTGTAAAAATCCTCAACGAACGGGTAAAAAACGGCGACTTGGAAGCCTTGGAAATTGTTAAGGATCTGGATGTTCTGGATAATCCCCTTAACTGGAATTCGGAAGAACTTAAAAATCTTGAAGAAAATCTGAGTAAATTGTATGAACCCACAGATGAAGAACTGGCTGATTTAAAAGACGCTTCTTCAAAAGAACTTAGGGACATTTTACTCCTGGAAGAAGATAATAATAACCCCAAAACAGGCTTGTTCATCATTGATATGCTGAATGAGAGAGCAAAAAACGGTGATTTGGAGGCACTTCAAGTTGCAAAGAATCTTGGAGTTCTTGAAAACCCGCTGAACTGGGACTCTGCTGATTTGGACAAAGTGCAGGACAGTGTAGAAAAAAAAATATATGGAATTACATCAGAGGATGAATCTGAAATGAACAGCATTTCAAATGATAATTTGAAGGAACAGTTATCAGATCATTCAGAAGGAAAAACCGATGAAAATCCCAAAACTGCTCTATACATCATCAATGACCGTGCAGTTAACGGGGATCCGGAAGCCTCGAAAATTTCAGACAATTATGGATCCAGCCTCCTGATTAAAACTCTTGCAGGAGAAAATAAGTAATATGAAAAAAACACAAAATTTCTGTGTGATTGTTTTTTCTCTTTTTTGTTTTTTCTTTCAAGTGCAAGGCAACGCCTCGGAAATGAATAATGTTGAATGGAAAAAAGCAAAAACCAGTCTGAATAAGCTTGTAACCAAAGGAATTCTGTTAAATTCAATTAAACAGCATTCATATGCTGTTCCAGTATTGCGAAAGGCACTCAGACTAGCAAGACTGACAGACAATGCAGGAATGGAAAAAATCATAAAAAATCAGCTTTTCCTGGCATTCAATCGCACCGGTCAGCATGAAATCGCACTTGCTCTGGCTAAACAGACATTTGAAAAGAACCCCGATGACCCAATGGCAGCTTTTGTTTACAGCCGCGCCCTGCTTGCAACCAAAAGACTTTCAGCCGCCCGCGCCGTTATGGAAAAAGCTTTGCCGAAAAACCAGAGCCCTGAAGTAAAGAGCCTTCGCAATACCGAAGCCTGGAAAATGATCGATGAAGAAACCAGAGCACGTATTGAACAGCTGCCCGAAGCCATGGCACGGGCCCAGAAATACCTTGCCGCCAAAGCTCAAGCCCAGATGGCCCCGAAAAAGAACCCATTTTCCGCATCGGTTCAGGTTGGTATCACTTCATGCGACAACCTTCCCGCCATTTCTGACGAGCTCGCCCCCAAAATTCCCCGCCGCGAAGATACCGGCAAATTCTGGAATCTTGATCTCGGCTATAATTTCCGCAATGACCGATCTCAGCGCGTTGATCTGGGTGTGAGTTATTACGGCAATGATTACAACAATCTCCACCAATATGAAACCGACTATTTGAGCGCCATGCTCGCCTGGCGCATTCATGGCAAACGTCATCAATGGCGCTTCATTCCCAGCGTCGGCCAGATGGAACTGGGAAACCGCGATTATCTGCACAACTGGGGCATGGAAGTGGGCTATATCTACCGGCAGGCAAAAAATCGCTGGATCGATGCCAATATTCGCGGCAGATGGAACGAATACCAGATTACCCCGGGCCTCGCCAGAGAAGATCGTGACGGTCAGGAAACCCGCCTTTTCGTTAGCCAGAACTGGCGCGAAACCACAAGAACCGGCCTGAACAGCACTTACGGCATCGGAATTTTCGCGGCAAGGGCTGATACCGATGGCGCTGATTACGACTCAGACAAAATGGGTCTGCGCCTCTACGTTCGCCGGGAATTGAGCGATAAGCTCAGTTTCTACGGCAGCTATACCTACGAAAACCGCGACCATGACAACCCCAGCGCTCGCTCAGCCACCAATCAGAGCCGCGACGACCGCGATCACCAGACCTATCTCAGGCTTGACCACCGCTTCGATGCAAATCAGTCGGTGTTTATGGCCTTTCAGGACAGTCTGAACGATTCAAATATCGCCAATTCATTCGCTTATCGCTCAAGAACCTGGACATTAGGCTACAACTACGATTTCTAATTGCACCCTTAATTAAAAACGACGGTCGAACATGTTTCGACCGTCGTTTTTTTTCGCTCTTTGTCAGTTAAACCAATCACATTTAATTCATTCGTATTACTACGATTTAAAACGGGCCGACACGAAGGTCGGCCCCTACAAATATATTTTCTCCGATCCGAATTAGAGGTTTTTTTCGAGGGCGGCTTTCAGGTCGTTTTCATCAGTTGCACCATCAATGGCATGATTGCCCAGATAAATTACCGTGCCGTTTTTATCGATGAGAACATAGGTCGGAACATATTCCAGACCATAAGATTTATAGGTTTCGCTTTTGGCACCAACGGCCCATTGTACTGCGGCAAAATCCTTGAGACATTGCTCGATCGGGCCGGTTTCTTCATCAGAAAGGGTAATGAAAACCGCCTTGTCTTTCCATTGGTTGTATAAATCGACAAGGGCAGGCATCTGCGACTTGCAGACAGTGCAATCTGAGCGGCAGAAGCTCAATACGACAGGCTTTCCTGCTTCTCGCTGAGCGGCAAGCGTCAAGGCCTGATTTCCCAGAGTGTTATACCAGGCACCGGCAGTTATTTCAGGAGCAGCACTCCCAACCCCAAAAACGGTTGTCACTTGGGCTGAACCGCCCCCGCCACCGCCGCAGCCAGTTAACGCGAGAAACATCAATGCTGTTACAAAAACAATACTTAGCGTTCGCATGACTCCCCTCCTGAGCATTTCTGGACTCTAAAACGAATCACAGAAAGAATATTCGCAGGGGCCGACCTCTGTGTCGGCCCGTCTCAGATAGCTGTAATATGCCATGACCGACCGCTCGGCGCAACAGGAATTTCCACATTTTCAATTTGGCATGAGGTTGCAAAAGCCGGGGTTTAAGCTTAAACTTGGGTCGATGAAAAATTTCGGGCAAACAAAATTTTATCTGGCACTGCTGCTGATGATTGGCCTGTGGTGCCGGTTGTCAGCCACCCCCCCCGGAGTGGTGCCGACCGATCATTATAATTTTTTAACTTCGGTGGGTGAGCCGGGAACCGGGCGAAACCAGCTGATGCACCCGCAAGGGCTCGCATTTTCACCCGATGGCCGGCTGCTTGCCGTTACCGACACCGATAACAACCGGGTTTGCCTGTATTACGTCGATGACCGGCCCACCGCAACCCAGCCTTTGTTGCTTAAAGCGATTTACAGCGGCCTGTGGCCCTGGGATGACCGACACCACTTCAAAGATTCGGCCGATAAATACCGCGAGCGCGATTACCTTGAAGGGCGAAACCCCAACTATCTCGCCGGGCGTGCGTATCAGAACGGTCAGGCAGAAATCAGGCCGGGACAGGCGGTTCCCATGGACCATTTCAATCTTCCCGAATCTCTGACCTGGCTCGGCACTGACACACTGCTTATTGCCGACACGGGCAACCACCGAATCAAAGCCATGAAACTCAACGGCAAAGTGATCTGGATTCTTGGTCAGGAAGGCTGGAAAGACGGGTATTTTCATCACCCACTGGGTATCGATGCTGATTGCGAAGGAAATCTTTACGTTGCCGAACCCCGGTCCAATTATCTGCGCGACGTCGGCCTCGACCTGCTGCAACGCCAGCGGGCCCAGGGCAATCGTATGCAGAAGTTTTCTCC
>JBMOKV010000634.1:0-5235 GCA_049325495.1 Candidatus Rifleibacteriota bacterium | reverse complement strand
GGCGAAATCGCTTTCCAGAAGGCAATACCAGGCCATGTAGGTAGGCGAAGGTGGTGAAAACACCGTTTTTTTTCAAACCAGAAACGGTTTCTGAAAGAATTTCATCCTGAAGCGATTCGGAAAATGAGGCCCAGGGCAGACCGCTGATGATTGCATCTGCATGTTTGACCCCATATTGCCTGAGGTATTTTTTTACCGCGGCGGCTGAATCCTGGTATATGACGGCTTCCGGGGCTTTTTCACTGGCGAGGCGGTTCATCTTTTCGTTCAATTCAAGACCAAAGAAAATTGTGCGGTCTCTATCTATTTTTTCGAGAACATGCCTGGTAAAAACTCCGCACCCTGGCCCATATTCAACGATTACCCGGGCTCTTTTAAAATCAATGGGCTCGATCATTCTTGCGGCGAGGTGTTTAGAGCTGGGCGCAATCGCCCCGATTGTACGGGGTTCGCGGCAGAATTGACTTACATAGTGCCAGATCGCCATAGCTTGTCCTGAATTCAATTTGGGTAATTATAGCGCAAATCATTCAGATTGCCAAATTTCATTGGCCGCAAAAAGTTCTTTACAAAGCTGTTTTTTTGAATAGAACTTCGTTCTATCAAAAGTCTCTAGAAAAAAATAAAAAGGGTTTGAGGTTGTATGAAAAATCTGAAGAAGGTGCTTGGTTCGGTGTTATTGGTTTTAGCAGGTGCAGGAAGCCTGCTGGCGGGCGGGTTCCAGATTTATCAGGCTGCATCGTCAGAGGCAAAGGCTCTGGGAGCGGCGGTTGTTGCCCGTGATGACCTGATTTCGGCGGCATGGTACAATCCGGCCGCGGTTATGGGCTATGACAAAAAGCAATACAGCTCGGGCTACTCGTTTGCCTGGATTGGTCAGGATTATGCTCCTGGCAACGGGCAACAGACCATTACCAAAAAAGACAAGATGCACATCATTCCCAATACGCACTACATTCATCCACTTAATGAAAAATACACCTTTGTCTTCAGCAACTATACTCCTTACGGGCTGGGCATGCAGTGGAACGACGATGAAATCAGGCGCCTGGCTTCAACCGGTTTGTATAATGATACTCTTTTGCCCAATGGTACGATGCTGGTAAAGGGGCTTCCCACTCAGGTCGATCTGCAGATTCCCTATGTGAACTTTGCTTTGACTACTGCTGCCAGTAAAAAGTTTTCAGTTTCCGGCGGCTTGAGTGTGATGAAGGGGAACATGAAACTGCGCATTTTATCGCGTATCAATAACCCTGCAACAAACGCAGCTCTTGCTGAATCGGTGATGAAATATCAGGCTGATGGCTGGGGCTTCGGCTTTGTGCTGGCCGGACACTATAAAATGAACCCTGAGTGGAATCTGGGGTTCAGATATCTTTCTACTGCTGACCTTGAAATGAAGGGCACGGTAGAAGACCATCTCGACCCGACGGTCGGCAATGCCAGAATGAAAGGCACTTTGAATCTGCCGGCAAACTTCACTTTTGGTTTTGCAAACAGCAGTATCGACAACTGGATTCTTTCGGGCGATATTTTGTGGACGGGCTGGAGTCAGTTTGACCGCCTGATAATTCAACCCCGCGATGCGGGCATGACCAAAGGTGGCATCAACGTAAACAAAGACTGGAGCGATACTCTGGCTTATCGGTTCGGCGCCGAGTATCAGCATAGTGACATCTGGGTGTGGCGCTGGGGATACGTATATGACAATTCTCCGGTTTCTGATCTTACCCGAAGCCTTGAACTTCCTGGAGCTGATGGGCACATATTTTCATTCGGCTGCACCCGCCGATTCTCGGTGTGGGATGTTGATTTTGGCTACAGCTACATGATTTTACAAAATTCAACTCCCGGTACCGAATCGATGAACGGTGTCGGTGAATTTAAAGATGGATACAATCACTTTGTCAGTCTGAATTTTTCAAGGTCATATTGAACAGGATGGGACTTGAATGCTGCAGTTCGTAAAGAAGGGAATCGCGGAGTCGAAGAGGGGCAAGCCCCCCGGAACGATTACCAAATATTCTGACAAGGAGCAGAAAGAGGTTGAATTCGAGCTGATTAAATACGATACGGGTTTTTTCGAGCAGAAGCAGTTGAAAGGGGCTGCAAATCTGCCTTTACCTGATGATTCCGAGCAGGTTAACTGGATATGTGTATATGGACACTCTGACATTGGGCTGCTGAATCGGCTTGCCGAACTATATGGTATCAGCCATCTGGCCCTCGAAGATATTCTCAATCCCGATCACCGGCCAAAACTGGAGTTTTTCGACAATCATCTGCTGGTTATTCTAAAGATGATTTCTTACGATTCAAAAGGAGTTTTGATTTCTGAACAGATAAGCATCGTTCTCGGAAAAAACTTTGTTCTGGCGATTCAGGAACAGCCCGGGGATCTTTTTGATCCTATAAGAGAGCGGTTGCGAACCTCTGCAGGCCGCATCAGAACTATGAGTGCTGATTATCTGGCTTACTCATTGCTTGATGTAATAGTCGACAACTATTTTGTCATTCTTGAAGACCTTGCTGAAGAGCTTGAAGAACTGGAAATGATTTTGATAAAAGAGCCGGAAGAGTTTGAGCCGATCGATATTCACGATTTGAAAATGCAGCTGTTTTACCTGAGAAAAATTTCATGGCCATTGAGGGAAATAGCCCATTCACTTCAGAAAACTGAATCGGGGCTGGTGCGTTCGCCGACACGTCTCTATTTTTCAGATGTGTATGATCATGCGATCAGGGTTCTTGAAACCACCGAAACTTTGCGTGAAGTTTCGGTAGGCATTTCTGAGCTTTATACTTCAAACATCAGTTTGAAAATGAATGAAATTATGCAGACCCTTACCATCATTTCAACCATATTCATTCCATTGACGTTCATTGCCGGGGTTTATGGAATGAACTTCGAGGTAATGCCGGAACTGAAATGGCCAAATGCCTATTTTGGCGTTCTGGGAATCATGGTTGTGATTGCCGTTATTATGTTGATTTTCTTTCGGCGCCGGCGCTGGTTGTAATCTGATTTTTACTATTTCTGCAGAAAAATTGCCCCGATCAAACTTTATTGATCGGGGCATATTTAATTAAAAATTCAGTTAAAAATTATTGTTCTTTGCCAGAGTCCGGCATTCCGTCTATGTCTTCGGCAGTGCCAATGTCAGGCAGGTCTTCGTCAAGCAATGGCAAATCATCTTCTACAAGGGGTTCAGGCAGTATTTCATTCGCTTCGAAAGATATGACTTTTATCGTACGACCGTCTGTTTTTTCGCTGGAACCAGAGATTTTGCCGGTTACCTTCACTTCAAACCCGTTGTATTGAGATGCAAGCTCGCGACCCTTCTCGTCGAGCTCTATCTGATATGCAATACTGACAATATTGTCCTTGTCGTCATAGGTTTCCGCAGTGAGAGTGGCCGAAGTCACTTTTCCAGCGGCGTCAAATGTGGCGGCAACAAAACCTGATAGACTGTCCGAGGCTTCCTGTGCTGCAATGGCGCAGGAAAAAAAGAAAAAAAGAGAAACAGCAAGAGCTTTGAAAATGGGTTTGTTTGTCAAAAGAGAAATTCCTTTCAGGCGATGTCAGTATTCATCGTCATCATATTTATCATTGTTGTCGTAGTCGCTGAAGTAGTCTTTGCGGCCTCTTTTAGGTTTTTTGCCCTTAGATTTTGTCGGTAAGTCTTCGAGTTCTTCGAAATCATCCATGGGTTTCCGCGGGACTCTTTTTTCGGGCTTCTGCGTCTTCACTTTGCAATTTCTCCTTTAGACATGTTTCAGAAAGCATTTCAGGGAATTCCTCCTAAACCAGCATTTTTTATGCCAGTCTTGGTCCTGGCCGGTGGAAGAGGTGAAAAAGTCGTTGTCAGGCAGTTAAAGCAGGATGCTATAAATTAAAACAAGCTTTATAATTGGGGTTTTGTAAGTTTGGAAGCTTGACTTCCGAAATGGTCGGAAGTAATATTTCCGATATTTCTGAAAATCGGAAGTGAGTTATGCTGGTTCGTATTGGATTGGGCATTGGCAGTGATTCGAGATTTCGCTGGCTTGATTCATGGTTAAGGGAAAAGGGGGCGATGCTTTTTGCCTTTTCACCGGAAAACATGATGCAGATGCTGTTTCGTGAGCCGCTTGACCTGGTTATTTTCTGTGAGGAGTTTCTCGGAGAAAGAGCAGAGGAACTATTGCGAAAGATAACTGCCAATCCTGATTCACCTGCCATTCTTCTGTTAACCGGCAATGACCGCGATGATGCAGGCGCGACTTTTCTTGCTGCCGGTTGCGAAATGGTGGTTCCAGCTTCAACCAGCAGCAGGGTCTTAAGAGAAGCCATAGAAAATCTGATGCAGAAGCGCCTGGAAATGCAGCAGCTCAGGCCGGGACCAGGTTTTCGCGAGCCGGGAATCGAAGATTTCGTTTCTGAAAGTCTGGCCGCTCAGTCTTTTACCAGGGTAGCCAGGAAGGTAGTGGCAAGCAATTCATCACTGTTGATTCTAGGAGAAACGGGAGTTGGAAAAGAGCGTCTGGCTCTTGCTATTCACCGTGAGGGGCCACGAAATCGGGGGCCTTTTATTCCGATAAACTGCGCCGCTTTACCGGAAAACCTCCTTGAAAGCGAGCTGTTTGGCCATGAGCAGGGTGCTTTTACCGGTGCCGTAAGAGCTCGGCGCGGAGCTTTCGAGCTGGCGCACAAGGGCACCATTTTTCTCGACGAAGTGGGCGATATGCCGATTCATCTTCAGTCTAAGCTGCTGAGAGTTCTGCAAGACAAAGAATTTCAGAAAATCGGTGGAGAAAAGCGAATTCAGGTTGATGTCAGGGTTATTGCTGCAACCAACCATGATCTGCAGAGTGATGTGGATGCGGGGCGCTTTCGCCGTGATCTGTTTTACCGGCTAAGTGTGGTAAACATTCTTATTCCACCATTGCGCGACCGACCAGAAGACATTGCTCCATTGATACGAAAGCTGATCGATCAGTTGCCGCCGCGCTCGGCGCAGAATCGCCGAATTGTTTCCGATGAAGCTACCGAGGCCATGATTGCCTACTCCTGGCCCGGAAATGTGCGTGAATTGATGAATGTCCTCGAACGCGCGATTCTTCTTGGCGATGGCCAGAGAATTGACATCGGCGATCTGCCCGAAGAAATCTCTTTGCGCAACAAAAAGAAGATCTGTCCTGCCGAAGCAAAGGCAGACCAGCATAGATTGGAGACTGCTTCAGAATTCATGGACT
>JBMOKV010000633.1:0-5268 GCA_049325495.1 Candidatus Rifleibacteriota bacterium | reverse complement strand
TCATGGTTGCAGCCGAGATTTCAACTGCCCAGGACCCAAGATTTTCGGCAAATGAAAATCCGCACCGGGTCATTTTCGTGCCGGCATCAGAGCAGAGGCCCCCTCCGGTAAGCGAAAGTATTCCCATAATCGACAACCGGGCAAGTCACCATTTCGACCTAAACGAATGGGAAGAAGACCGGCTTTTCAGCTCAAACCTTTATACCGACACCAGTTTTTACACCACCAGAGTAGATGGCGACAAAACCCTGTCCAGTCGCAACGAGGGCGAATTTTACGAGCAGAATCTTCGTTACGAAATGTTCTCTTCAAGAAGTGACGGCGATACTATCGCAGTCAATGTTGATACGACCTATACCAACGATCGCCGCCCCTATAAAAACGGTTTTACGCTCAATCAGGTTACCGTCGATTCGCAAACCGCCCGCTCAAGGCTGGTGGTCGGCCACGCTTTTCCGGAAATGTCTGAATTTTCCATGACTCAGAGCATGCTTGGGCTCTATGGGGTTCAAGAGTATGAATACACGAAACTCAGCGGTTTTGCTGGTTATTACGCAGCTGAGAAAGATGACCTGAAGAGTCCCCGCTACGTTGGGGGAATTCGCCTCGAGCATTCCCGCGATGAATCGGTGCGGGTCGGGCTGAATCTGGTTGGTACCGAAGATGAGCGCGATAACGCCGCAGCGGTTTACGATCTGCCGGCAATGGCAAACCGCCTCTATTCAATGGATCTGAGAATCAAGCCTACCGAGAATGTTTTTCTCGATGCAGAAATCGCCCAGAGCGACACTGACTTCGACAAATTCGATGACCAGGGCGAGCAGAAAGGCGATGCTTACCGGGTAAAGGCCTCTTATGAAAGAGAAAATGCAAGGTTGGAAGCGGGCATCGAAAGTGCCGATACCGCCTTTCTCTCGCCGCTTGGGCAGTCGCCCCGCGATGAGCGGGCATATTTCGCCAGATTCTATTATGAATTGAACCAGTTTATCAGCACCCGTTTCAGCCAGCGCCAGGCCCGCGACAATCTTGCCAATTACCAGCGCTCTACCATCGTACGGGATCAGCCGGAACTGCAGGTTACCTTAAAACCCAGTGAATATTACAAAGACCTGCGCATCGATCTTTTTTACCAGCCTCTTCATGAATACAGTGAAAATTCAGGCTTCATGGATCGTTTTGTGGATCTGATGTGGCTCGAAATCAATCACAAGGCCGGAGAAATGCATTATTACGCCGGTCTCAGCCAGACCATAGACAAAGATGACGTCAACGTTCTCAATGACCGCGACATTCAAAAGTTCGATTTCACCCTTACCTGGGAATACGACAGGTTCAGAAAGGTTTACAGCTCTTACAGCCTTGAAAAGCTGAGCCATAAGAGAGCCGGAGGCATGGACCAGACAGAGATGGTAGGCTTCGGGGGCAAATCAAAATTTCACAATGATATTTTCATCGGTTTCGATTACCTGCGCGAATCGGTTGACCCCACCAATGCCGGCCTGGATTCACAGCACGATCGGGTAAACATGTCGATAACCCGGGAATACAGTCATTCTGCTCGACTGATTCTCGATCTCGAAGGCAATCGCAGCCAGTTTGGCAACAAACTTAGAGAATACGACGATTACACCGCAAGATTACGCTATCTGAGGGCTTTTTAATGAAACGCAAAAACATTCTGCTGCTGACGGTTCTTTTGACCTGCCTGCTCACCTTTCCCGGTCTGGCAAAAGAAGATACCAACCGGCTGGCCAGAATCTCAAATCATGGCTATGTCGAACAGCAGCTGACCGTAATTTTCTGTGATGGCCCGGTTTATTACCGAAACTTCAACGAAGAAACCTGGCATCGGGTTGAGCTGCACCAGACGCTGATGCATGGTGATTCACTGCGAACCGGCAACCATGGCTACGCGGTACTTGCCTGGTCAGCCGACAACCTGATCATGGTTAAGCCCAAGTCTGGAATGCGTTTTACCGTCCAGCCCCAACTACTGCCACAACTGGTAATTCAGCTGTTCAAGGCCACCCTGATGCTTTCGGCAAGAGATTCTGGTTTGATCGAAATCGAAGGCCGACACGCCAGTCTGGTGGTCAATCACGGCGATACCAGCATTCAGAGTAATGATAATCATGAAGTGATCAAGGCGGTTAAAGGACAGGCCGCATGCCGACTCAGTGGTATGGCCCAGCCGATGATCATTCCTGAAAGTTACCTTCTCGAAATTAAACCCGATGGCACCGAGCAGGACCTGAAAATGTTCGACCCGCAAAGCGAATATGAAGCGTTTCGCCGCTTTTCCAGCTGGCAGAACCGGTTCAGCGAGCTGCATCAGCAAACCCAGATCGACATACCATTCGCCATCGACCAGGTTAAGATCAACGGAAATTTTATCAGCAATCTGCCGGTCAACGAAAAAGGCTATTACCAGCTCGATTCAGGCACAGGAAAAATCATCAGAACCGTTCACCTGCAGTTCAAGATCACCCCCTACCCCAGCCCCCGTCACAATTTCGAGCTTTATCTCGGCAAGGAACTGGCCTACGCGGTCAGAGAAGGGTCTGAGGGATACCATGAAGTGGTTTTCCCAGTGCCGGCAATTCCCGAATTCTTATGCGCCATTCATTCTCAGGATTCGCTCGGAAGAAAGGTAAGAATCTTCAAAGCCGGATTCGAAGTGCAGAATCAGGGCAGTAAAAAATTACTGGCACAGCGTTTCTGCGAAGAAATGAGCCTTGCAATGAGTCGTCACGATCATCTGTGGCTGCGCGGCCAGATATCCCGCGATTATCGTGACTGGCAGGGCAATACCAATTTTGACTTTCTCAAAGTATTTGAAGACACTTTGCGAACATATCGCGATGTCAGGCTGTGGCTGCATCCTTTCCGTTATGAATTTTCCGACCGCCTGATCAAAGTTCATCTTAATTATCGGCTTTCGGCTCTGACCGCCGACTGGAACTATCGCTACGAAGACCGGGGCAGTGACATTTTTACCCTGATCTTTGAGGACGGCTACTGGCGGCTATACAGCAAAACTTCGGGACTCTTTTTTGCCCGGCTGAAAGTTGCGGTTGATCTTCGTCAGGGAGTTCTTGCCGGACGGGTAGTCGATGAACGAACGCGCACTCCGATTTCCGGGGTCAGGGTAACGGTTCAGGGCACAAGGTTCTCGGGCACCACCGATTCAATGGGCGAATACCGATTTTATAACGTCACACCAGGCGAATACGACCTGAAATTTCAGAAAAACGGCTTTGGCGAAATTACTGCAACTAAAGTAACAGTCAAGGCAGCAGGTGAGCAGTTCAAATGAAGATTTCAATCAGATATATACCGGTTTTTCTGTTTCTCTTTGCCCTGTCAGCATTGACTGGCTGCCTTTCAACCACTCGAACGGAATCAAAAGACGATTTCGGAACAATTTTCGGTGAATTGCCCCAGTATCCCATGGCAAATCTGGTTCTCTCAAGCGAGTCGAGCAAAAGAGCCATTACCACCGATGAGCAGGGCCGGTTTTCTGCTCTGGTTGAACCGGGTCGCTATCAGCTTCTGTGGCAGAGCAGCAGCGGCGAACTGGTGGTAATTAAGCGCAACCTGGTTATAGAAAACAATATCACCCTTACGGTTACCGATGTAGATCTGATTCCCATGCCCAGGGTTACCTCGGTTTCAGTGCCGATGATTTATCGCAACTCCGCCATCATCGAATGGGAAACCGATATTGAATCAGACGGCAATGTAGATTACGGCACCAATGAGCTTTATGGCACTTCTAGCTATGCCGATACGGAACTGAAAACCCGGCATCGCATTCAGCTCTATGAACTGCAGCCAGCAACGACCTACCATTTCCGCATAGCTGCCAGTCGTTACAGTCTCGATTCAACCAGAACCTTAAGCCGGGATTATTCTTTTACCACCGAGCCTTAACGGTTCGACAACGTACATTAAGCTCAAACCGTCATTCTGACGATAAGTATAGCGGGAAGAAATTCCCGCTATCGATGTTTTCTGGAGGCATGAAATGAACGCATATTTCGTCGGCATTGGCGGAATGGGAATGAGCGGACTGGCAAAGATTCTTCACAATGCTGGGTTCAAAGTTGCAGGGTCTGATCGCAATCTTGAAGGAGACTACTGCAGGCGTCTGCTCGCCATGGGCGTGAAAATTTATCCACAGGACGGTTCCGGCCCGGCGGCGTTCATGAAAGATGCAGGCCTGAAACCCCATGAATTCAAGATAGTTAAATCAACTGCTGTTGAAGATCAGGTTCCAGATGTCATATCGGCGGTAAATCTAGGCCTCGAACAGATCATGCGTTCAGATCTTCTGGCGATGATGTTCAATGCCAAAAAGGGAATCGCGGTCGGCGGAACGGCGGGTAAAACCACGACAACCGGTCTGGTTGCCTGGATCGGGAAATACTGCGGTCTTGAACCATCCTGCGCGGTTGGCGGCATAATTTCAGGACTCGACACTAACGCATTTGAGGGAAAAGGGCCACATTTTATCATTGAAGCAGACGAGTCTGACGGGTCGATCGTGAAGTATCAACCATGGGCATCAGTGGTTACAAACATTTCCAGAGACCACAAAGATCTTGAAGAATTGTTCTCACTTTTTAAAAATTTCCTTGAAAATACCACAGAGTTCAGGCTGGTATGCGGTGAAGACGCAAATTGTCGCGAGATTGCCGGGCGTTGCCAGAGTTCAGTAAAAACCTACGGCTTTACCAGCGCATGTGATTATTATGCTGAAGATGTGAAAATCAGCAGCAGCACCTCTTCTTTTACCTTCTTTAATACCCGATTTGAAATCAAAATGCCGGGTGAGCACAATGTTCTCAACGCCCTGGCAGCAATAATTCTCACTCACCGGGCCGGCATCGGCCTCGAAGAAATTGCCGCTGCGATTAAGGCTTTTCCTGGCATGAAAAGACGTTTTGAACTGGTTGGAAATGTCTGTGGTATAACGATAATCGATGACTTTGCCCACAACCCCGTAGAAATCGAAGCGGCAGTCAGAACCGCACGCAAGTCTTCACAGCGACGTTTTATTGTTTATCAGCCGCATGGTTACGGTCCCACCAGCTTTACCCGCAATGAGCTCATTGAAGTATTTTCTGGACTGCAGAAAGATGAGTTTCTTTTTCTCGATGAAATTTTTTACGGCGGCGGCACGGTAAACCGCAATATTTCATCGGCTGAGATCGTTGAAGAGGTGAAGCGCAGCTTCGACAACGCCTGGTTCATTGCCGATCGCCA
>JBMOKV010000632.1:0-5290 GCA_049325495.1 Candidatus Rifleibacteriota bacterium | reverse complement strand
TCTTGGATGGCTGGTCGCACTTTATGAGATGAAAATCTTCGTACAGGGCATTATCTGGCGGATAAACAGCTTTGATCAGTGGGGTGTTGAACTTGGCAAAGTTCTGGCGAAAACGATTTTGAAAGAAGAAAATGAGCTTGCGGCCGGGAAAAAAGTTGATTTAAGTCATCACGATTCTTCGACCGCAGGGCTGATCAGGCATTTTGTCGCAGGTCTCAAATAAATTCGTTCTGATATTGCAAGATTGCCAATATTTGCTTATATTTATAGTGAAAATGAATTGAAACAGGTGGCAGACATATGGAAAAAATAGCAGACACTTCGGTTCTGAGATCGAGACCGTCAGAGCCGGTTCAGCCCAACCGGGAAGCGAAATCATACGCAAAAATGGCTCCGGAAGAAAAGCGCGAGCAGGCAATCGAGAGCAAACCCCGCCCTGCCCCCAAAACTCTCGGCAGCCGAATTGACGTGTACGCCTAATTTAATCAGCTTTACAAAATTTCGCCGATCTTTGCGTTAAACTCGCGAAGGTCGGCGAAAATTTTTGCGTCACAATGGTCAAGACGTTTTCTTGAGTTGTGCCCCGCCGCGATGAGAATGCAATCTATTCCCAGATCCTGGGCCACTTCGAAATCATGAAGGGTATCGCCGATCAAAACCGCCGAGCCGCATGCAATCCCAAGGTCTGCCATCAGCGTGCGCCCAAGCTCTACTTTGCTGTGGGCATAGTGGTCATCGAGTCCCCGAACTTCTTCGAAAAACCGGCCCAGACCAAACTCGCCGATGCATTTTTGCAAAGCGGCATGGTTAAGGGCTGAAAGAATATACTGCTTTTTTCCTGCCCGATTGAATTTCTGCAGAATTTCAATGGCAGGCTCATGCAGGAAGCATTCGAACATTCTGGTGGCATAGGCATCGATATATTCACGCCCAACCTTTTCAAATGATTCAATAGAAAAATTGAAGCCGATTTCTTCGTAATATTTTTTTACGGGAAACTGGAATTTTTCAAGATACTGGTTTCGATCGAGGGTTTTCAGATTGCGATTTGCAAGACTGACGTTGATTATTTCAATACATTCATCGACGTCATCGAGCAGAGTTCCGTTCCAGTCCCAGAAAATATTTTGATATCTTTTCATTTGGCCGCCTGTTCATGGTTTAAATGAGCGAGATTATAGCAAGGTTGGGCATCAGGCACAACGAAGTAATTCAACAAAATTCGCGGCGCGGTAATTTTCAATTTAAAGTTGCACGGCATCTTTTTTTCTGGTAAATTCACAGGGAATATCTAGCCTAGAGTGAGGAATGAATGTATCTTGGGAAGGTAATCGGCAGAGCGGTCTGTACCTGCAAGGATGCGCAGCTGAAAGGTCTGAAGCTGCTGCTGGTAACGAAAATAGACGGCAACGGCAACCCGAAGGGAAAACCTTTTGTTGCCTGTGATTCGGTCGGAGCAGGTAATGGCGAAACCGTTTTTCTTTGCGGCGGATCTGAAGCCTCTTTTCCGTTCATAAAAACCCGCCCACCGGCTGATGCAACCATTCTCGGCATCATAGACAGTATAGAAGGCTGAACCATGGATATCTGCAGAGTTGTTAAAAAGGTCGTATCGACGATTAAACACGATTCTTATGCAAGTCTCCCACTGCTGCTGGTACAGCCGGTAAATCTTGAATTGAAAAACAAGGGCTCAGAGGTTCTCGCTGTAGACTTCATGGGCTCCGACATTGGAGAATTAGTTCTGATCATGAAAGAAGGCAGCGCGGTAAATGATCTGCTCGGCACTGACGAATCGCCAGCGGATGCCGCAATAATTGCGATTGTCGACAGCATAGATGCTGATGAACGCAAAATATATGACAAGGCCAATGCCGCCTGAAAGCGGCCGGAGGTAAAAAATGGAAGCGATTGTTGAACAAATTGCCAGAGAAGTAATGTTGAAGCTAAAATCTGAATCAGCAAACCGTGGTTCGAGCTATTCGCCGCCACCAAGGCTGAACCCGGTCGGTGGTACGAGCGCGGTCACCGCGAAATCAGCGGTACTTTTAACCGCCAATTTCAAGGTAATCAGTCAGGTTCTCGACCAGGTAAAGGCAATTCTTCCGAATAATGGCAAACTTATCATTTCTTCATATGTTTACGACAATTTTGGCGGTGAAAGTCTCGGCAGGAACTACCAGCTGATCCATTCGAAGAATTCCGCACCACAAAAAGCCCTGGAAGGGGTTGATCACCTGATTATTCCCGCAATGTCGATCAACAGCCTGTCAAAGGCCGCCAACCTGATGGCTGATAGTTTTGCCACCATAGTTCTTACTCAGGCGCTTATCGACGGGGTCAAAGTGACAATCGCTGACGAATCGATAATCGATGCCAACCGCTATTTTCCCGGTGGCGTTGCGAAAAAAATAGACAGTTTCAGACGCGAGCTTGAATCAATGGGTGTAACCTTTCAAAGAATGCCAGGCATGCAGGTTACCCCTTCGCATAAATGCTCTGGTTGCGCTGCCGGAAATTGCGCCAGCTGCACATCGTGCACGCCTTCAAAAGCTACAACCGTTTCGGCTCCTGCTCCAGTTAAAATTTCGTCAGGCAAAACCGCCGATTCCTGCACTCCTGAAAGCTGTTCAAAATCTTATGGAAGCTGCGTTTCCTTCTGCGCCAACAAAGTAAAAGAAGTTATCGAAGCTGGTGCGAACCGCATTGAAAAGGGTCTTGAAGCCCCAATTCCAGGCCACGAACTGGCCAGATATATTGACCACACGCTGTTAAAGGCCAATGCCACCAGAGACGAGATCATCAAGCTCTGTGAAGAAGCAAGAGAAAACAGCTTCGCTTCAGTTTGTGTCAACCCGGCCAACGTTGCTCTTTCGGCTCAGCTGCTGCGCGGTTCGCCGGTAAAAGTCTGCACCGTCATCGGATTCCCGCTTGGTGCAACCTCGACCTTTGTCAAGGCGATGGAAACCCGCGATGCGGTTGCAAATGGTGCAACTGAAATTGACATGGTAATCAACGTCGGAGCGCTCAAGTCAAAAGACTATGAGCTGGTAAAAAATGATATTGCCAGGGTAGTTGAAGCGGCCAATGGCAATACGGTCAAGGTCATTTTTGAAACTTCGCTGCTCAATGACGAAGAAAAGGTCAGAGCCTGTGAGCTGTCCAAACTCGCCGGAGCGGATTTTGTAAAAACCTCGACGGGTTTCAGCACCGGTGGCGCAACCCTCGAAGATATCTGCCTGATGCGTCAGACCGTAGGACCCAACATGGGCGTGAAAGCAAGCGGTGGAATCAGAGACAATGAAACGGCCCAGCGCATGATTCAGATGGGCGCGACACGTATCGGTGCCAGCGCATCGGTAGCTATTGTCCGCAACGAAAAGGATGGCGGCAAGGGTTACTAAAGTAAGAAAAAAACGGTTTTCGCAGGTCAGCCTGACGAAAACCGTTTTTGCTTTTAGGAAGAATTTAAACAGCGCTGCAACCGGTAAGAGTAAAGGTCCAGAACAAGGTTACAAGAAGAAACAGAAAGAGTTTTTTAGCCACTGTGAGCCTCCTTTGCCAGAACGAAAAGGGTGACCAGCATCAGCACCCAGAAGAAGATCATTTGATTAACCTCAATTTGATATTAATCAGTTAATCGGCAAAGATTGGGCATAGGCGAAATGATTTCGATTGACTGAAAAAATTTAATCCAGGGGCATTGAATCCGAGGCTGGCGCGGACCCGGTTATCTCCTGAGCTTCAGAAGCGATTTCCGTTTCTTCACCCGCATCATCTGCATCACCTGAATCTTCATCGTCTTCGACGTTTTCAGTATCTGAAGCGATCTTAGCTGTTTCAGAGGCGGATTCATCTTCAGGTAGAGTCTTTGAAAAAACTGCAGCAACATCTCTTACCACGGCGCCTTCGGGAGCCTTTTCCCATCTTGAGCTGATAATTTCTTTGACAACGGTCGATGAAAAAGGCGGAATCTCTACCTCAGTGCCAGGCTGAAATTCAACAATTCGTCGCTCAAAATCTTTCACCCAGCCTTCGCCGGATTTACGCATGGCGATCCAAACCGTGTTGCGAGGGGTTATCTCAAGCAGGTATTCGCCGGTATAAAACCTGGCAAGAAACCGTTGATTGCCAAACGAAACATGATCTGACGCCTCATTTTCATTGTTGATAAAAAATCTTCCGGCCAGCGGCTGGAAAAGGCCAGCATCGATTTTCATGACCGCGCCCGGGTAAAGCACGATGCTGGTGCTCCCGATGATCAGGCGAGAGGAAGTTGCAAGCGGAAAAATTGTATCGGGAAGAACTGAAATTGTGCCAGGGCCAAGCAGAATGCTTTCAGAAGCCAGTGCTTCAAAGCGATGCATTTTCAGTGGCTTGAAAAAGAAGCTTCCGGAAGCAACGATATTATTCTGGGCCAATGCAGCAGAATAAGATGAAATTAATATGAAAAAAAGAAAAGACAGGGCGAATTTCTTCAAGTCAGGAAACCTTTTCGGCATCAGATTTTGCTTCATTTTCTTTAAGAAACTTTTCGTGCTGGCTTTCTGTTTTCTTTTCAATCTCAATCTGGCTTGCCTGAATGGATTGCAGCATAATGAATACTTCATCTCTAATTGTAAGAATTTCATAATAGAGAATTGTAATCATAAGGATAATCCCAAAGAAGGACAGAACCGGAGAATTACCCGGGTAACTCGTAATCGATTTCATATAAACATATGAAAAAATCCCCAGAGCGAAGAGCATAACCAGAATTTTTCTGATTCTCTGGCGTCTAAGGTTGGTCTGGTTGAAGAAAACATCACGCCATTTTCTTGATTCGCGCATGCTCCCCTCAATGACCCACAGATGATCTCTGATGATGAGAATTTCGGCGTAAACAATAACCATCAGCAGCATGATTCCCATGTATGTCATGATTGGTCTGTGGGTGTTAAGGTAAAAATAAAAAGCTCCAAACACAGCCACTGCAAAAAGCAGAGTAAAAATCTTCTGAAAAAACTGGCGAAAAATAAGACCTTTCCAGATGCTTGTGATTAAACCCCAGAACCGGGATTTTTGAATTTCTGGTTGTTCGTTTGAATTACTTTCCTGTGCTGCCTCGACTGCTTCATTTTCAGCAGAAGTTTTTTCAGCCATAATCCCGGTTTCAGAACCATCTTTTGGCTCCAACCCTACGTTATCCAGCTTTTCGTCTGGTTTTTCGCCTTGCTTTTGTTTTTTATTTTTCATTTTTCTATCCTTCAAAGGCTTTACGAATCAGATCAGGATTGGCTTCAAAAACTGC
>JBMOKV010000631.1:0-5305 GCA_049325495.1 Candidatus Rifleibacteriota bacterium | reverse complement strand
TTTGAACACGAAGAAAATGATCATAACTGGCTGCAGGGCAAGCTGGCATATAAAGCGGCCATGGAAAACGATACGGCTGCTTTTGGCAAACTCAATCGAAGCCAGATGTTCGGCAAAGCCTTCAGAGCCCTTGGCGAAACCATGCATCTGATGGCCGACATGGCTCAACCCGCTCACACCAGAGCCGACAGCCATTCGCTTTTTGAACCCATAGAAATGAATGTTAAAGAAAAAATGATCCGCAAAATTATGGGGGAACGGCATAAAAATGCCGATTTCAAACCCGTTCCGGAATTCGAAATTGAAGAAAACCTTGAGCCACCTGAGCTGATGAAAAAGCTTTCTGCCTTTACCAATGCCCATTTCTTCAGCAATGACACCATTTTTGATTATGAAACCTGGAAATTCCCCCGCAACGGCAAACGCCCCCACCCTGCCCCTCAGCTTTCGAAACTGCGCCACGAAAAAGGCATCTATTTTGCCTGGTTTGAAACGGTTGGCTGGGTACCCCTTGCCAAAGAGACCGGTTCGCCATTTTCAAAGGTTTTGAACGACAATGACCGCTATGGTCGCAAAAACCCCCATTACAATGTTATGCCTGCCATGGCCGAAAGCCAGGCCCGAGTTCTAGTTCCACTGGCGGTTTTCAACTGCGCCCGACTTATTCCCGCCTTTTTGCCCTCATTCAAAGTCGATTTTTCTCTGAATTCTGCCGGTGACGGCGAATTTATCGCAAAGGGCGAACTGGTCCACCAGGCCGACAACGACCCGGAATGGAAAGATATCGGTGCCATAAGATTCAACGGCCCCGCTTTTATTCAGATCAATAAGACCTATGTAAAATGTGAAATTCGCGATGGTGCGCTGGTTCCCTGCAAAATAAAAGCCACCGCCGGTGACAAGGTTTCACTGGTCGTCAGAGCTGGTGGTATTATCGTGGCCAGCCGCCGCATAAAAATACCCTGACCCGCACTTAAAAGCGATTCTAACCCCCCTCTTGCAATTGCAGCCTGAGATATTGTAAAGTAGCACTTAATAGACACCGGAGATTCAGGATGCGCAATTCAACCAGTTTTCTTATTTTGTTGTTTTGTTTTTTGGCGACCTCTTTCGTTCAGGCTTCTGATTCTCTGCTGCTGATGTCTGGCGCGGCCGCCGCTCCGGTTATTGAAGAAATCGCCAGAGCCTTTACCCAGAAAACCGGAATAAAGGTTGAACTCAGCATCGGCAGCTCAGGAATGCTGCTTTCTCAGATTAAATTAGGCCAGAAAGGCGATCTTTATTTTCCAGCATCGAGTGATTTCATTGAAAAGGCCCTTCAGGAGGGATTGATTGTTGAAAACACCGTGCGCCCGGTCGTTTATCTGGTTCCAGCGGTCTGCGTCGCCAGGGGCAATCCGAAAAATATAACAGGCCTGGCAGATCTTGCACGACCCGGCCTGAAAATAGCTCTGGCCCAGCCTGAAACGGTAGCAGTTGGGGTTGCCGGCGTCGAAATGATTGAAAAATGCCTGACCGCCGACCAGAAAGCAGCTCTAAGAAAAAATATCGTAGCTTATTGCCAGAACGTGGAAAAAACGGCCAATGCCCTTATTCTGAATACTGTCGATGCGGTAATCGCATGGAGCGTCATCGAGAACTGGAAACCGGAAAAAATCCAGGCCCTGCCCCCGAAACCCGAAGAAATCGTCAGAATCAGCAATCTTACAATTGCCGTGACCCGCTATGCAAAAAAGCCGGAACTGGCACAATCTTTCATTGATTTCATGACCTCGCCCGAAGGCTTGAAATATTTTGAAAATTACAAATATTTTACCAGCCCTGCTCAGGCCTTCGAATACGTCGGTGCCGAAAAACCGGTGAACGGCGAAATTTTTAAGATTCCCGCCGACTGGCTGAAATAAATTTATGAATCTAAGAACTTTTACAATTGCCTCAGCCTTTATGGTTCTGGCTATCTATGTGGCATTGCTGATCGGCTTAATCGTTTCACTCGACCCGACAAGAGTTTTGACCATTCTCAGCTCTGAAAGGCTGATTTTTTCTACAATGCTCAGCCTTAAGGCTGCATTTTTGGCCACTTTCATTGCAATGGCGCTGGCGATTCCTGCTGGTTATGCCCTCTCCCGGTTTGAATTTCGTGGCAAAGCCATTGTAGACACATTGCTCGAAGTTCCGTTGATTCTTACCCCCGTGGCTCTTGGAGCCATGCTGCTTATATTTTTCAATACCCGTGCCGGGATTCTTTTACAGACCAATCTCTGGTCATTTGTTTTTGAATTTTCCGGAATTGTATTGGCCCAGTTTTTAACAACTGCCGGGCTTACCGTGCGAATGGTAAAGGGCACCTTTGATGGTATTTCCACCCGGTTTGAAGCAGTTGCCTGCAGCCTTGGTGCCACTCCGCTTCAGGCTTTTACCACAACTACCTTACCCATGTCTGCCCGTGGAATAATTGCCGCCGGCTGTATCAGTTTTGCAAAATGCCTTGGTGAATTCGGTGCAACCGCAATGATTGCCGGTGCAATGCCCATGAAAAGTGAAACTCTGCCAATTTCGATTTTCATAAGGCTCGGCAGTGCGGATATTGAAGGAATGGCCATTCTTATTCTCATTCTTCTTGCAGTGGGCATATCGGTTATTCTAATTTTAAATTTTATTTTAAAACAAAATTATGATTGAATTAAGAAAAATATCGGCCCAGGCCGGCACTTTCACTCTGCGAAATGTCGATTTAAAAATCGACAGTGGCCAGTGCCACGTAATCGTTGGCCCTACCGGAGCCGGCAAAACTTTTTTGATTGAAACCCTTCTAGGCATGCGCAACATTACATCCGGTAAGGTTCTGGCAAACGAATCAGACATTTCGACCCTTCCGCCCCACAAACGAAAAATTGCTTATGTACCTCAGGACAACTGTCTTTTCCCGAATATGACAGTTGCACAAAACATTGGTTATGGTTTGCAATTTCGCATGAACGGCGGTAAAGAAGCGCAAGAACTGATCGAACATCTTGCCGGTTTTTTAAAAATCAGACACCTTTTCGACCGGTGGCCGGCCAATCTGAGCGGTGGCGAAAAGCAAAGGGTTGCGCTGGCAAGGGCATTGGCTACCAGACCATCGCTTCTTGCCCTTGACGAACCATTTTCTGCAATCGACCAGACAATGCGTGAAGACATCAGGCGCCTTCTCAAAGAGCTTCTTGAAGAATTCAAAACCACAACCCTGATCGTAACTCATGACCATGATGAGGCATTTTTTCTGGGTGACCAGCTTTCGATCATGATCAATGGCGAGATTATTCAGACCGGCCCGCGCGAGCAGATGTACTATTACCCTAAAACCGCTCAAGCCGCGGAATTTCTGGGTATGAAAAACATTTTTCGGGCCCGAGCCGTTGAAGTTGACCCCGATCATGTGGTAATCGACTGGTATGATTTGCAGACAAAAATGACCATTCCCTGCCATTGCAGCCAGAAAAGATTCAAGCCAGGCCAGGATCTTTTCTTCGGCATAAGATCAGAATCGGTTTTTGTAATCAGACCAGGATTTGAAAACAAACCGGGATTTCATCTTTTTGATGCCAATGTTAAGAAATTCTACCGGCGCGGCCGCAATCACACCCTGATCGCAGAAATTATTTCAAACAAAAACCTGGTTTTTGAAATTGATATTCACGATCTGGCTGCCAGAAAGCTCGAAATTTTCGAAGGCAAAAAGATTACCGTCAGCCTTGAACCACGCTGGGTCTTTCTTTATTCAGCCTGAAATCAGATCAGACTGCTTAAAAACTGAATTACCACGTAAATAACAAAGAATACAACAACACAGCCACAGCAGCCGCCTGAATTATCTTCATTTTCAAGCTCTTCCAGCTTTGATTTGGCAGCAATCGAGCCCCGGCCGGCCGCTTTACGCAGCCAGTATTTTCCCTTTTCCAGACTCTTTTCGATGCCGGTTCCCTGAAGATAAAACTCGCCCAGATGAAACTGGGCTCTGGTGTCGCCGTTGCGGGCAAGTTCCATCATTATTCTCGACGCCAGCTGCGGGTTACCGTCGCGCAGGGCTTTGAACGCACCGTCAACATTGCCTTCGGTCGTCGTTTTTTCCCAGGGCGGCGGCATTTCAGGGTCTGCAAGAGGTTCTACCACTTTAGGCTTTTTAGCCTTCTGCTGTTTTTTAATCGTTTTGTTTGGATGAGTGTCTTTGTATTCCTGATATCCCGGGTCTGAGGGTGAGCTTTCAAGATGGTCTATCAGATCGCTTTCAGCCTCAGAAATTGAAAAATCAGTAACTTCTTCGAAAGACTGATCAGAAAATTTGCCGTCATACTCAAGAATCTGCGGTTCTTTCACCGGTGTGGTCGTATCGAACTGGTTTACCACGATTTCTACGTCATAGGGTGCCGTAATCATTGTAGAATCAACGATTGCGGTAACATCATCGATAGATTCAACCGGATCTTCAGGGGTAATGAAATCATATTCATCAAGATCATCGAGGCTCGAATCGGTTTTTACCTTGAAAATCGGCACCCACAGATGAAGTGCATCAAGAGCGTCCTGTGGCTGGTAGCCTTCAACTTCCGAAAGCCATTTTTTAGTTTCGGCCAGCATACCGGGCTCAATTTTCTGGGCCGCTCTGATGCGCAGGCGACGCAAAGCACCCGCTTCGAGGGCCTTGAAAGCGTGATTGACTTCTTCCTGATGCCTGGGGCCAATGATCTGCACCAGTTTTTCCTTAAAACGGTCGGGAACTTCTACCAGAGTGATGCCGTAGCGGTCAGTAAGAACAGCCATTGCATCTATGAGTTCCTGAGAATATTTCATGGGCACCTCTGCTGCAGACAAGATTCTTTTTTAACAGTTTAAACCCGATAGAGCTTTAGATTCAAGCGAAGAATTGCAATAAGGCGTTTTAGGGTCAGCAGTTCCTTTTCACGGGTGGCAACAAAAATCAGCTCATACAGCTCTTTGAGACCAGCATCAGAAAACTGGTTCTGGCCTGTTTCAATACTGCGCCGATATTCTTCAGGAACGTCGCGCTTGAAGTGACCGATGCGCCATTCAGAATTTTTTGTGATGGGAAGTCTGGCTAGCAGCGGATCGCCAAGAGCGAGCCGGTCGATGATAATGGGCCTGGTGCCCGCCCAGTAGCCAAGCATGCCATTGAAATCGTTTTCAAGATAACCGACTTTCGATTCGGCAATCTGGCGACCAATGTGGCTCCATTCAAAATCAGGAAAAATGTCGCCGGGCTTGCTGTAAAGGTAGCTGTAAAGGGAACAGACATCAAAATAATATC
>JBMOKV010000630.1:0-5324 GCA_049325495.1 Candidatus Rifleibacteriota bacterium | reverse complement strand
GAACCTTTCAAAGTCAATTTGGTATTGGCATTAGAGTATTTGCTGTCGCCGATCAGAACATTTATCACCGATTTGTTGGTCGCTTTGCTCAGATTGAAGCCGAAACTGGTCAGGAAACCGCCGCTGACACCCTCGGCAACCAGGTTGTTTTTGCCATCGATTCCGGCATTGAATTCAACTTCAGGCGCGTTGAAGGTATTTACGCCTGAAACTTTAACCTGAGCCGTACCCGAAAGCTCTGATTTTGCAACGGAAACGCCCGCCGAAACCAGTCCGCTCAAAGCAGCGCTGGTTGCCTCAGAGGTAGCTACCGGCCTGCTGTTTGCGTCGAAGGAGATTTTGCCCTGCGAGTTACAGGTTCCGCCCGTAGAAATCACTTCTGCGGTTCCATCATCGTCGATGGTTGAACCAACGCCGGTTCCTGCGGCCAGAATACCCAAAGCTCCGCCCACCGATTTGGCGGTCAAGGTATTGTTTCGATCAGCTTCAATCTTTACCGCACCACCAGACCTGTTCGAAGTAAGGGTATTCCCATTCAGGGTGACCTTTGCCGAAGTGTCATTATCAATCTGGGTCATCAGAGCGCCGGCTGAGATTATTCCTGCGGTCAAGCCATAGGATTCAGCTGTTGATGAGGTTTCATCAAGTGATTTTACCAGCAGATCGCCCTGCGAAGTCAAATTGCTGTTTGAAAGCTCAGCAAAAACATTGCCGGAGTTTCCGATTCTGCCGTATGCTGCAGTGCCTGCACCAAGGTAGGCAAGTGAACCCTGATACATTTCCAGGTCGGTCTCACCATCGGCAATTGCCTTAATACTGGTGTCGTTACCAGATATGATTGTTGCGCTGTTAAGCTTGGTGCCAACATTTCTGTTCACCTCGATAAAACATGCCGAGCCGCCAGCAGCAACAAAGCCGACGGAACCAGAACCACCAATTACAGAAAAATCAGAATTTTCAGAAGCCTTTACATCAACCGTGCCTTGAGAATCAAGAGTTGACCCGTTTGCTGATTCGAATTTTCCTACCGAGGCAACGGTTGCCGCCCCGCCGGTTGCAGATGGCGAAAGCTTGCCACCGTCGGCATTCAATGAAAGCTTTTCAGCATCGGTCAAAGCACCGTTGGTTTCGCCAATATTTCCAGAATTTACACTCTCTGCCGAGGTTACAGCATCTCTTGCATTCGAAGCTCCGTCTTCATCGCTCTGAAGCAATAGCTTCCCAGAAGATATGTAAACAACATTGCCTGCGAAAGCACCCACACCTGCTGCGGCAGTGAATGCATTCTGGGTAACATTTTTCGCTTCATCTGCGGTTACATTAATGGAATTGACCGCATAAAGCTTGCTGCCATCAACTATTGCTGATGTTTTTCCATCAAGAATGTTCACTCCGGCTGAAACGCCTGCGCCTAAAACACCAGCTGCCACAGTGCCAAGGTTTGAGTCAATGGTCAGGCTGTCGGCAGCTTTAACAGTAACATCAGTGGCCCGGTTGGTCATAACCGTATTCTTAACCGTTGCCATAACATCAGTTTCAATGAAATTCAGACCCACGTTGCCGGCCAATCCGACGAATCCGCCGGCCGCAGCGGCACCAATTGAGTTAAGGGTAATATCATTGATCGCCTGCACTTCAAACTTTCCAGAGCCATTGGTGCGCATGGCGATATTGCTGCCGGTAACTTCGGCTTTCACTTTATCTTTTACATCATTTATGCCAACCGCACCGCCGACACCGACAAAACCGGCTACCGACAGAGTGCCATCAACCACACTTGTTTTTGCCCAGTGATCTGCATTAACCGACAAACTGTTCAAACCCATGTTTGAATTGTTCACAATTGCTTCAGTATTGCTTTTCAAAACATTGATTGAAACTGTACCGGCTACCGTGTGAGTGCCACTTATACCAATGCCGGCATCTAAAGCTGAAACTCCGACTTTCGACTCGGCTTTTACTGATACATCTTTGGCGGTTGAACCAGTCTTGGCGCCATCAATTTTTGCCGAAGTAGTTCGGCTGATTATTCCAGAATCTGAGGTCAGACCAATCCCTCCGCCACCTCCGCTGACGGTGCCCACAAATCCTGACAGATTGGCATAATCACCGGCATTAATGTTCACATCTCCACCGGTCAGACCATTATTGATTTTGCTTGAGGAGACCCTGGCACTGGTTTCGCCTGATATTCGGCTGACATTGACTGTTCCGGCAACTGAAACCCCGCCAATAGCAGCGTTGGCGACAAATGATTTCAATGTGTGGGTTGCCGAACTATCAACCACCAGGCCTCTTTTGGATGTCGCGGTTCTCTCTTTTTCAAGCGTATATTTGACATTTAAGGTTTGATCATCGATGAATCCATCATTCATTTGATCGTTGGAAATTCCATGGTTTAGAGAAACAAATCCTGACAAGCCCTTTGCCTGAACTGTTGCATTTTCAACATAGGCTTTGGTATTGCCCTGAATGTCGTTGACACTTACTCCAGCGCCGACACCGACGACACCTCCGGCAACCGTCCCCGAATAATTGAGCAGAGTTTCGTCACTCTGCGCCACCACTCCAATATTATCTTCGGCCACCACATTCGCGTTACCGTCAATGAATGAGTTCACATTGTTCTTCAGCAGATTTACGGCAACTGAACCTGAGACTCCGGCATAAGCTCCACCTGAACCGGCTATTCCCACAGTTCTGATGGTCTGTGCGGCTTTTGCTCTTACTTCAAGGTCTTTAACCCCGAGTACACCACCGGTAACCCATGAGCTTATTGCATCGCTCATGCGGTTAACCACTACCCCCGCACCAACGCCCGCGCTGGCACCAATAGAGACCACGGTGGCATTACTGTTTATTTCCCCCGAGCTTTCTGCCAGAACATCGATACTTGAATCGGTTTTGTTCTCTGTAACATTGCTGGTGCCGGCAGAAATGGTTCGAGAAATTTCGCTGGTTGCTGCAGCACCCTGAACTGAAATTTCCCCTGCACCGCCACAACCGGCCGCCAGAGTCCAGATGTCAGCGTCATTTGAGCTTTTGATCATAACATTTTTGCCGCCGAGTGCAACATTTTTCACCGTTGCCTGAGTGCTGCCGTTAATTTCGTTATAGGCTACCGCACCGCCAATTGCCGCTTCACCACCGAATGCGAATGTGCCGGCAATAGACTTGATTTCTGAGTTTTCCGCAGCTGTGGTAGAAAAGCTTTCGAAATTGCTGATGGTAGTTCCGGAAACGGTTTTGGTGACACCGGCATCATCGAGGTAGCTGTTATCAATGAGAGCATTGGCATTACTGTCGATAAAATTGATTGCCACCGCTCCGCCGATTCCAACCTGGTTACTGACCGGCACAGCAAGAGCCAGATTCATTATTTCACCGTTGTTGGTTGCATTTACCAGGAATTGCGATCCCGCGACCGAATAACCGGGGCCGTTTACTTTGGTGGCAAAACTGAAAGCGTTCGATTTATTGACGACTTTGTTGTAAGTGAAAGCGAGGCCGATTGCCGGTCCTTTTCCGGCCGACACCTGACCGGCCACCCCGATTATTCTCGCATCGTTGCCCGCTTTGCTGAGATAATTACCGGCAGTTATGACAGAATTTGTGCTACCAGAGTTCACTTCAGAGCTTATATCGTTCCAGATTACCGAACCACCGGCAGCGGCGTTCTTTTTGCTTACCGCAACACCACCGGCAGCACTGACCATGAAAGTGTCAGATTTTGCGTTGGTTTCAACGGTACCCGCACTGGTATTTATGGTGCTGTTTTTAATTTCAGCTTTAAAATCATTATCGATGTCGTTGATCGACAGACCGGCACCGACTGCGGTATCGGCAACACTAATCGCCATTGCGCCTGAAACGATCAGCGAGCCTTTTTTGATCTGGTCTTTCAGCGGCGTATCAAGCTCGCCGTCAGCTTCATTGGATGCATCGACATCGTAATAATCGCCGCCATCAGTATCGATGAACGAATTTTCCCCCGAATCGGCGCGGTCAAGAATCGCCCCAAACCCGGTGGTATCTTCGCCAAGCAGGTAATCCTGAGCATTTGCCGCTACTTTCCCAGAAGCGGTAATGTTGGCACCATCAATGATTGCCGACATGTTATTGTCGGTTTCGTTGTAAATCATTGCGCCCATGACCGAAACGCTGCTGTCGGTGCCGGTTACGATACCGGCAGTCACTGCGCCATTAATCTGGGCAATGGCCTGTAGAGCCGAAACACCTACATTATTGATCTGATTGAAAGTGCCGCCGCTAATTTTTGCAGAAACATCATTATTAATCTTTGAAACATTTACAGCCGCACCAAATGCCCCTTTTTGCTGACCCAGAGTAATCTGCACCCCGCCGGTTATCTGCAAATCGCTTTCGTATGCCGCGACATTAACATCGGTTTTAAGTGTGCTTTTGCCAGTAACGTTAGTGTTGTTAAGTTCGGCGTTTACTTTGTTGTCAATATTGTTAATCGAAACCGAGCCTCCCATGGTATAGGCTCCAGCGGCATTGCCCGAATTTTTTGAAACCTGCAGACCCAGGGCGGCAGCCACATCGGTGCCTCCGTTCACTGCGAAAATATTAAGATCGTCGGCATTGGAAATTGTGCTGTTTTTTACAACCGCTTCAGTTGTATTGTTCAGAACGTTAAGACCGACTGCACCAGCAATGCCGACGCTCTTGCCGGAAGTATCCTTTTTCGCGGTCTGATACATGATTCCGGCGGTGCCGGCGAACGCCATGACATCTGTGTTGTTGACCGCTATGGCGTTGAGATTCGAACCAGCTGTGCCGCCCAGATCGATGGTCATACCACTTACATCAACTCTGGTTGTCGTATCGATGAAATTAAGGCCACCGCTGCCAGCAACCGAAATGCTGATGCTCGGGTTTGTATGAGTTCCAGTGCTGCTGGTCTTGGTTTTACTTGAAAGCTCAGAAGTAATGTTTGAAAACTTATTTGAAATTGAATTGATGGTGCCAACCACTTTATCTTCAGCACCGGATATTTTGCCGGAAATTTTATCGACTACTCCGGTTTCACCGCTGTCATCGTTTTTGGTAATGCCCCCTGCCACGCCGGCGGCAATGAATCCGCCCCTGCTTTTGGCCTGGGCATCGATTTTCCCGGTGGCAGAAACTTTTGCATCGGTTCTCGTGCGAGTGCTGTCGGTTGTGGTTGTTTTATCGACTCCGGCTTTATCATCAAGATAATTCTGATAAACGGTATCGATATCACCGACCAATACCAGGCTGTCTTTAACGAAATCGTTGATGGCAAAGCCTGCAGCAACACCAACCGAGCTTGATATCAT
>JBMOKV010000629.1:0-5333 GCA_049325495.1 Candidatus Rifleibacteriota bacterium | reverse complement strand
ATGGGTATTGGCGACGAAAACGAAAAAGAAACGCCGGCCCAACCGGCTGCTCCTGAGTCTGACAAAGCAAGTTAATTCCAAATTTCCCAAGAGAGGAAGTGGTCTATATCATAGATATACTCAAAAATATTCCACTGTTTAACGGTCTTGAAGAAAGTGATCTTAAAAAGATCTCTGAGGTCGTAAAAGAACGCAGCCTGCCGGCCGGCACCATTCTTTTCAAAGAAGGGGAAAAGGGCGACGCCTTTTACCTGCTGAAAAAGGGCTCAGTTGAGGTTTACAAAAACGATGGCGGCGGCGAAAAGAAAGTTGGCGCCATTTCCCATAATGACGAAAGCAGCTTTTTTGGAGAAATGGCCCTGATCGAAGGTGCGCCCCGCAATGCCACCATTAAAACAGCCACCGAGTGCAATCTGCTTGAAATCGATAAATTGAATTTCGATATGCTGCTGCGCCTCAATTCTTTCATCGCCCTGCGCATCATGACCGCCCTCACCAAGAGGTTCCGCTCTGAAACTGCAGGGGCCGGTGCCAAAGAAGAAGAAAAGGCCGGCAAGGTTATTACTGTTTTCAGCCCCAAAGGCGGCTCAGGAAAAACCGTTTTCGCCGTGAATCTTGCTGCCGGCATAACCAAACTGGCCAAGAAAAAGGTTCTGCTTATCGACCTCGATCTGCAGTTTGGCGATATGGCCTTCATTCTTGGCCTTAAAGCCAAGAAGACCATTGCCGAAATGATCGAAGACAATGTTGAAGATGCTGAAAACATGAAGAAGTATCTGGTCACCCACCCCATTGGTTTTGACCTGCTGCCTTCACCGTTCAAACCTGAACAGTCTGAAACCGTGAATTCAACCCATGTCAGAAAGCTGATCAAAATTGCCAGACCGGTTTACGATTTCATAATAATCGACACCCACTCTCTCTTCCAGGATCTCACCATCAACTCGCTCGACATTTCTGACCTGATCTGCCTGATCATGGCCCCTGAAATGAACCACATCAAGAGCATGCACATGTGCCTGAAGGTCATGGAAACCCTCAAATACCCGAGCGAAAAGATAAGACTGATTCTGAACCGTGAAGAAAGCCAGTTCGCCAAACCGCGCCCGGAAATCGAAACCGCGATGAAGCGCAAATTCGACTTCAGTCTGCACGATGACTGGAAGCACTCATCAGATCTGGTTAATGAACAGAAAACCGTTTTCGATTCAACCACCCAGTCCCAGTATCGCAAGGATTTTATCCAGTGTATCAGCGCAATTACCGGCGAAAAAATTGAAGGCGCCGAAGAAGGCCTGCTTGGCACAATCAAGGGATGGTTCAGCTGATCATTTTTTAAATGTTTGTTTAAAATCACAAAACACCCGGCTAGTCCGGGTGTTTTTTTGCTCAGCGGCTCGCTTCCCAGTGCATGTGAGAAAGTTGGGGCAGAACTATTCTGGTAAGTGCAAGTCTGACTGCCGCACTCGAACCTGGCAGGCAGATGATCACACGACCACGGGCGATCCCGGCTGCAGCCCGACTGAGCATGGCTGCCGCACCGATCTGTTGATATGAAACCAGACGGAAAATCTCGCCAAACCCCTCGATTTCTTTGTCAAAAAGCGGGCGAACAATCTCGATGGTATTGTCACGTCGGCTTAATCCCGTACCGCCATTACAGATAATCGCCTGAATTTGATCCTGAGCAAGCAGTTCAGCGAAGCCGGCCTTCATTTCATCCGGGTTTTCTTTGATTATCCGGTAATCAACCATCTGATGACCAGACTTTTTCAGCAAATCGATAATAATCGAGCCCGATTTATCAGTATTCTGGTCACGCGTATCGGTAAAAGTAATTACCGCCACCCGCAAACTGGCTCTGGCAAGAATTTCGTGTTCTTCATGCCCCATGGTTCGAATCTCCTGAATATTCAACGAGTATCAAAGAAACATCGGCAGTGGTTTCCGGGTTCCAGCCCATGGCTGCCCGAAAGAACTCCTCGGTTAAATCCTCAAGACCGGCAGAATACCTGCGTTTTAGCAGCTCGATCAGGCGTCTTGAGCCAAAAGGTTCCCCAGACGCATCGCGCAGTTGAGAAAGACCTGGTGAAAATGCCAGAAATCGGTCGCCAGATTCAAGCGAAATTTTAAATTGACTTGCATTGCCCCCGATTTTACTGCCGATCGCAGGCTCTCCTGGTTCGGTTTCAATAATTTTCCCGTTGCGTTTCAGCAACAGCGGCTGGGTAAAACCGGCTGAAGCATAGGTCAGCGATGAATCTGCCACATCGAAAACCCCATAAAAAATCGAAAAGCTTTTCCCCGAATCAAGATCCAGTGGGAATTCCTGACTTAGAAGACCGACAACCTTTTTTGGATCCATGATTTCGTAACCGGGAGCCTGCCGCGAAAGCATTTTAAGAATTCCAGGCTGCCCTGGGATAGGCACCAGGCGGCGGGCCAGCGCGCCAAGAAGGAATGACGCCGCATCGCCGCTGTTCGAAACATCAACCATTACCACCGCAAAATGCTTTTCATCAAGCCGGAAAAAATTCATGCCATCACCCGCTGTCATCGAATGGGGCTGATGTTTCCAGACACAGCGCAGCCCCGGAAACTGCATGTTTTCAGGGGGCAGCATCGTGCTGTGCATTCGGCTCATGAAGGTGACTTCTCTTACCATGCGCTCATTCGCATGTCTGATAATCTGGTTGGCTTCTTCGAGCTTCTTGATTCTTTCTTTCAGCTCATCTTCAAGGTGAATGATACGTTCACCGGTGCGCAGGCGGGCTCTGACCTCAGAATTATGCCAGGGCTTGACTATGAAATCGTCGGCCCCGGCAAACATGGCATCAAAAAGGCTTTTCTGGTCACTCATTCCGGTAATTACCAGAATGTAGGTATAATTCTCCCGCCTGATTCCGCGAATTCTCTTGCAAAGGTCAATTCCATCGATTCCTGGCATAAGAATGTCGGTTAAAACCAGGCGAACCGGCTCGTTTTTGAAAATTTCCAGTGCTTCATTGCCATCAGCGGCGGTAAGCACTTCATAACCCCATTCCTTCAGCAGAAGGGCAAGCTGGTCACGGGTAATTCTTTCGTCTTCGACAATCAGAACTTTCATGCTTCTTTCCGTTCAGACAACAATCTGAGGGCTTACTGATTCCAGCAGTTCAATAAGCTCCCGTTCATTTTCATCGACGATCATAAAATCGATCTGGTCACGGTCGGCAAGAAATTCATCGGCACCCTGTGCAATAATCATCGACATCTGACTTGCCTGCTCTTTGTTTTCAGCTGGCCTGACTGCGATCACCAGGTTGCTGGCGCATCCCTGAGAAGTGGTTTCGAAAACATAAACAGAGCGGGCAAGACCTTTGAAGCTTTCACCCAGAAAATCAAGAAAAGCCTGGGGCAGCATGGGGTCAGGCGTCGAAAAAATCAACTGCTCGCCAGCAGCAATCTCGATGTCTTCTTCGTCGCATTCAAGGCGTTTAATCGCAAATCTTGCCTGCTCAAGCAGTTTTTTCGATTCGGCTTCGCCAAGGTCAAGCACCAGACCGTTCGCCGTCTGGAACCCAATTTTCGCCTTACAGTCTGGGTTTGTGGCAGAAACCATGGCAAGACTGATGTGCACATGCCCCCGGGCCGCTTGATTGTGCCGGTAAAATGCCTCAGAGGTGCAGAAAAAACGCAGATCAGCCCCGGAAAGATCAGCATCTGCAGCCAGAAAAAGGTGCTTTTCACACAGTTCAGGGAAAAAACAATGGGGAATCGAGCCAAGACTGGCATATTCCTGCATTTGTTTTTCGAGATCAGGCTCGGCAAGACTGCACTGGCTACCGGCCGGACATTTTTCCATCTTCATCATCATTTTCCCTTCAGAAGCAGAGCCAGACGATGGGCTTCTGCTGCAAGCTCGGTCTCTGTTCGATCATTATTGACAATTATTATATCAGATCTACCTTCCGGAATTTCATCCTGAGCGAAAAGTCTTTCTCTTGCACTTTCTTCGCTCCAGTTGCGATAGGCGACCAGTCTTTTGAGCCTGATTTCCGGCGAAGTAACAACGTAAACAAGTCTGTCGCAAAGACGGTCAAGGCCCATTGAAAACAGCAGGGCTGCGTTGACAATCAGATATCCGGCACCATGCTCTTGAGCACTTTGAATCGAATTTTTTACCCGTTCTATCATTGCCGGATGCATGATAGAATTTAAACTTTCAATTGAACTATCATCGACAAAAGCTTTTCTTCCCAGAGAGCGACGGCAGATTTCACCTTGCTCATCGAGTATTTCCGCGCCAAAAACGGTAACCAGTTTATCAATCGTTTTCTTGTCTTTCAACAGCTCGTGGCCAATTGCATCGACTTCAAGATTTTCGCCAAGTCCCTCCTGAGAGAGCATTCGAGCGAGCGTCGACTTGCCCGCCCCCGTTTGTCCTGAAACCCCGATGATCAGCATATTATCGGTTAACCTCTGCCTTCACCGGAAGATGGACGAAAAAGGTCGAACCTTCACCCAGATTACTTTGCACTTCAATCTTGCCGCCATGCTCTTCAACGATTCTCTGGGCCATCGAAAGGCCAAGGCCGGTGCCGTCTTCTTTTGTCGTCATGAAAGGGTTGAAAATATCCTGCAGGCGATCGGTGGGAATTCCGGTACCATTATCTTCGAAACCAACAATCATAGAGTCTTCGCGATGCTCAATCACCACCAGAAGTTTTCCACCACGAGCCAAAGCCTGAATTGCATTGGTCATAATATTAATGAAAACCTGCTTGAGCTGGTCAGGATCACCGGTAACCTTTGGAAAAGCGCCACAAGACTTCTTCTCGTAAATGATTCCCTGTTTTTTCAACTGGTTTTTTACCAGCAGAAAACAGTCATCGACCACCTTTTCAACATCTACGTCGATCGCCTTGGGCTTGGTGGGCCGGGCAAAATCAAGCAGGTTGCCGATTATCCCTTCCAGACGGTCAATTTCTTTCTGAATTATCCACAGAGGCTCACGACGGGCATCATCCTTACTGAACTCACTCTCAAGCAGCTGAACGATCATCTTCATTCCGGTCAGGGGATTGCGAATTTCATGGGCAATACCCGCTGCCAGAACCCCCAGAGCTGAAAGACGATCTGCCCTTTTAAGCTGCTCTTCCATGGCGCTGATCTGGGTAACATCCTTGATGAAAAAAACCGTTCCCAGCATGCCCCCCTGTTCATTTCTGAACGGAAACGCATTCACTTCAACGATTCTCGCCAGCGATGGCCCCTTAAGTTTGAGCTTCTCATTCTCTACCGTAATGTTGGTTTTTAAAACATCGGTCATCAGGTCGATCAGGCGCTGCGGC
>JBMOKV010000628.1:0-5336 GCA_049325495.1 Candidatus Rifleibacteriota bacterium | reverse complement strand
TGGCAAACTTATACTGGAACTTGATTGTCGAGTAGATTTAGTTAATCTCGACCACGAAAATGCTTTTTCAAAACATCTTTTAAATAAGGGCCATCTGCTTCATGTTGCCTGAAAAGACAAAATTGAAAATTCAATTTGAAATTGAGCAAATTGAGAACCTTATTGGCACCTATTCTGATTTGCTCGAAATATGCAGTCAAAAGGCACCAAACAAGGTTGAAATAGCAGCACTGGGCTCTGTGTTGCACTCCTTTTATAATGGACTTGAAAACATTTTCTCAGTCATTGCAAAAGAAGTTGACGGGATTTTGCCACAAGGCTTCAATTGGCATAAAGACTTGTTAATTCAGATTTCAAACAAAACTACGTCTAGAAATGCTGTAATATCAGATACCACCAGAGAAAAGCTGGTAAATTTTCTTGGTTTTCGTCATTTCTTCAGACACTCATATTCATTTTTTCTCGACTGGAATGAGTTGAAGCCGTTAGTAGGGAATTTAAAATCTGTCTGGAAAGAAGTCCGGGAATCACTCGAAAAAATTGCCTAAGGCTTTGGAATGGTCAAGTGAAAATAGACACTTTCTTAAGCGGCTATTTTCAAATTGAATTTGTGCCGGATTACCGATAGTATAACAAACAATTGGAGCATGACAGCATGACGAAAGACCTGATACCAGCAAATCTTGAAACACGTATCTACACCGTACGTGGCCAGAAAGTCATGCTTGATTCAGACCTTGCTGAGCTTTACCAGGTCGAGACCAAAGCGCTAAAGCGTGCAGTCAGAAGAAATATAGACCGTTTTCCAGATGATTTTATGTTTGAACTGACCAAAGAAGAAGCAGAGGAATCAAGGCGCCAAAATGGCACCTTGAACAGCGAGCGCGGTCATAATATAAAATACCTGCCCTATGCCTTCACAGAACAGGGTTTGGCAATGTTATCCGGCGTTTTAAACAGTCAGATTGCCGTCAGGGTAAATATTGAAATCATGCGGACCTTTGTAAAGCTTCGAGCTATTGCGGCAATTCATGGAGAGGTAAACCTCAGGCTGTCAGAACTCGAAAGAACCGTGAAAACCCAGGGTAAGAGTATTGATTTTATTCTCGACCTGATCGACAAAGAACTGAAAAAGAAGAAGATCGGCTTCAAATCAAAGTGAACTTACCTGTAAACTTCTAAGGTCACAAATTGTGACCCTACCAAAAGAGAGGTGGTCTTGAAAAACTGGTCAAGGTCTTAAGTGATAAATCTGCGGTAAAATAAAGTCATTAAGGAGCAGATTTATGACCAGACGATCGAGAAGAAACCATAGTTCGGAATTTTAAGCAAAGGTAGCATTAGAAGCGATTAAAGGAGAACAAACGCTACTCGGATTCTCAAAAAAACTTTAAGCCCCGCAACCACTTATTTTAGCGCTTACGCTTGTTGAGCATCTCGCTAAGCCTTTTTATCACAGCATATTCAAGTTCTTCTTCTGCTATTCTCCCCATTTTTTTCTTCGAAGCTAAAATCCATTTTTTTTTGTCTGTTAAGATCATTAGCGAGTTCAGAAAACCATTCTCTCGAAAATTTATCGTCCAGAACCACCTTTAAAGTCCCATTTTTGCAGAAATGCTCTGCCATCCAATGCTCTCTGGCATGCTTTGAGGTGTAGACAACCCAGAATACGCCTAGCAAGACCATGAAAACTACTCGATGGGATTCTATTTTTTTGTTTACCGGCATAAGTATTGATTTTGAAAAAGAATCAGGTAAGGACACCCCTTGAATCCATAGAAACCCAAACTTATGCCACGGGCCGGGGTCTGAATTCCAGATCATATTTTTCATTGTCTTTTCATATGGCCCCAGGTCAAAATCCGTATTGAATTGCGAGACGTGATATCTCCAGATAACAGAAATAATGAATAGTTTTAACTTATCAGAATCAACACCTTGAGTTTCGAAAAGACCATCTTTCATTTCCATTGGCAGTGATTCATCATTGATGAATTCTTTAAAATAGTCTTCAAATACCTTTACTCTAGCTTCACAATCCTTACACAGAAGAAGATCATAAAGCCCCTTTGGTCTTGGAATTGTTCTTGCCTCTGGATTTGTGCTCAGCTGAATAAACTTGTGTTTATCGTTATAAAGGGTTTCATAACAAAACTCGGGCACGATGTGGGATTTACATAGCTCTTTATGTTGATCACAAAGTTTGCAGATACCGGTTTTCATGCTAATTTTTTACTCTTTCCAGGTTTCAGCGGCGAGGGGCAGTTCGTTGAGTTCGGCTCTTGCCTCGCGCCAGGTAGGGTAGTGATCAGACAGCAGAGTAAGAAATTGCTCACTATGAGTTGGATGAATCAGGTGAATCATTTCATGAACGATCACATACTCAATAAGATCCTTGGGCTTTTTAACCAGCTCGGTGTTCAGCCGGATATTGCCAGACTCATGATTGCAGCTGCCCCACTTTGTTTTCATACGCTGAAGAAAATAGGCTGAGACTTTAACTTTAAGCCTTGGCTCCCATTTTTTAATCATTTGCTGTACATACTCATGCAACAGGCTTTTGTGCCACTCGTGCATAACAGCAGCCTTTTTAACTTCATCGCTACCTGGTCTTACATGCAGAGTTATTCTTTTGTGATCTAGAGTCACATAAGGCTTACCATCAGATTCGATAACAGTCAGCAGGTGATGTCTGCCCCAAAGGTAATGGCTTTCACGCTCAACAAAAGAACGCTGTGTTTCGCGGGCCTGGTTTCTCAGCATCTCCTGCTGATTTCTTATCCAGGCGAGCTTTGAAATTGCATATGCCCGCGCCACCTCAAGCCTTGTGTTTTCAGGCGCAGTAAGGGTTACTCGACCATCAGGCGGATGAACGGAAAGGTGAACATTCTTGATGTTCTTTCTGGTCACTGCAATTTCAATTTCACCAATCTGGATATTATCAGTCATTATTCACCCGGTTGATTCTTGAGAATATCGAATATCGCCATGGTAGCATCTTTATCCTTGTTCAACAGAGGATAAATTGCATTAAGAACCTGCTTTTCCCTTGTATCATCACCTTTCCAGCCAGCCGGAGCACTTTCTTTCATTGCATAATCGATCTTCAGTGCAAGGTCTGCTCTGTCGTTTTCATCTGATGGGCAACTGTAAGTGGTCGAAGGAATACTGCAGAGATTATTGTAAAGGGCTATAGCCTGAGAATTCCCCTTAAGGGAAGAGGGCATACCCGCTGCCTGATTCTTCTTGTTCATTTTCTGCACGATCTCTTCTGCCTTTTTAAGAAACTCTTCATAAGATTTCGTGTCGGTAACCTTTTGCTTGATAAGGTCGTCGAGAAGTTTTGAGATTTCTTCATAGAACTTCGGGTCCGTAAGGCGGTCTCTGATAACCTTCTTGCGAATGTTGTTTATGATTCCCTCAGCTATTGCGTTTTTCGAAAGCTTGCCCTTCTGATTAAGCTTTCTGGCAATTGCATCATGAATTCCCGTTTCGATAATCATTTCTACCAGAGAGTAATTTTCAAGATGGCCAAGTTGATCTGTTTGATCAGCCTGAATATATGAATTGATCAGGTGGCGCATATCCGCTTCATAAGGCTTGATATCGAGTTCTTCACCAGAATATTTTTTGACGGCATCACGAGTATCACAGTAGAACTTTATCTCATCGTTAATAGCAACTATTTCAGCGTCAGTGTAACCTGCTTCTGACAAATCCCGGGAAATTGAAGAAAATGCTCTTACGAATACTGCAACTGCCTTGTAGAAAGAAATACGCAAGGTTTCTGTTTCGCCAAGAGCATCGGGATTCTGCGGATCACCACAGAAATAATGCAGATATTGCTCGATCTCCTTCGGCTGTGGAACAGGCTCACAAAGATATTTGATCGCTTCTCTTGCATTGTCGAGCCGTTTCTTGCCTTCAGTCAGCCAGTTTTTGAGTTTCACATTGTTGTCGTCAGCGATCTCGCCAGGTTCTGTATCCAGTTCATCTGAATTATAAACGGCTATGGCCTGCTGGACATTGCCGAACAGCTCCTTGTAATCAACGATATAGCCGAAATCCTTGTCATCACCGTCAAGGCGGTTTGTGCGGCAAATTGCCTGGAAAAGAGTGTGGTCACGCAACTCATTGTCGAGATAAACATAAGTACATGATGGAGCATCAAAACCGGTCAGCAGCTTACTTACAACTATCAGAAGTTTGCAGTTAACCGGCTCATCTTTGAATTGTCGCTTTGCCTCTTCTTCATAGGTTTCAACCTTGCTTTTACCGGCCTTAGCTGTAACGTTTTTAAGCAAAGCATCATAGGTATCAAATTTGTAGCGTTCATCACTGCCGGGAGGTTCTTTCGAAATCAGGGTCGGGTTCGGCTCAAAAGAAGTTATTATTCGGCAGTACTGTCCGAAATTGGTGTTCTGAAAAAGTTTGAAATAGTGACAGGCATCGTAGATTGATGCCGCAACAAGAATAGCTGTTCCTCGATCATTGCTTAATCGCGGTTTAAGAGCGAAATCTTCTATTATATTGGCGATAATTCTTTGCTTTCTCTCGCCAGCGCTCATGAGTTCTTCCATCGTTGCCCAGCGCTTTCGCAAAACAGCTTTCTGAAAATTATTCAGATTTTTTGTTTTATTCTGAAACCACGCATCAATCGCTTGTTGTGATGTAAGGCGCTGAGGCACGGATCGCGCTTCATATTTCAGATCGAGAACGACTTTATCAGCAACAGCCTGGTGGAATTTATAGGTGTGAATGTAAGTTCCGAACACATCGCGGGTCGTTTTCTTATCTTTTCTCAGCAGAGGTGTGCCGGTAAAGCCGATAAAAATTGCATTACTCAGCCAGCGCTTCATCTGCTTGTTCATATCACCGCCCTGAGTTCTATGGCACTCGTCGACAAAAATGTAGAAGTTCCCATAAACCGGTGGTGGGTCACTTTTGAGATCGAGTTCAAACTTATGTATCAAAGCGCATAAAAGCCTGGGCGTGGTCGCTCCGAGCATTGATACAAACTGGGATCTTGAAGTAATGCGTGGCGATGGGTCCATTTCGCCGATAACTCCGGCGTTTCTCATTACCCCTTCAATCTGTTTATCGAGTTCATCACGATCGGTAATAACAAGAATTCTTGCGTCATGGTCGTATTCCATCAGCCATTTGGTGAGCAGAACCATGAGAATACTCTTTCCTGAACCCTGGGTATGCCAGATAACCCCGCCTTCCTGCTCTTTTATTCTTTCCTGGGCCGCTTTTATGCCGAAAAACTGATGAGGTCTGGGCACTTTTTTCTGACCAGCGTCGAATATAATGAAATTACGAATGAAATCCAG
>JBMOKV010000627.1:0-5369 GCA_049325495.1 Candidatus Rifleibacteriota bacterium | reverse complement strand
AAGTTTACAGCATTCATCGAGACTGACTGGCTGTCCGGGAGTCTGCTCGACGAGAATGCCGCAGGCGCGGCTGTTGCCGAGATCGAGAATCAGATTTACTCCGATTTCTTCGCCTTCGGGCTGCAGAAGTGTGATTTCTGGCAGCACTTCCGCCTGACGAAGCCCATCTGCGAGAGTTATGAACGCTGCGAGAGCGACGGCGTGTGGCGGAACTTTTTCGCCCCCTTCTGCGGGAACGCTTTTGAGAACATTTTTTACCCAGGTAAGCATGGTTGGTGTCTGCCAGAAGGCGAGGGCGCCCGGGTTCGCTTCGAGGGGTACCCCGATGTCTTCGGGGAAGATTCCGCGATTTTCGTTTCGCTGAGAGTCTGATCCTGAGTTTGAATTCAGCGTGGTGTCAACGGCAAGAACCATGCGGAACATGCTGTCGTCGGTCTGCAAAGGTGGGCGGTAAAGAAATGCCCGGGCCCAGTCGACGCTGCGGGAAGTGTTGCCCTGACTGGCGTCGCGGCGTGAATATGGCAGCGGGAGCCATTTTCCCATGGCAGCGTCAAGGGCATCCTGGAATCTAATTGAAAGTCCGCCAATGTCTACCATGTCACCGGCATTTCCGGTGGCGTTGTTAATCGGTTGGGTTCCGAGTTGCAGGCTTATCGGGCCATTGGGAGACTGTAGAACCCGAAAATTCCAGATTTTGTTGAGCAACAGGTCAGAAAGCTTGAATTCATAATCAGGAGAATAAAAAGACAAGCCGGTGGCAACGAGAAATTCGAGTTTTTCCATTGGCGGTTAATCCTTTAGCTTGCCGAATCGTTTTGGGGTTTGTTCTGGGCATTTTTGTCGGCGTCGTTTTCGATGGCCGTTGGAATGGGCCAGTTCATTGCCGCCTTGATCGGGCCATACATGATGAAACCGGCCAGGATCAGAAAAGGCATGGGCAGAAGATATGCAATGATAAAAATTTCGACGATCACAACTACGGCCCAGATTAAAACTGTTTGATTAACACAGGTTTCGGGTTGATTTATCCGGTTTTCCATGCTTTATCCCTCTGAAATTTGTTTAAGCAGCTCTGCTGCTCCCTTGTGGTTCTGGTCGGCGGCCCGTTGCAGCCAGATCTGCGCCATTTCGAGATTATATTCAACGCCGACACCACATTGAAACAGGCTTCCGAGTTGAAATTGAGATTCGGCGTCACCGAGTTCAGCGGCGGTTTTGAACCAGCTTGCAGCGTTGGGAAGGTTAGGATTGACACCGATTCCCTTGAGGTAAATCTCGCCAAATCGTCTTCTGGCACGGATTGAGCCTTTTTTAACTGCCAGTTGAAGAAGACCTAGTGCTTCTCTGATATCCAGGCGGCCTGAGCCACCGGGCAGAAGCGTGTTGGCACGGGCAAGCAAAGTGTCGGCTTCACTCATTGGTTGAGTCGGTTCGGCGGGGCTGGGTGAAGTTGAATTCACAGCGGGTTTTGCCCTGGCCGGTTCTGGTTGGGTCTGCTTTACCATCGCCGGACCCTTAGCGGGTGTCTGTATGGTCTTTTTGCTGGTTGTCGGCTTTGGCTGCCGCGGTTTTGGGGCGGCGGAAAAAAGAGGTACGGATTTCGGGGTTTCAATTTTAACCGTTGTAGCAGTCAGCCCGGCTGTTTCATTTTGCGGGGCATTGCCGAACCATGATTTATAAACCCTTATAAGGCCCGCTTCATCGGTACCGAAAATAACGCCAAGTCTGGTGTTTGAAAAGTCAGGCCCGTCGAAGGCGGGGTCTTTTTTGGGGGCAGGGGTATTGCTTTGTGCTTCTTTGGGCTTTTCTACGGGCATGATTACCTTCAAACCCAAAGAGAGGCCCCAGGTTTCTACGGCCCAGAGAGCAGTTTCGTTTTCAATCCGGTGTTTTTTTGCCAGAAGGCCTGCCAGGGTAACGACTGATTTTTCATTGACGATGCGATCCGGGTCTTTCTGGAGTTCCCAGGGGAAGCGTTCGATCAGGCCGGCCTTCAATGCTGAGATCTCCGGCAGATCGGGCCATTGACCAATCTGCTGCAGTTGTTTTTGAAAAACATCGGCGTTCTGAAAGACGGTGGGGTCTCTTCGGGCAACCAGTTCAAGCAAAGCCTTGCGAATCGTTTCGCGTATCTGGGTCATACTCTCTCCGGGTCTCTCAGGTTTGATTCAGAATAGCAACTTTTAAATCGATGGTCAACAAACTGATGTGAATCACGAAAAATATATTTACAGGGGTACACAGGCGCGATCTGAAAAGTTAATTTTGGGACAATGATAAGAGGTTTTTTAGACAAAGGGTACATAACTGCGCTGAAATCGAAGAAAATAGTTGCCAGATTGCATACGGAAAAAAAAGAAAACATGGAAACGACCAATTTCGATAAAAATCAGGCTTTTCTGACGTAAGGCAGATTAAGGGTTTTTGAATTCCGGGTTTATAATCGGCGCCATAATTTCGCATTGTTCGCGAAAAATTTGGAGGGAAAAATGAATAAACTTTTTAAATTGTTTTTGGTTCTGGTAGTAGTACTTGGTTTTGGCGCTTCTGTTTTTGCTCAGGATGCAGCTCCGGCAGCAACTGAAGAAACTGCGACCGATGAAATCGTAGTTGACGAAGCAGCCGCTCCGGCTCCTGATGCAACTGTTGCTCCCGTTGAAGGCGCAGTAGAAGCTCCCGCTCATCAGAAGGGCGATGCCGTAGAATTTTCCGGCGTTGTAGAAGTAACTCCTGCTGACGAAGCCAAGGGTGAAAAATATGCCACTATCGTTCTGAAAGTTGGCGAAACTTCATACAAACTTCTGCCTTCAGAAAACAAAGAAGCTTTCAACGGCCTCGAAGCCGCTGCCGGCAAAACCATCAAAGTAAAAGGCACTTTCCTGCCCGCCGATGAAACTCATCCTCTGGCAGCTCTGCTGGTAACTGAATGGGCTGAATAAGCTTAACTGCTTAAACGAGCAGACCGTCAGATTTGATCTGACGGTCTGTTTTTTTTTGAAAAAAATTGTTTAAAATCCGCTGGCATCATTTGTTTAACCGGCGCTTCGACCAAGCTTCGCGAAAATCCACGCATGTTTTTCAATGTAAGGCAAAAGCGGGTAAATCAATCGAAGCCGGTTTCTGGAAAAAAGAATTTTCAGGCTGCTCGGGTCGATATTCCAAGGAATGATCTGGCTGGAATCTGTTTTTCTCTAAGCTCGTCTTTTTTGATGAGGAAAAGCTTTTTTGCCGGTCCGAAGGGCAGCCGGTTCAGAATGAATGGGGCAATTGCGGTGCTGAAAGAAATTTCAAGCTCTTCTGGCCCTTTAATCTTCTTTTCGGTGAGATTCATTTTGAATTTTTCGTTGATTGGCTTGAATTCTTTGTCGAAAGCCAAGAGGGTTTCATAAATTTCAGCAAGATTGTCACCGGAAACTTTGTTCAATTCAAAAAATTTGCTGCGGTGAAGACGTCCGGTAGCCATAATCAATTTTTCTTTCAATTTTGAAAAAGCGCTGCTCTTTTTGATCTCAAGCAGCGATTCCATTGAATATTCAGCAACCATGGTGAATTTGTGGTTTTTCAGAGTCTGGGCAAAAGCACTGGTTTCTGAACTTAGAACGGCTGAATCTACAAGTTTTTCCATGTTTGCATAATTGCACAACCAGGAATAGTGGGCCTGAGTTTCGACAGGTAACAACGGCGCGCATTGAAAACGGTCAAGATTTTCAAGCATGTAGATCTGGGGCCACAGGCTTTCCAAAATGCCTTCAAGCACAAGCTGCTGATCTGACATGGCACAGATGGTGTCGGCTTCAGCCTTGTTGCGCTTTTCCCTGATATCCTCTTTAAATTTTTTAATTGCAGTATTGAGGTCGAGGCCGGGATCTCTGCCGGGCGGTACGAAAAGTTTGAATTGATCGGCCTTTTCGAGGAATTCTTCACTGCGCTTTTCGGCAAAATCGATGGCGGCATCATAAGAAGAGATTTCTCGACTGATAAAAGTGTGGAAAAAATCGGCGACCATTACTTCGTATTTTGCCTGAGTGACTGGGTTAACCACTCTTTCTGGCTCGTAAACTTCTTCCGGGAGGGGGATCACCAGAATCTGCGGGGTCTGATAATCTATTTCAGCCAGTTCTCTGAGCTTCAGCAGGGAAAAAACCTCTTTGAGAATGTTGGCCAGTTTGAATTTTTCATTTTTCTTTTCTTCGGCGAACCAGGGAAGAATCGAGTCTGGGATCAGAATGACATCGGCAAACAGCGAAGCAGTGCGAATGGAATTGAACTGAGGAAGATTTATGGCATGCCCGCCGCAAAGAAGTAATTTGTATGAACCCACATTGGCGGCTGTTTCCAGAATTCTTTCCCGGTGTTTATCATAAAAGGCATTGAGTTTCTGCTCAAGCATATCGACATATTGCAGGCGTTGTTTATTGCCCTTAATATTGTCCATCAGATCCAGGAAAAACATCCGGATGTTTTTTGAAATATCCCTTACCGTTGAAAACTCATCAACGGTTTTGTTGGTGAAAACTTCAAAAAACTCTTCGAGCAGATCGAAATATTCGGTCTGGTATTCCTTGATAAAATTGTTTTCTTCCATTTTGCTGCTAAATTATCTGATTTTGTTTTCTTTTTTAAGTGAATAACGCAAAAGTAGGTCTGTATGCAAGAAAAAAATACCCGATCTGAAAATCTGTCGTTCAATCTTCGGCCAGAACGATTATTCTATCCCATTCTTTGAATGTGATCATCTGAGACTTTTCCGGGTTAATTTTTATGCCATATAGATTTTCAGGGGTCTGGGGCACGGATTTCAGATGATAGCCGATTGCGGTTTCGCCTTTGCGCCGTGCCGATTCAAGAACAGTGTAAAAATTTACCGGGGTTTCAAGCTTGACATAATCGCGGGCCAGTTTCAGGTAAATTTCCGACCCATCGGCATCAAAAAGGTCTTTAAAAACCGTGTTAAGTTTCTTTTCCTGGGAGACCTGAGTTACCACCAGGCTGATGAAATGTTCGCTGACAATGAAATCATCGGCCTGGGAAGCCTCGGCGAGTGAGCGGTTGCGCTGGTCGAGCATTTCGCTGACAATTGACATGGGGTATTCGAGTTTGCGGGTAATGTCTCGAAGATGCAGAAGCGTGATAAGAGAAACGGAATCGGCCTGTTGTTGATCGAGGGTTTCTGAATATGAAAGAATAATTATGTGCTTGAAATTGGTTACTTCGAGCTCGTCGAGAACGCTGCGGTCAGTGGTGTCGGCCATCATGCAGCTGACCCGCTGATGTTTAAGATTACGACAGCGCTGGGCAATTACCTGGTCGGCGCTTTTTTCCGTAGAGACGACAAGAACGGTTGAACCGGCAGCAACATAGTTGTCGAG
>JBMOKV010000626.1:0-5371 GCA_049325495.1 Candidatus Rifleibacteriota bacterium | reverse complement strand
GTGCCAGACTCGATCAAAGGCATGGTAAAACCGGATTTATCTGCATCTGAAGTGATTTTTACCATGGTAACATCGGTGGTGAACCAGTTCAGGTCATCGGCTTCAACCTGCAGGTAGAAGGTCGCGAGAGGAAGAATTCCATGCAGTTCCTGGGCAAAATCTTTTTCCTGAAAAAATCTTATCTGATGGATTTTAATGGGCGACGCTGCTCCTGAAAACCGGTAATAATAAACCTTGCGGTCGGTTGTCAAAATCGGGCTCGATAATTCAAGCCACTCACCAGGCAATAGCGGCACGTTGTAGCCCGGCAGATTCTTAACCGGCTCAAAGTCAAGACGGCAGCGAAATCGCCCGCTGCCTGAAGATGAGGGAATCAGCGGCAATGAAACGGTGGCGGTTGCCCGGGTGCCGCTTCTTACCATGAGATTGAAAGTGCGCCCCTGAAGGCCGGTCGGCGATGAGGCGGCTATTTCTGCATAGGCTATCGGCAATTCAATCTGCGCAGAAGCGATTCGCAAATTGAAAGCATCGTCACGATAAAGATTGATGCCCTGCAGGCCGCCGGTAGAGAATGAAATTACCCGGGTCGGCATCGGTTGTCCAAGATAATCGGTGAGCCCTGAAAAAATCATGCTGCAGCTTGCCTGTAATGGCAAAGATACTGTCGGTTCCCAATATAGAGCGGTTGAATCTGTTGTTGATCGTAGAATGGTGCCGGCCTGCCCTCCTGGATAATCCACCAGCACCTGACCAGCATCAAAAGCCATTTTTCTGGAAAAGCTTGCTGAGATTACCGGCATTTCGCTTATTGTAAGGGCATTTGAAGCAGGAAATGTTTCAAGAATTTCCGGGGTTGGCGCAAGGTTAAAGGTCATCGTCGGCTTGCCTGCGAAGCTCAGGCTGGCAACCAGCCCGCTCTGGGAAATTCCCGCCGGGGGCTGAAAATTTCCAGCGAAGCTTCCGGCAATTGCGCTTTCTTCGAGTTGCAGGCTGAAAGTCTGGGTGGCGGCCTGAATCACCAGGGTGCGCTTTTCGTTGCCGCTGGCAAAAAGATTGGTAGTGGTGGCAATGATGCTGATTTCGCCATTTATCGCTTCGCCCGTCTGGCTGACGGGCTGCCCCTGCCGTGGCGGCAGGCCGGTGTAGAGCTCAAAGCCAGCAAGATCTTCGCCAATGGTTGAAAAGCCAATATTGGTTGGCAGCAGAAAAAGGCCATTGCTGTCTTTCAGGCTGGTATCGATTTTTATCAAATGGGCTGCACCGGTTGCGAAGCCGGTTGTTGGGGTAAGAATAAGATTCTGGCCGGTTGAATCTACCGTCGAAGTAAATGCGTAATCACGATCGGCAACAATTTTTACCCCGGATGCGACCGAGGCTGCAAACAGAGACTGGGAGAACCGCAGGGCGATAGCACTGTCCAGCAGCAGATTGGCTGAACCTGATGCCGGGTCAACCGACGTTAACAGAGTTCTGGGATGAGCCGTGACGGTTATGACTCTTGCCGGGGCTACCTGGGGTTGCAGGGTAAGAACCGTTCCAGGCTTAAGGTCGACCGGTAGGGCCAGAGTGAAAATGCCTGAAGGTGGAGAAACTTCGACCAATACCAGTTCCTGACCATCGATCGATCCATCTGAAGCATCGATTCTTACTCTGGCTTTTTCGTAAGTAGAAAATGAAACGTCGTTAGCAACCATCTTGAGATACAATGTGCCATTGGTCGCTACAACTCTGGTTGCCGTCGCATAATCATCGGCCTCGAAATTTTCAAATGAACTTATGACAGTTGGCGGTGGTGGCGGGGGTTGTGAGACGAATCTGGTTCTAAAAGTGGTGCCGAGTAATTTATTGTTTTCATCTCGTATTCCTGCATCAGCGACCATTTCATATTCGGAGAGCAGTTGAAGAATGTTATCTGGTTGGAAACGAATCTGCCTGGTGGTTGGGCTCTGAGAAACTTTTCCGGCAACCAGACTGCCATCAGAGATCTTGATTAATTTGAAATTCACTGTTGTGGCGTCGGCAGGATTGACCGGGCGACTGAAATACCAGCTGGGCCAGACATCCGCCGCCACAGAAACTGCACCGCTGGCCGGGTTAACTGATAGAATGGCAAAGTCGGGCAGAATTTGCAGCCGGCTTGTTATTGCCATGTTTTCGGCAGGGTTCATGACCAGTGATTCGCCTGGGGCTGCTGGAACTATGAAAGAACCGGTGAAAATTCCGGGACTGCTTTCACTGAGGGCAACAGTGCTGGTAGAAGTCGGCAGTGAAACAAGCAGATTCTGCTGTTCAGTGGAAAAATTCAGGGCATCGGTCGCATCAATTCTGGCCCAGATTGTCTGATTTGCTTCAACCTGACTGTTATCGGCGAGCTGGCTGGTTAAACCTGCGTCAGAGTATAGTCGCAATGATGAAATTTGTGGGTTGACCGATTTGAATTCGGCAATGGTTAAGGGAAATGAAATTCCATCGCTGTCTTTGAGCAGAGAACTTATTTTGAGATTTACGTTTGAATTCTTTGCCAGTCGTGAATAAACGAGAATTTCATTTGAATTTGCCAGAGATGGCAGAAAAGAAGCTATGCCGGTCGAATCGGAAATGATAACCGAGGTGGTACTTAGAGTACTGCTGTCGACCGCTTTGCTGGTTTTAATGGTAAATCTGGTGTCGAGAAAAATGCTTGTTGAACCTGATGCTGGCTGGAAGCTGGTGATTGTCGGCAATCCAAAAGTTCTGACCCTGGAAAAGATTCCGGGATTGGTCAAAGAGGTGATTGAAATCGTTGCGTTTTCTTCATTGAACAGCTGAATTGTACCTCGAAAAATTCCTGTGTTATTGCCGGTTTCAATCAGAGCCAACTGCGAGCTTGCTGCGGTCAGGTTTGAAGTCATCTGAATATTGGTGCTGTCAATCGTGGTTGTTGACTGATCTGTTGCGGTGACTTCAATATAAATCTGGGTTGCCGGTGCGACCAGGGAATTATCAGCAATTTGGGTGGTAAAAGTACTGTCTGAAAAAACTTTGATCCCGGTTACAATGGTCGGGGCAACCGAGGTTGCCTGCGTCGAAAAGGCGGCAAGAAACTGATTTTTCTGGTTATTGCCCACCAGATCCTTTTGCCCGTTGACCGAAATCAAATAATTGCTTGAATAATCCAGAGTCGCAGTCGGGGTAATTTCAATCTGGCTTAAAGCTGAGTTCCACGAGATGTTCGAACTTACCTCGGAAATTCCATTTTTCAGTAACTTTACGTTGCCTGCATTCACCAGACCTGATTGCAGTGATTCGCTCGATTTGATGAAAATGCTGCCGAAAACAGAAACATTGGCAGCACCTGAGGCCGGTTGAATCTGAGAAAGTTCCGGATATGACAGAACCAGGGTTTGACTGGCTGCAGAATTAAGGGCTGACGAAATTCTAAGAACAGTACCATCGGAAAGATTACTATATGAATATTGCCCTCTGTAAACCCCGCTTGAAGCTGAGGTTTCATTCAGGGTCAGGCTTCCTCCGGTATTTATCTGTGCCTGGGTCGAATCGATCGTATTTGATGAACCATCAGTTCCCGCAATTTCTACATAAACAATACCGGAACCAGGAAAGTCTGAATTGCTTTCATAGGCTGAAACAGCCGAATAATCACCAGCCTTGAATAAATCAAGACGATTTATTGCAAGTGGTTGTGTCTGGCTCGCCTGGGTCGTAAAACTGTAACTGAAGGATCGATAGAGCGGGTTGCCGATTTTTGATTTCAGTCCCGTTTCGGAATACCCCCCTGAAACGGTTATCTGGCTTGAGAAAGGCAGGGTTGAAGCGGGAACAAAGGTTATTCTGGTGCCATCAGCCGAGAGCAGGCGAGTGCCGGAAATCGCAGTTCCACCTGAAGCTACGCTGAAGCTGGTGCTGCTGCCGGCTTGCAGTAACGCATCGTTGAAAGTTGTAACAATGCTGGTGTCGATTCTGACATTGGTGGCGTTCGCTGCCCCCACCTGCCCGTTGGTTGAATTTACCAGAGTACTCGATGGCAGAATGTCCGGAAATCGCAGGCTCAGAGTTGCTGCCTGAGCTGGCGCAATTTCCGACGCAAAGGTCAGGCTGCCGATACTTACCGGGGGCAGAGGATTGGGAAACCCAAATATGGGAATGCTTCCAAGGTTGAACTGGCCAAGATAAAAGCCCGTTGAATTCGATGCGGTTTCATTTAAACTGATTGTTTGAATTCCTGCCCATGAAAGATTAAGGGTAGCCGTTGCAATATCCCGGGTTTGCGTTGCTCCATCGGTGCCTACCATTTTTATGTATATGGTTGCCGATGCAGGAACCTTTTCATTCTGTGACCAGCCTTCGAGATAAAGGGCATCTTTGAAGATTGTCAGACTGTTTATGGTAGTTGGCCCGGTTATTGTCGGTTGAGTTGAGAAGTTCAGGGTAAAGGTGGCGGGAACATTGCTCAGGCTGTTTCCAGCCAGGTCTTTAACCGATGGGCCAATTTCGAGAACATAACTGGTTGCCGTAAGAAGATAATTTTCGCTGCTGTCCTGCGGGTCGATGGTCAGCTTATTTCCACTCAAATTTAGATTGTAGTTGGCACTGATACCGCCCCGGGTCAGCTTGACCGTGGCCGGACCGATGGAAGCGGGTAAAATATTCTCGGAAAAATCTACCTGTAAAATCTGTTCAATTGTAACTCCCGTCTGGTTTTGTGCGGGAAAAAACGAAGTAATTGTCGGGGGAATGTTATCTTCAGTGGTGAAATTAAAAATCAGGGGCGAAAGCTGAGGATTACCGCTGAGATCTTTCTGGTTGCTGACCTGAACCTGATAAGTCTGCTGCCCTGTGAGTGGCTGATCCGGGTCTATGGTTATTTGCCTTGTCGCCGCGTTATATGAAAGAGAAGAGCTTATCTGACTGCCCCCGAGCATGAGTTTCACGTTGGCGGCATTGATCTGGGCGTTGTCAACAGGTTCATCAGCGGTAATAACAATATTACTTCCAACTGAAACATTGGTAGATGCACTGGCAGGAGAGGTCGGAGAAAGGCTGGGATATGTTATCAGCAGACTTGCGCTGGCAGCAGGACTTTTGACCGATTGGACGATAAGATTGAAACGGTCGGACAAATTGGTAAAACTGTATGAACCGCGATAAACAGCAGATGCTGAAGCCGTTTCAGTGAGATAAACCAGATTCCCGTTTGAAATTGACGCTATTGCGTAGTCTCTGGTTAGATTTGCGCCGTCGACGCCGGAAAATTCCAGATAAATGGTTCCGGTTGCCGCATAATCAGCTTTTTCTGAAAGCTGCGAAGTGAAAAGGGAGTCAGAAAATATTTTTACGCCGCTTACAGATAACGGCCTGGTTTGAGAAGCCT
>JBMOKV010000625.1:0-5371 GCA_049325495.1 Candidatus Rifleibacteriota bacterium | reverse complement strand
TCATCAAGACCGTCAATAACCTGTGAATCACCGCTGGCGCCCAGGGTTACAACACCCAGGGACTGGGTCTGACCACGGGTAAACAGGGATGAACCATGGGTTCGCGGCAGAAATCCAACGGCACATGAAATCGGGCGGATATCTTTCATTCCGCGGCCATCGATACGACGGCTTTCTTCGAGAATCATGCGGCGCATTTCCTGAGAGATGGTAGCTTCAAGAATTCTTGCAGCAGCGTCACCCTTAGAATCGGCGTCATCACCGAACTTTTCATCAACCAGTTCGCCGAGCCTGATGTTGAGCAGTCTGAATTTTTCGACTCTTTCAGCCTTATCTGCTGTGTTGAGAGCGGCTTTGATGTCCGGCATCAAAGTTACCTTTACCAGATGTTCAACTTCGGGTTCTTTTTCCGGTTCGGGTGGCTGATATTTCGATTTACCGGCACGGGCGGCCAGTTCTTTCTGTGAAGCAGAAAGTTTTTTGATGTTTTCGTGGGCAAAAGCCAGAGCTTCAAGAAGTTCTTCTTCAGAAACTTCTTCAGAGCCTGATTCAACCATGGTAATGGCTTCTTCAGTTCCGGCTACGACCATGTCGATGGTGCTGCGTTCAAGCTGAAAGCTTGAAGGATTGAGAACCAGCTGGCCATCGACCTTGCCGACTCTAACTGCACTTACGGCAGCGACCAATGGTATTTCAGAGACCATCAGAGCACAGCTCGATGCGTTTACTGCGAGGATGTCGACCTGGTTGATCTTGTCATAAGAAAGAACGTAGGTTACCACCATAACATCGTTATGATAGTTTTCGGGAAACATCGGGCGCAGCGGGCGATCGATCAGGCGGCTGGTCAGTATTTCCTTGGTTGTGGGCCGACCTTCGCGTTTGAAAAAGCCACCGGGGATTTTTCCGGCAGAATAGGATTTTTCAAAATAATCAACGGTCAGCGGCAGGAAATCGCAGCCATCTTTGGCTTCTTTGCTGCAAACCACAGTAGCCAGAACGACAGAATCACCACAACGGGCGACTACTGATCCGGCGGCCTGATTTGCAAGAAGGCCTGTTTCGAATGTTATTGTCTGATTGTGTAAATCACACGCGACTATTTCTAAATTTTTCTCCATTGCTTCCCCTTAGCGGCGCAGACCGAGTTTCTGAATCAGGCTGAGATATCTTTCGCTGTCTTTGCGCTTGAGGTAGGCAAGGTGGCGCTTTCTGGCACCGATCATTTTGAGCAGACCGCGTCTTGAATGGTGATCTTTTGGGTTAGCTTCAAAATGAGCCGAAAGGTTGTTGATTCTCTTGGTGAGAATAGCGACCTGAACTTCGGGCGAGCCGGTGTCTTTATCAGACAACTTGTAATCATCGATAACCTGAGTTTTTACGTCTTTAGTGATAGACATTTGGAAAATCTCCTTAGTTTCACGTTGTATAACCAAGTATTGACACATTGGTACAACCCTAGTAATACATACGGTTGGCATTATAGCACAATTCAGGCGCTGACAAAAGGGCTTTTTTTACCCGAATGTGCCAATTATTGCAGTTGACATGAATCGCTGAAATAGGCTATTTTGTTGTGGGTTGAAGAGAATTGTGCTTTTCAACTCAGGGCTGATCAGAAAAAATCTCAATCAGCCGCCCTTTTTAATTTTACCAGGGGAATATAATGGAAACTCTAGCAATTGAAAAAATGACTTATGGTATCGACGCATTAACTCATCTTGATGGCAAGGTCGTTTTCGTACCTTACGCCGCACCCGGAGACCGGGCAAAAATCAATATTGTAGAAGAAAAAACCGATTATCTTCGCGCCGAACTTTGCGAGATTGAAGAAAAATCAGGCGATCGCCAGAACCCGCCCTGCCCCAATTTTCCAGAATGCGGTGGCTGCCACTGGCTGCATTTGAATACGGAAGCCCAGTTACGGGAAAAAGAAGAAATTCTAAATTTTATTTTAAAACCATTGAATCCAGCCCAGGTTTACCCGATGGAACCGCTTCCGGCAAGGCATTACCGCAACAAGATGGAATTGAAAATCGCCATTAATGGCGACCAGGTTATTCTTGGCAATTTTAAATACCGCTCTCACGAAGTGGTGCCACTGAAGGGTTGCATTGTTCAATGCCGCGACAATCTGAAAATGCTTGACCAGCTCGAGATTTTCGCCAATATCGTCAGAACCTTGCCGCCGCAGCAGCACTGCGTTTTTTACCTGAAAGAAGCTCCAATAGAAACCGATCTTAAAGCCATGCAGGCCTTTTTCGACGAAAATGAAAGCCTAAGCCGGCTTGAAGCCCAGTCTTCGATGGGTAACCATCAAACCCTGCTGCGCGAAAAGCCTCTTTTCTCTTTCATGAAAAAAAACTGGCGAGTCTCAACCGGTTCTTTCTTTCAGAACAACATCGAAGGTGCTGAAGCTATATTGCACACCCTTGTGTCGATTTATCATTCCCAGCCACACAAGGGAAAATTCATCGATCTTTACTGCGGTTGCGGCACCCAGACTTTCCTTCTTGAAAATCTGTTTGAAGAAGTTCATGGTATCGAATGCAATCAGGCATCATTTCAGGATGCCCTGGCATTTCAGAAAACCCGAACCAACTCAAAGATCAAATTTCTCTGCCGAAAAGCAGAAACCATCTTCAATTCTCCGATAACCAAAGGTGTCATTGCCGCCCTGCACGTCAACCCCCCCAGAACCGGGCTATCTCAGCGGGTTTTGAAAGGTCTGACCGGCATTAAACCAAGAATGATTACTTATCTTTCCTGCAATCCGACCACATTCAGACGCGATGCTAAATACATTCGATCACTGGGTTACCAGCTCGAAAAGATTTATTCGTTTGACCTTTTCCCCGGAACCTTTCATATGGAACTATTGAGCCTTTTCGTCAGAGCCTGAAAATGATGATGCACCCAGCCCCCGAAAGTGACCTGATCAACAAAATACTCATCATCGAAGATGAGCCCGATATCAGCGATTATCTTTACGATACGCTGGCGATGTCGGGGTATGAAGTCAGGCAGGCTTACGATGGGCTTGAGGGGCTTGAAAAGATCAGGCAGGAAAAGCCAAACCTGGTTCTGCTCGACATCATGATGCCCAAAATCGACGGGCTGGAAGTCTGTCGTAGAATCAGGTCTAATCCTGAAACTCAGACGACCAGAATCATTTTCATCACCGCCAAAGGCTCGCTCGAAGAGAAACTTGAGGGTTTCCAGGCGGGCGCCAATGATTTTATCGTCAAACCTTTTTCGAGCAGCGAATTGCTGGCGCGTATCGAGGCGCATCTGCGCATCGATATGCTTGCCCGCGACCTCGAACTGTCTGAACGTCGCTACCGGCAGTTGATCGAGCACTCTCCCGATGGAATTCTTCTGTTTTCGCCTGATATGAAGCTGCTGTTCGCCAATTCAAGATTCAGAGGCATTTTGCCTGGCAAATTTGAAGGCCTTGAAATCGGTTGTTCAATCGATGCTTTGCGGTCGAACTCTCTGGTTTTTTCGGAAATCGCTACTCTGCTTGATAAAGTTCGCGAGGGTCGGATTATCGTGACCCGAACATTTTCAATCAGCCTGCAGAAGGGGCATACCAGCTATCTCGAAATTCGCGGCATACCTTCTGAAATTCCGGCGGCCAAGAGTCTGATGTACCAAGTGGTAATGCGTGATGTGACCGAGAAATACAACATGGAAAAAATTATCTCGCGGGCCGAGAAAATCAATTCGCTTGGTATACTCACCGCCGGCATCGCCCACGAAATAAACAATCCACTGGCCGGCATCGCCAATGCGATTCACATACTCAAGCGTGACTCGATCGACAATGCAAAAAAAGACGAGCTTCTTGAGCTGATTTTAAGCAATATTACCAGAATTTCCAGAATCATCGATGATCTACGGGTTTTCTCACGACAGGAGCGCTACGAAGGCGGATCATTTGAGCTGGTTCCGGTCATTGAAGAGACCCTGAAACTGTTGCGTTATCAGCGGGAAAACGATCAGATTGAAATTCATTTTCTGACCGATGACCTCAAACCGGTAATCGAGGGCAGCAAAAACCAGTTTCAGCAGATGATGATCAACCTGCTGCTCAACGCGTCGCAGGCAATAACCGGGGCTGGCCAGATAAAAGTGGAACTTGACCGCCCGGAAAACACGCACAGCGTGGTTATCAAGGTAAGTGACACGGGCTGCGGCATTCCCGAAGACCAGATTGATCAGATTTTCGACCCTTTTTTCACCACGAAAAGAGACTGGCGCGGCACCGGCCTGGGTCTGGCGGTTTCTTATCGAATCATTCAGCTGCTGAAAGGCACCATAACGGTCAGCAGCCAGGTTGACAAAGGCACGACCTTTACCATCACTCTGCCGCTAAAAGGCTGATCAGCCAGCTATTCCATGTTGATGGCACCATTGCAGCAGTTCTTCGTATTGAGCCTGCTCAAGCCCATAACGACCAAGACGGTTGGTGTGCTTGCCATAATCGCCATGATAATCGCTGCCTCCGCTGGCTACCCAGCCTCGTTCGGCGGTAATTTCACAGAATTTTTTCGTCTGACTGTTGGTATGCTCTGAATAATAGGCTTCAATGCCATCCCAGGGCAGGCCTTCAATTTTCTGCCAGACTACGTCCCAGTCAGGTATCAGGCCAGGGTGCGCAATCACTGCGATGCCACCGGCTTTTTTTATGGCTTCGATTCCTTTTACCGGGTCAACATGGTCTTTCGGCACATAGGCCGGGCAGCCCCTTGAAAGATAGCGATCAAAGGCCTGTTGAAAATCTGTTATATACCCTTTTTCATGCAGAAAACGGGCAATATGCGGACGACCAAGTATGCGATCGGGTGTGGAAAGAAACTGTTGTCGCAACTCTTCAACCTGTAGTCCGGTTTTCTCAAGCAAATCGAGAATTTTCAGGGCGCGCCGATATCTGAAGTCCTTTTGTTCCTGGAGCAGGCCGGTTAAAGAAGCGGCCTTTTCATCAATAAACAGGCCAAGAACATGAATAGAGGCATCCCGCCCTTCCCAGCCGCACGAAAGCTCGATTCCCGCGATTACTTTGATTCCAATTTCGTTGCCGCGAATTCTTGCCGGTTCAACCCCGTCAACGGTGTCATGGTCGGTAACCGCAATGACCTTCAGCCCCTTATCATTCGAGCTGTCAACCAGCGCGGCAGGGCTGAGCAGCCCGTCAGAAGCTGAAGAATGGAGATGGAGATCGGCAAAAACGTTCTTCTTTTTCAATGGCAATCCTTTCGTGAATCATGCTGCAGCTTTATCGATCATAACTTAACTTCAATGCTTTGACAATCTACCTTGAATGCAAATATAATCTTATTACCCAATTGGGAGGCAAACAATGAAGAAA
>JBMOKV010000624.1:0-5375 GCA_049325495.1 Candidatus Rifleibacteriota bacterium | reverse complement strand
CGGGCTTGCCTCTCTGTTGCTCGAAACCAGCCGTTGGGGCACTAACTATCTCGGGATGAATCTGAAAAAGCCCCCGTTCGACAGTAAGCTGGTGCGCCAGACCCTTAATTTTGCCATCGACCGTCAGGTTATCGTACAGCTGGTTCTCAATGACCGGGCACGCATTGCCAATGGAGTCCTGCCTCCTGGAATAACTGGCTTTGACCCAAAGCTGGCTGGTTATGTGTATGACCCGGCAAAAGCCCGCGAACTTCTGGCTCAGGCAGGCTTTCCCGATGGAAAGGGCTTTCCCGAAATCGAACTGCAGTATAACAAAGATGTCATTCACACCCGAATCGGCGAATTCATTCTTGCCAATTTTGGTGATATCGGCATTAAATGCCGCATTCGTGAACTTGATTTTGGTCCGCATCTTCAGTCGGTCGAGTCGGGCGAAGCCGCTTTTTTTCGCATGGGCTGGACCGTAGATTACCCTGATCCCGACAGCTTTCTATACACGCTTTTTCATTCGAGCAATATCGGCCATGGCTACAATTTTCCCGGCCTCAATAATCCTGAGCTTGATAAATTGCTAGACCAGGCCCGCTTTGAAACCGAGAACGAAAAACGGGTTGCGCTTTACCGTCAGGCCGAAAGACTGATCGTTGATGAGGCTCCGTGGGTGTTTCTTTACTTTTATACCACCCATCTTTTGCGGCAGCCGCAGGTTAAAGGCATAACCCTTGGCCCGATGGGTCAGCCATTCATTAATTACCGGCTGATCTGGCTTGACGACAATGTCAAATAATTATTTGAAAATTATCGGAACCAGATAGAAAGCCAGGAAATAGATTATTACAACCAGCAGGGTAAGCAGGTTGAAGTATTTTTCGATAAATTCCCGGGCCTGCTGGCCAAATTTGCGAAACAGAATGCCAAGCAGATAGAAACGGGCACCGCGACCAACAATGGAAGCGACCACGAATGGCAGCAGCGAAATTTTCGATACCCCTGCAGTGATGGTGAATACCTTGTATGGTATCGGGGTGAATGCTGCTGTAAAAATGATGAAAACCGAGTTTTCTTCGTAAGACTGGCAGACCTTGTTGAAAAGCTCTTCGGTAAAGCCTGGCACGTAAAGAAAGAAATAGGTGCCGACCGCCTGCCAGAAAGCATAGCCGATAATGTAACCGCCCAAAGCCCCGCTGACTGAACCGGCGGTGCAGATTGTCGAATACCACAGAGAACTTTCCGGTCTGGCAAGTGCCATGGCAATCAATAAAACATCTGGTGGAATGGGAAAAAAGCTCGACTCGGCAAAAGCCAGCAGGAAAAGTGCCGGAATTGCATAGGGGGTTTCAGCCCATGAAAGAACCCAGTTGTAAAGTTTTTTGATAAATCCCATCTGCTTTGGCTTGTCCTTTTACCGGGAAAGTAATAATCTTGAGAGAAGAATGAATGATACAATAACGGAGGCAGGCAGGCAACCATGATTAATTCTGACGACGCCAACCGTGGCGGGTTGTCTGGATTGATCGCATCCTTTTCCCTTTTTGTGCTGCTGCCTGCCATCATTACCCTTGTCCTGGGAATCAATGCAATTGATTTCAGCCAGCGTCAGGCTTTTGCGGCGGCCCGACAGGATCTCGAAACCAGACTTACCCAGTTTGCCTGCGATGTTGACAACCAGATTTTTCTTGCAAGAATAGCCCGTGGAGCCTGGCTAAGTCTGAGAAATGCTCAAAAAGAACCTGGTCGGATCAAGAATTATATTGAACGTCTGCAGAAATTTTTTCCCTGCGATTTCGATATCTATTTGTTTGGAAATGACGGCCGTCTGATGACTCCCGAGCAGGTGAAACTCAGGTCCAGATACGTGTCGATGCGTTTATGGGAACTGATTCAGGCAGATTCTGAAAAACAGAGTGAGCTTTTCAAAAAGATCCGTAAACCGGTAAAATCTTTGCTCGGCGAAGAATTCAAGGTTGCGCAGCTGCTTGAGAAAAAAGATGGCCTGCTGCCGATCATGGTTAAACACCAGAAAGGCTTTGTTTATTGGAACCGCAGCGGGACTGCGGATAAGGCCGGTATTATCATGGTGTTCTGGAACCTTCCGGAACTGAAATACAGAATAGATCTTCAAAAAAAACGAAGTAACGATTTCATGAATGCCTTTGCCGAAGTTGCTGATTCAAATAGAATTGATTTTGGCAGACTTCCGGTTGCCGAAGATTATTCTCAGGAAATCAAAGCCAGGCTTGCCCTGATGAATCAGTCGTTTTATCTGGTCAATGATGTGCTGTGGATCGGTAGAAAACTTCAGGAAGGCTGGGTGGCAGTTGCCGCGAAATACTCTGAAACCCGGTTTCGGCACATGTATCTTGCCCTCTTTCTTTCGATGATTACGCTGGTTGCCATTGCGCTGGTTCTTTCGCTGAAGTTTCGCAACCTGCGCCTGCCGATCAGGTTTAAATTAAGTGTTCTTTTTGTTACCGCGATTTTTATGCCCTTGATGGGTTTTCTTTTTCTCGGTTACCAGTATCATTCTGACCGCGAACAGACTTTGATTGCGAGAATCGCCAGCACTTCGAGGCAGAGGCTTTTCAAGCTCGACGAATCATTCAGTCGGGTAGGGGAAGTCTATCAGCCGGAAATGAAAAAGCTGTTGCCTGTCATTGCCACCGGTGATCATCGCCAGATCAGGGAAGCTTTGAAGCCGAAGATTGCCAGTAATGAGCTGGTAACGGTTGAAGTGCGGGATATAAATGGAAAGGTTACTTTTAACCAGGTAAACGAGTTGTTTTTCGAGGGCATGCGCGAGGTTTCAGAAGCGTTCAGCAGGTTTTGTATCGATACCGCCCTGGGAACCAATCTTGGAGATTCGGTTGACCCGATTATCAGCATGGTGGTTAAAGCTCCGGAAGGTGGCATGTTCTTTCTTTTCGACCGCCCTGGAGAAATTCATCCACACCAGTTCGGGCCGGTTCCTCTGTTGATTTTCTGGCAGATAATCGACAATCTCGATGCCGAAAAAATTTACATTTTTGCAGTTCAATCTGCTTCAATTCTGGTTAGAAGACTGGTAAATGTTCGTTTGAAAGAAATATTTAAAAGCCCCGATGAAGCTCCATATATCACTCTTGCGTTGCATAATGCCAGTGGCGAATGGTATCCGGCGAGACCGGTAAGAAAGCCTGAATTGATCAAGTTTTCTGAGCGTCTGAAATTTACCGACAAGCCCCTCGACGCAGAAATAGAAATAAACGGCCGCTCTTATCTGTTAACCGGTCAGAAGGGTAAATATGCCCGCGACTACAGTTTTTTCACATTTTTTCCCAAAAAGATTGTAGACGAAGATCTTTCACGCATCAGAAAACTTCTTTCATTGAGCATGCTGGCGTTTCTGCTGGTAGCATTGCTGACCGGCAACATTCTTTCGAATACCTTTCTTGAGCCGATTCGCCATCTGTCTGAAGGAGTTCTGGCAATCAAGCGCCGTGATGCTGATTTTCGAATTCAAACCAGTCAGAATGACGAATTTGGTGATCTTTCGGTCAGTTTCAATCATATGATTGAAGATCTGAAAGAAATGCAGCTGGCCCGTGATGTTCAGGAATCGCTTCTGCCATCTGAATTTCCGCCGATAAATGGTTATTCGGTTGCTTTCGTAAACCGTATGGCATCAGATGTTGGCGGTGATTATTTCGATCTGCATAAGCTCGATGATGAGAGAGTTTGTCTGTTGATCGGTGATGTTACTGGTCATGGCGTCAGCTCTGCACTGGTTATGGCTATGGCTAAGGCGATCGTTTACCAGGGTCTTAAAGAGCAACGCCCTCTGGTTGAGCTCTTCGCCGACTTGAATTTGACCATTCATACCTATTTCAAAATTCCGCCCGCGCGCAAAATGATCACCCTCTTCGCTGCAATTCTACACTGTGAAAGCGGCGAGATTTGCTGTGCCAATGCGGGGCATAATTTTCCCGTCAAGGTTTCCGGGGCTGGAGAAATAGAAGAGTTTTCTTCTGTTCATCTGCCCATTGGTGCCATGAAAAAGCTGCGAAATCTTCACCTGAAGTATTATCAGATTTCTCATTGTGATACCGCTGTTTTTTATACAGATGGCCTGATCGAAGTGAAAAACCCTGCCGGCGAAATGTATGGCTATGATAAGTTCAAGGAAAACCTTAAATTGATGGCCAATGATTCAGCTCATGAGATTCTTGCCGGTCTGGTCAAAAGTTACGATGAATGGCTGGGCGAGGGCGAACCCGATGACGATTTAACCGTCATCGTTCTGAAGCGCGATCAGCCAGGCGTTTGAGAATTATGAACGTCAGGTCGTCGTCGAGATGCTTTTCGGTATAATGTGACCAGAACTGATTCAGCAGCTCTTCTTTAATCGCCTTGCCACTTTTGTGGCAGTTTTCCCCGACGATATTCCTGACCCGGTCAAAACCGAACATCTGACCTTGTGAATTGGTGGCTTCTGCAATGCCATCGGTATAAAGAACAAGAACTTCGCCAGATTCGATGGTGCCTGAAGTTGCCGGATAAGAACTTCTTTTTTTGGAAACTCCCAGTGGCAGGGAATTGTGTTCGATTGTCCGGGTGCTGCCGTCTGGGTTGCAGATCATCGGAAACGGGTGCCCGGCATTGGTCAGCATGTATTTACCCGTGTTCTGCTCGATGATAATGGCGCAGAAAGTCATTAACTTTCGATGATGCAGCAGGTCGAAAATCATGTGGCTGAGATCGCGCATGATCAGGCTGAGATCTTGTGGCCGCTGGGAAAATCTGAAGATCAGGGCTTTAACCATGGCCGTGAGAATTGACGAACTGACTCCGTGTCCGGTAACGTCGCCCAGAACCAGAAGAAACCGGTTGTCGGGCAAAGCAAAAGCATCGGCATAATCACCCCCGACGTCAGTAGCCATCTGGTTGTGCAGAATAAGCTCATAGCCATCAACCTGCGGCGGATCGGTAGGAATCAGACATTGCTGAACTGCTCCGGCCAGCAGCATTTCACTCACTTCGACCATCATCTGATTGAAAGTTTCGCCAAGACTGCCGAATTCATCATTATTCCCAATGTTCACGCGAAATTCTGTTTCTCTTTTACGCAGGGCGTTCAAACCTGTGTTTAATTCTCCGACCGGCTGCAGAAAAGTTCTGGTAAGCAGCAGGCCGGTTAAAATGGCGACCAGAAGAATGAGAAACATGCCAAAATAAATCTGGTGCCGCATCATTTCGATTTTCGAGTTGATTTTAGCAACCGGGTAAAGGCAGGCGATAAAAACATCCCGGATTTTAATGCCGGGAAAACAGGCTGCCAGGTAAGCCTGCCCGTCAATTTCGATTTTGGTCGAGGTGATTCGTTGATTGATAATGCCGAT
>JBMOKV010000623.1:0-5376 GCA_049325495.1 Candidatus Rifleibacteriota bacterium | reverse complement strand
CTTGCTCATGGAACGACCTATTATTACCGGGTTAAGGCCCGCGATGCGGTTGCCAACGAAACTTCATTCTCAGCAGTTCTCAGCTCAATTCAGGATTCAAACGCTCCGAGCTGCACGTCTTACACCGATAACGTCGCTTTGAACAATGACCCAGACCAGCAATGGTCGCGTGACGTTTCTATTTCTTTTGCCCCCGTTTCGCTTGCCGATGACCTTTCAGGAGTCAGCAACGTATATCTGCAGATCGCTACCGAATCGATGTTTGTTGTTCCAGTTCAATCGTTCTGGCTGAATAACACTACCGGAGCATATACTTATACTGCCCCCGCCAATGATGGGGTTCGCTATTACGCTCAGGCATTCTTCGAAGACGTTGCCGGAAACCGGTCGGCCCTGTTCAAAACCGATGGAATCACTCTCGACCTTTCAGATCCGGTTGCCGGCGCAACTGATGACATTGCGGGCAACACTGATATAGACCATACCGTTTCAGCTGATTCAAATGTCTATTTTAATTTCAGTTATTCCGATTCGGTTTCTGGAATAGCAGATATCAGGGTTTTGATTGCCAGCGATTCTTCGTTTAGCGATATTGCCTTTGATGCATGGCTTGGAGCATCGCCGCTGCCGACCTCGTATCTCTTTACGAGTGGGGCCGACAACTCTTCTTATACGGCTAAAATCATGGTCAAAGATAACGCCGGTCGGGTCAGCACCTGGGGCTCACAATCCAATGGCATAAGAATCGATTTGAGTGCTCCCGCAGATTCGGGTGGTCAGATGTTTCTCATCAATAAAAAGCCCCTGGCTTACCTTGGCGAAACTTCAACCGCATCGCCAACCGTTTTCCTCACTCTTACCATAACCGACCCGAGCGGAGTTAAATCGGCGGCAGTAAGCAACGACGGCACCAACTGGACAATCTGGTCTTATCCTGTTCTCGATCCGGCATCGATTTCCTGGAGCCTTTCGCCCGGGGCCGGAACCAAAACGATAAGCATGTATTTCGTCGATGGGGTAGATCATATCAGTGCGGTAAAAACCCAGACGATCGATTATTTCCCCGATTTCAAGGTGCAGGTGGGCGACCGTGACGACAAGGTTTACCCCGTCGATGTTTACGATGAGTATCAGGGGCAGAATAAATACGGAACCGACCGTTCTGACAGCAGCAGCCCCAATGAAGGAAAATCTCTGAAGCTGCAGACCCCTTAGCCCTTTACCAGTTAAACCACCATGATAGATCGTCTGGTGAAGCGGTTGCAGGAATAAGATCGCGAAAGGTGTTCTTTTGCAGTGCCTGATCAGACCTGCTTGGCACCAGATTGACCGTTTTGGTCCAGGCTGAGGGCGAGGGTGGGGTGCCGATCGGCAAACCTGGCGGCGGGTCCCATTTTTCCAGCATCAGGCCGTCAATGTAGGTGATATCGTTACTAACTGCGCTGGATCGCGATATTTCGATTCTTACATCTTTTGGCGTGCTGATGGTGAAGCTTGAGTAATATCTTTTCCATTCCGTGTTTTGCGCCGTAATCTCGCATGGAACGGCATCATGCCAGACCCTGACTTTTGCCTCAGAGGTCGAAGTGGTGCCTCTGGCCCAGAAACTTATTATGTAGGTTGTCGGTTCTATCAGTGTTACATATTGTTCTGCGCCGGTGGTGGTGAGTTTCCATCCATCGGGCGCACCATCGCCGGCACTGAAATTGCCGCGCCAGCTTCCGATCGGGCCAAAATCGGTTCCGTTGTCGATTTCGAAACTGGGGTTTTTTACCAGATTGCTGACCAGTTTCCAGCTCATTGTATCGGTTGCGATTCTGGCCCTGATAAAGCTTTCTGCGGCAAGTAACTCGGCTACATTTTTTGCCGGGCCAGTCTGCAGAAGATTATCAAGAGCCGTGATTTTGCCCGGATCGGGGTTGGTAACGCTGTATTTGTAGCGATAAAGATCGATGCCACGGCGAATTGAATCGACATTATGTTTCAGGTCTTCTTCACTGTATCTTTTCAGCCTGGTGTCCTGCTGCAGAACGGTTACGGTCGATGAAAGTGCCAGAACCGTAAAAAAAAGCAGCAGGCTTAAAAGGACATAACCATTTCTTTTTCCCATACATTAAATATAATTTCTTTTTAAAAAAATAGCTAATTTTGCAGATAACTGCTAAAAATATCTGACAAATCAGCCGATTAAGGAATTGTCTTATAGCATAAGGCAGAGATAATCCTGAAATCGCGAGAAAATTATGAAAAAAAAAGAGACTGGATTAAGAAAGGAAGCCAGGTTCTGGCATTCTTTGACGTGAAGCAAAATAAAAAAGGTTTTACCCTTCTTGAACTTCTGGTTGTCGTCGGCATTCTCGCTGCCCTCGTCGCCCTTGCTCTGCCTTTTTACCAGGATTACGTAAACCAGTCGAAACTGACCGCCGCCCAAACTGACCTGCAAACCTTCAAAAAGGCATTGACCATGTATGATCAGATGGAAAGAACTCCCTTTACCGGAAATGATTTGAGGCTCTTGGTGGGAAGATATCTTCAGGATTTCAGGGTTACTGCCACCCAGCAGAGACCAAACGATCCGTGGGGTGTTGAATATCGTTTTGAAACGCTTGCTGGAACAGTTACTTCAGGTGGTCCCGATGGAACAATTACAACTGCCGCCACAGCCAGAGAGCCTGCCGGGGACGATATTCTCGTAACCTGGAAACCCGTGTTTTTCGTTTCGGGGGCTCGGGCAATCAATCAAAACATTGTTGAGATTTCTTTCAGTAGAATGGTTAATACAACAACAGTTGCAGCAGCTGATTTTACGATTAACAACGGTATCGGCAATCCAAGTTCAGTCCAGAAAATTTCAAATACCGTGTTTCGCTTAATAACCGCAAATATGACTGCGGGAACGACTTACACTCTTACAATTACTGATGCTTCAATTACTGCACTTGACGGAAAAGCGATTGCCGCTGCAGATCTTAAACCTGACAATACAACAACTGCCAACGTAATTTCGTTTGTTTTTTAATCATGCGTGGTTTTACGCTGGTTGAAGTGGTTATTGTCAGTGCGCTGATTTTGCTGGTTTCACTGACAGCTTTTAAAACCGCAGAAATTGTCAGCGTTCGCGAGAAAGAAGACCGACTGCGGCTTTCCCTTTTAGAGATGCGATCGGCAATGGATAAATTCCATCAGGATCAGCTACGGTTTCCCCTTGATTTAAATGAACTTTTAAATACCGCTGTGCCCCTGAAGGGTGGTTTTTATTTAAGGCGATTACCCTTGAATCCGCTTTTTGGAACGGTTAAATGGGAAATTGCCAGTCGCACCTCACTCGATGGCAGCTATGACCATTGGGAAGAGATTACCTTACCTTCGCAGAAAATGTCTGATAATACCCCGATCGTCGATATTCGCTGTCCCGACGCTGCGGGCGAGGGCCTTAACGGAATTCTTTACCGCAACTGGTAATCCTTGAGGTTCATAATTTTTAACTCAAATACGGTTATTTCGACAAGCTCAATAACCGTGTTTTCGCGGTCGCTGAGCCCCGTAAACGGGGTCGAAGCGACCAATTCAGCACAAGTGATTGTTTTAAGGCGTTTTTAAAACGGTAAAAATTAGATCTCGGGCAGCACAATCGGTTTGTTGCCGAAATTTTTAACATAAGTTGCTTCATCCATGGCCAGGATTATTCCCGACGAAGCCGCCTGTTTTAAAAGATTGCGGGAGAAAAGCGAATTTTCCTGGCGAAGAACAGCTACGGCTGCTTTGACTTCTGAAGGTTTGTCAGAATATAGCATTTTTTTAATTTCTTCCAGACCCTGAGTGCGGCCGGCTTTCCAATAAATAAGGTGAACCATCGACGTTTCTTCGGTAGAAAAATCCGGCAGATCAAGAAGGTTTTCAACATCGTGTTTGAAAAATTCAATTTGCTGGAGGATAAGTTTGAGCGCAATCAGTCTACCCGTATCTCTGCACTTTCTAACTGCTGAAAGAATCCAGGGTAAAAACAAATCGCAGTCCTTTCTATTTTCAGCAACCATGAGCACCTTGGTGATGATATCGCAATCAGCTTCGGCCGGATGAAATAGATTTTCTGCGCCATTCAAAAGACGTTCGCCAATAGCTGGAGAAATAATTCGAGCTATTGTTCTGGCAAAATCAAGGGTTTTCAATTTCAAATAAAGCTCGGTAATGGCTCTTAACCCAATTGGGTCATTAACTCTTATCAAAGCCCTGATAACACAGATTTTTACCTTTTCATCCTGGTCTTTGAGGGCGTCAATCAAAAGACCGGTGCGTCTTGAAAGAGGCAGTTCGCCGATCAGAAAGGCGGTGGCGGCCCTGATTGTCGCGTCTTCAGAATCCAATCTTTTAATGACCAGCTTTTCGAGCTCGGTTTCTTGAATCAAGAGCGAAAGACCTTTCAAAGCTTCATTTTGAACCCGATGAGAAGAGTCCTTCAATCTTGGTTCCAGAAGCTCACGAAGGCGCTGTCTGCCGATAATGGCTGCGGCTTTTACCGCGTTCGCCCTTAATCTGATGTCTTTATGCTCCAGAAATGGTTCAATGAGTTCAACGGGAAGACTTAGACGAGCAGCTGCAGATACTGCGCTTGCCAGAACAAATACATCTTTTTCCTTTTTTAAAACTTCTTTTAAAGCATTTATTACTGGTTTTCCCATGGCCGGGCTGGCAGACTGGACTGCAAGCCTTCTAAAAACTGAATTTTTATGCCCCATGACCGTGACAACGACATTGGCGCACTTTTCGGGGTGATAAGCTGCGGCAGATTGCAGAGCAGGTTCCATAACCGATTCGACTTCCGATTGTATTATCTCAATAAGAAGTTCATGGTGTTTTACCAGCTCCTTTTCCCAGATCTGCAGCGCGTGTTCAAGCAGGGCAGGCTTTTTGCTGGAAATCAGCTGCTTTATATCCCTTAGTTCCATTTTATCGCCTTGAAATAAGTCTGGCCATGCCGAATATGGGCAGATAGAGTGAAACCACGATTCCGCCAATAACTACACCGAGAAAGACAATGAGCATTGGCTCGATAAGCGAAGCAATGGTTTCAATTTTGTTGTTGAATTCTTCCTCGTAAAAATCGGCCACGTGATCGAGCATTTCAGGTAAATTTCCACTGCGTTCACCAACAGCGACCATGCGGTTCAAGAGCTCAGGAAGCCATGGGATCTGCCGGTCAAAGCTGGCCGCCATTCCGGTGCCAGTTTTTATATCCTCGTTAGCCTGAAGCAGTGCCTGACTAATCTGATATCGATCTACTGCCTGTTGAATCAGGGCAAGCGATGAAGTTACGGTTATGCCGCTGTGAACCAGCATTGAAAAACTTTTGGCAAAGCTGGCAATTTCATAGGTGTG
>JBMOKV010000622.1:0-5414 GCA_049325495.1 Candidatus Rifleibacteriota bacterium | reverse complement strand
CGATAATTGAAGAATCATCGAATTCAACATCGTGCTTGTCGATACCGTTGGCCTCTTTCTGCTTGGGAACCAGATATTTGCGGGAAATCTGCACTTTTTCTTCCTGGGTGTAGCCTGGCAGATAAACGATTTCAAGGCGGTCGCGCAACGGCCCCGGAATTGTGTGGGGAACGTTGGCGGTGGTAAGAAAGAGCACTTTCGACAGGTCGAAGGGTGTCGAAACGTAATGGTCGGAAAAAGTGTAGTTCTGTTCAGGATCAAGAGCTTCAAGCAGCGCCGAACTCGGGTCACCCCTGAAATCCATGCCCATTTTGTCAATTTCATCGAGCAGAATAACCGGGTTGTTGGTTCCGGTATCGCGCAAGGCTTGAATGATGCGGCCAGGCATTGCACCGATGTAAGTTCTTCGGTGACCGCGAATTTCGGCTTCATCACGCATGCCGCCAAGTGAAATTCTTGAGAACTTGCGGTTCAGTGAGCGGGCAATAGACTTGCCAAGCGAAGTTTTACCGACGCCCGGGGGGCCGATCAGGCACAGAATCGGGCCCTTGATCGACTTTTTCAGACGACAGACGGCAAGATATTCAAGAATACGCTCTTTCACACGATCGAGACCATAATGATCTTCATCGAGAATTTCATGGCATTTTTCAATATCGATGCGATCTTTACTCCGCTTTTTCCAGGGCAGAGAAACCAGCCAGTCGATGTAGTTTCTTGAAACCGTTGCTTCAGCTGAGCCAGGGGGCATTTTGTTGAGCTTCGACAGCTCTTTTTCAGCTTTTTCCCTGGCTTCTTCGGGCATACCGGCCTTGGCTATCGCCTGCTTTAGCTCTTCAAGCTCTTCGGTGCGTTCATCAGTTTCGCCAAGTTCTTTCTGAATGGCTTTCATCTGCTCACGCAGATAGTATTCCTTCTGAATCTGCTCCATCTGCTTGCGCACCTGGCCGCGAATCTTCTTTTCCACCATCATGATCTCAAGTTCACGGTTGAGAATGGCGGCGATCTTTTCAAGCCGGGCACGGGGAGCGAAAGCTTCAAGAATTTCCTGTTTTTCATCAACCTTCAGATTCAGGTGGGCGGTGATGATATCGCCCAATCGGCCGGACTCTTCAACATTATTGGCAACCATGATCACTTCGAGGGGAATCTTCTTGTTGAGCTTGACGTATTGCTCGAACAGAGTGATTACATTGCGCATCAGCGCCTGAAGCTCGATTGTTTTGCGATCTTCGACGCCGATTCGCTCAGCTTCAACTTCAAAATACTCATCCATTCGCGTGAATTTTCTAATGCGAACTCGGGTAGTGCCCTCGACAAGAATTTTCAAAATTCCGTCGGGCAGCTTGAGGAGCTGGAGAATCTCGGCAACGGTTCCGGTTTCATAAAGATCTTCAACCTCTGGATCGTCAGTTTTAGCCTGTTTTTGAGAACAGAGAACGATCTTGCGGTTTTTCAGCATCGCTTCTTCTATTGCACGGATAGACTTTTTGCGGCCGACGAAAAGAGGCACGACCATATAAGGAAAAACCACCACGTCTCTCAGCGGCAGAAGCGGAAAATTCTCGGCAGGGTTGAATTGAGCAATATCGCCATCCGAAGGACTGTCAGGAGGGTTGCTGTGATCTTCAGTAGCCATGTTTAAAATCTCCTATCAAAGTTGCTACGATTTTACTGTAATCTCAGATAAAAAAACAAAATATTTTCACAAAATCAGCTTTTTTCGGTTTTCTTTTCTTTTTTGATGAACGGAAGCCGTGAAAGAAGCCGACAAAGTCGCTGCAGCAGACAAATTCTCGGCTGCAGTTCGGCACTGTTGTCGTCGAGTACCGCCGGAAGATTCATCAGGCAGGCTTCAATATTGACCTTCTCTTCAGTGCAGAACTGGAAAATGCCAGGATAATTCACACCCTGGACTTTCTCAAGCTTATCAAGTTTAGCGGAAATATCTTTTTCAAGCTCATTTTCTGGTTCTGAATCCACCCGGCGATCGATGCCGCTGAGCTTGGAACGGATTCTGGAGAGCATGCTGCTGCACACTTCGAAATCTTCAACCGGCCGGGTTTTCCATTCGCGAAAGGCATCATGGAAAGAAGCGGGGTCAAATTCCCCGGCACCGTAGAGACTTTCCAGAGAAACGGGCAATTGGGCTTCACGGCCCAAAATTCGCAAAGCTGTTTCTATCCAAAGCCGGCGTTCGAATCGAAAGCCGTGAAAAACCACATTGAAGGCTGCAAAGAGATCGAAACGAAGACCGGCGCGAAAAATGAAATTCAGAACCCTCTCGGGGCTGCAGTCAAAGCAGCGCACATGATTAACGTGCCCCTGCATCAGAACTGCCAGCGAAACGATTTTGGCGGCATTCATTTCCGGGGCTGGAATTCGATCCTCAAAGAACTGGCAGACTTCCTTAAGGCAGTCGAGATAGGGCTTAAAAGCATCTACTCCCCTGAGCCGGTTGAATATCACCGAAAATCCGGTGCCCTGAAGCAGACGACCTATTTCGGTTTTCTCCCCTTCCTCGATAAGAGTGACGACCGCAGCAACCAGCTTTTTCTCTTCCGCAAATTCCAGCAGGTCACAAAGACCCTCAGAAATTCCGGCAAGACTGCAATCACAGAATAACTCATTCTTCAACTGCCCCTGGTCGGTGATCTGTTCAGCAATTTTTTCAATACGCCCGGGCAGGCTGTGCACGTCACGGTTCCATACCTGCCATATTTTTTCAAGCTGGTGGTTGAGAACCCCCGATCTTACTTCAACTTCATCGTTTATCGGTGCGAGCGACTGAGTAAGGGCAACTGCCGCCGGAAGCACCTTTCCCAGGGCATCTTCGCAGACCAGATAACCGAAATATCCAGATATAACCTTGTTCAGAATAACTTCCGGCATTTCCAGGAATTTTTTCTCATATCTTACCAGCAGAGGATGCGAATTTTCGAAAAACAGGCTCGCTTCGGCGACTTTTCCACCGGGATCCCGGATGAGATGCCCCTCTGGAAGGATTGACCTGATGCGGGCATCGTAATTTTTCCGCTTTTCCGTGATTTCATTCATCAGACCGAGCTGTTTCATCAAAAACGGATAATTGGCCGCATGTTCAATTGGCATGAAACTTTTGCGCAGGCCATTGAAAACAATTACCTGGGACCGGGCTTTAACTCCGTCGATATCAAAATCAATCAGACGGTCGTCGATTATGGCACAAAGACTGATCAGCGGCTGCGGAAAAACACTTTTTTCAGACCATGGTTGACAGCTGAACGGAAAGGCCTGGAAAACGCCTGTGCAAACCCGGTTCAGGCATTTTTCGAGGGGCAGCCCCTGGGTCATTTTCCGGGCAAAAAGAAATCTCTCACCATCCACTTCACGAATGGCAAGGCCTTTCATTTCCAGGCCCTGAGCGGCCGCAAAACCTGTCGCAGCAGGAGTCGGCAGATTGTTAAGATCATAAGCAGCCGAGGCTTTTGGCCCCCTGACATCTTTTACGCAGGAAGTCTGAACATCAGCCAGTCCTTCGATTACAACACCGATGCGATGTGAGCTGATCCAAACCTTGATTCGGGAAAACTCAAATTTTTCCTGTTGCAAAACCTGGGAAACCACTTCTTTGAAATCGGGTAATCGACTGCCGAACAGTTCGGTCGGCAAGGCCATGAAACCCGCTTCCAATAATAGAGTTTTCGGCATCTGCGTTCTCCGTTGTTGAATTAATCAGGCTCGAATTATAGACCTTTGCTTCTTCAAATTCAAGTCATGTTATCTTTCGCCAGAAATCGTGACTGACAAAGAGTTTCCTGCAGACCACACCCCGGGCAATGGGCTTCGAAGAAGCTTGTCTGCAGTCTGCCGGTCGAGCACCAGGCGGTTGGACAGCCCATAATCAAGCTTGAACACTTCAAGAAAACCATAAAGATTGAAAATGTTAACACCTTCCAGGCTTTTATAAAGATCCGGCGGCTGATAAAACCCGGCATTCTTATTTTCAATAAAGAATCTCAGCCTGTATTGCCCGGGCTTAAGATTATGCGGAACAATCAACGACCTTTGCAGTGCGACCTTTAAGTTTGCCTGCTGCTGAAGTTGCAGGCTGATAAAGTTTGATGGAACATGGCCATCGTGCCCTGCAATCAGACCATTGTGAGAAACCGGGCGATCATCTGCATCTAACAGAATTGCCCAGAAACGAAAGCCGGCAAAGCTTTCAGAGCTGCCTTCAAAACCATATTTATAGGAAATTGCCTCGCCGGGGCCATAAGAAACAGCCAGCGAAGATTCATCGGGCAGGTAAAAAACACTGTTGTCGATTTTCACTGAAACACTTCCTGCCGTCTGGTTGAAAAGTTTTTCCGGTTCCTCGGCATCCTGAAGAGAAAAAAGATAGCCGTCAGCGGCAATTGAAAACGACGCAATCAGGCTGGTCAAGGCATCGGCTGGATGAATGAAGGTTGCTGCAACCTTTTTCTGGCTTTGTAAAAGGGCAAGGTCGGCCAGTTCCTGCGGGCCAACCGCATCCAGCAGCTGAACGCCAATGTCGGGGCGAAAATTTCGGGTCAGGCGCAGAAAATAATAGGGTCTGAATTCTACATCATTGCTCATCAAAAGCACCGATCCGGCAGGAACAGTCGTAAGGGCACGATAGCAATAATCGGTAGAAGCCGAGTCGGGCGGCTCAAGCCTTGTCCAGGCAAGCATCAGCGAAGAAACGACAACAATCGCACAGATCAGGTTCCTTGCCCTTTCTTTCCGAACCGCCTGAAATGAGAATGCAGTAAGAGCCGACAGACTGAAAAGGCAGGGAAGCAGCATGGAATGAGCTTCAAAAGCATGATAATTGAGAACGAAAATGAGGTTAACCATGGCAGTGACCAGCAGGGCCTTTTTCAGCGCATGCTGGCCCCCGTTTATCGACAAAGCAAGAATTGCAGCAGGCAGCAGCAGTATCGAAGAGTCGGTAAAAATGAACTGCAGCAAAAACACGAAGCGCTGCCATAATTCAAAAGTATCAAAAGCAAACAGGCCGCCCGAATAAACAGTTCCGCTGAAAACCCTTAGAAAACCTGAAATCCCTTGCCCAATCTGCGGGTCAAGCAATAAACGCCCGGGATTCTGCAGCTGCAGATAAAGATCAAGGCTCGGCAGAAAGCCCGATGCAAGCCCGACGAAAAACCAGCGCAGGCTTAAACCGGCCATGGGCTCTGATCTTTGCCTTATGAAAAAAAACAGAGTAAGAGCATACAGCCCGAAAGTCGGGCGGTGCCCTACCCCCAATGCTCCGATCAATCCAGCAAGAAAAGCCAGAAAATTACCGCCGTCACCCTTCTCGATCTTAAGGCCAACCAGCATGCCGGCCCCAATAAAGAAAACTTCAAGACAGTAAACTTCGAACAGAATGGCCTGGTCAAAAAAGGTTC
>JBMOKV010000621.1:4195-5435 GCA_049325495.1 Candidatus Rifleibacteriota bacterium | reverse complement strand
AATAATATCCCCGCTCATCGGCGATTCCATGATCAAGATTGAAATTACTGTAATTCAGCCCGGTATTCAGCGGCGTTGAGGGAAAAGCCACCAGATAAACCAGGTAAATCAGAACGCTGCCCCGGCAAAGGCCCTTTGAACATGAGTTTTCTTCGGCGAAATCCAACTGCCATACCAGGACAAAAACGGCTACGAGAAAAGATGCTGAAAGAAAGCGGCCGCGCATAAAATCACCGCCAACCCACAAAACATAAAGCAGGTTGAGCACAATGCCCGCAGCGGCTGCCTTAGAAACCGCCTTTTGCGAACGAAAGCCGACGAAAATCGCGGCAAAAATCGCAAAAACCGTAATCGGATCCTGCTGCAGAGTTACCAGCAGGTATTTCAAACCCTGGTTAACCATTGCCCATCTGGGAATACCGGTCATGATCTTCGCATAAGCAGTGTTTGGCAACAAAGCGCCATAGTAAACCAGTGAAAAGCAGGACCAGAGCACAAGGGGGGCAAACATCAGAAACGCGGTCTTAACCCGGGATGAATTGCTGCTGCAATGCCTGGTTATTACAATAAACATAAGGGGAAACGCGATGGTAACTGCATCATGCCGACTTACCAGTAAAAGCGCAAGGCCGGTAATTGCCAGATTCAGTCGCGCAGAACTCGAAGCCTCGCCGGCTTTTTCCAAAAATGAAAGAGAAACGGCGAGCAGAAAAACCACCAGAATGTTTTCAAGGCCAGAAGTGGTGAAATCCATGAAAGAATTTGAGGCAAGCAGCAGAAAAAACACCAATGAAGCCTGCAAAAGGCTTAGCTGGCGAAACACCAGCCAGGCAAGCAGAAGAAAAAGAACAAAAGACATAATGATCGAATTGAAAAAATGGTCGGGAGAAATGAGGCGAAACGCCGCCAGCATCCAGAACCAGAGAGGACTGGTATAGACCTGGACCCTTTCATGATGATTCCAATTGGGGCCATTGCCTGCAAAAAGCTGCTCGATTGCCCGGAAATTTATGTAGGCATCATCTGAAACCCAGGCGTTTTTAAAAAAAACCAGAACCAGCAAGAGAAAAGCGGCCAGGCAGACCCAGAACCATTTGCCCGTATTACAGCCATTTTGAGAAAGGTTATCCAATTTTTATTTCCTCTCAGATTAATGAAGCCATTTTATCAGCCAAACTCAACCGGGGCAATGGGGTTAGATGGCATAGCGTTGCAGAAAGGCTGATATTGCATCTTCCAG
>JBMOKV010000621.1:0-4185 GCA_049325495.1 Candidatus Rifleibacteriota bacterium | reverse complement strand
TAAATTTCAAAAAAAATAAAAAAAGACCGCAACTTTTTCTTGATCATGAAATTTAACTTACAGGTTAACCAAAATTTTAACGGAGGAATCAAAATGAAAGCTTCAAAGTTGGTCAGGACAAATGGGAAAAATGGTTTCTGCGGATTAATTATGGCAATCGTGTTTCTGATGGTGTTTCAAGCGGTTATAGTCTCTGCTCAGGAAACGAATGGTAATGATGATCATGAAAAAAATGCCTGGCAGGGCAAAAAGGGCGATGAGTTGACGTTCGATGATGACACAGGAACCGGCAATGGTCATGAAGATGGCAAATTGGGCAAAAGAGTCGGCCACAGCGACGACATGCCGGGCAAAAGACTGGGGCATCGCAAGGGAGAGAATGGCGAACCCGGCATTTTTGAAGATAATGATTCATCAGTTAAACCGCCCAATAACAGAACTGGTGACGCAGGAGAAGAAGGGCAAAAAGAGCCTCGTCGGCCTCGAAGACCGGGAAACGGCGAACAGCGCATAGACAACGATGACAACGCTCCCGGCCGACGGGGTGGACCCGGCACCAACTGGGAAAACCTGCCCGGAAAAAGAGGCGGCCGCGGCACCAGCCCAGATTGCCACAGACCCCGCCGCTTCGATAATGACGACAACGCTCCCGGCCGACGCGGTGGCCCGGGCACCAACTGGGAAAACCTGCCCGGAAAAAGAGGCGGCCCCGGCACCAGCCCGGACAGAGCAAAACAATCCTGCAATGATGGCCAATCGAAAAAGGGCTTTTTCAGACATCGTCGCCCGGGCAATAATCAGAGTGACCAGAGCTCCGGCACAGAAAACGGTTACCAGTCACAGACCGAATCTCGTAAAGGCAAAAACAATGGTTCAAATGGCCTTCATATCGGAAACAGAAAGAACAATGCCGGCAACGGAATAAAAAACTATACCGGCAACAATCCCGGTCGTGGCCGGGGAAAGAATCGCTAATCCCAATCGCCGGACTGCCTCTGAGGTAAAACCTGTTCAACCCTGACCCTGGTGTCAAACCTGAATCAAAACCGACCCGGGTCAGGGAAACCTCTTAGAGAGACTCACGAAGGTCATTGAAAGTTCATGATCAAAGAATTATCCTTATTGAACACAAAAAATCTTTTCTATAAGAGGGTTAGTTTGGTCACCGAGCTGGAAAATCTAAAAGATGAAGAACTCATGCTTCAGTTTCAAAAAGGCGACGAAGCATGTTTCAGAACTCTGGTCGACCGTCATAAGAAAAGGGTTTTTCATCTTACCTACAGATTTCTGAATGGTAGCCCGGATGCTGAAGATGTTGCCCAGGAGGTCTTCGTGAAAATATTTTTTTCAAAAGACAGCTACAAACCCCTGGCAAAATTTACTACCTGGCTTTTTACAATTACCAGGAACACCTGCTTTCAAAACCTTAAGAAAAAGGGCAAACTGATCTCTCTTAACGAAAAGGCGGATGAAACAAACAGCGAAATGCAGTCCATGATTTCTGACCGAAATTCTGAAAACCCTTCCGAAACCTGCCTGGACGAGGAAAAAAGAAGAATTGTGGCTGATGCAATTGCAAAACTCCCTGAAACCCAGCGGATGGTAATACTTCTACGCAGATTTGAACAATTGTCCTACGATGAAATTGCCGAAGTTCTTGGCGTTACGGTTCAGTCGGTCAAGTCTCTTCTTTTCCGGGGAAGATGCAGTTTAAAAGATCTTTTAAAGGAGTATTTCAACGAGAATGTCTGAACAGACAGAGTCGAGGATGATATGGATTGCCAAAAATGTAAAAACCTGATTTCTGAATATCTTGAAGAAAATCTTGACAGCTCTCAGAAGAAGCTTTTTGAAGAGCATATCTCAGGCTGCCGGAAATGTGAAAATGAACTTAACCAACTGCTCGATTCATGGGAACTGCTGGATGAATATTCCGTACCTGAATTAAGTGAAGATTTCACCCTAAAGGTTACCCACAAGGTTCATGAGCAGGCCAGGACAAATGATTCCGAACAGGCAAATCTCTGGGATAAAATCGTAGAAGCTTTAACCCTGAAAAAAGTGGCCTTTTTGCCGGCCCTCGGTTCTTTGATCATTCTTGCCGCCCTCGGCTATTCGCTGCTGAAGGGTGGCTCTGTTGGAATCAATCAGCAACCCGAAATTTCAATTTCACAAAAAGCTCAGATTGTCAGAGATGTTAAGGACGAAGAAATCATCAGAAACCTTGAAATCTATCAGAATGTTGAAATGCTTGAAAATCTTGACGTACTGGATGACCTGGAAACTCTGGAAAACATGGAAGAAGAAAAATAGGATGTTTAATCGACTTAAAAACCTTGTTTTTTTCATGCTTTGCTGCTTCTGGTTGTTAAACACCGGAGTAGTCCTGCATGCCGAGGATTCATCAGAAACAGCAGTTGTTCGAGAATTAAGCTATGAAGAAAAACTGAAAATCTGGAACAGCCTTTCTGATGAACAGAAAAACAATTTGCGCAAACGCGCACGTGAAATGCCGGAAAAGAAATTCAATGAACTTAAAAATTCTTTTGAAAAGGTTAAAAAGCTCGAACCCCAGGAGCAAATGCGAATTCAAAACAATTTCAGGAAAATGCGGCAATTTAACCCTGAGCAGAAACAGAAAATCCAACAAAGATTTAAAAAATTTCAGGAATTTCCACCTGAAAGAAAAAGGCAGTTCAGAGAAAAATTCAGACCCGGTAAAAACCACCAGCAAGGTTTTCCCCAGGAAAGACCCATGGATAGAAATTCACCAATGGGTCCCGGGAACTTTGGGCCCGGTCAAAATGCTGCGAATAAACACCCCGACAAAAATGGAAATCGACCATTTCAGCAATTTCAGGGTGGGAATGATAATCAAAATGGATTCAGAAGAGATCATCCTGGCAGAAATTTTCAGAACCCGCAGCAGAGATTCAAGAATAGACTTCAGCCGGGAAATCGAACGAATTCCCGGCATGGCCGGGGCAATTTCAGCGTTGAAGAACGAAAAAAACGATTCGAAGAAGTAGAAAAGTATCGTAATGGCATGACCAATAGAGAGAAAGGCCCTGACCAATCAGAAAATCGCTGGCAGACCATAAAAGAATTCAGAAATGGAGCTGGCCCCGATTCGAACACTGGAAAAAGGGAACCAGTCCGGCCCCAAAACTCTGAAGGTGGGCAGGAGCTGCGACAACCGGGGCAGCGTGGACCGGGAAATTTCAGGCCAGGGCCGCGAAACCCTGAAAACTTTCAACCGGGGCAGCGCCAACCGGAAAACTTCAGACCAGGGCCACGCAAGCCGGAAAATATGCCGGAAAGAGGCCCGCAGGGGTCAGATGATTCATCATTGAGAAAAAATTTAAAACCGGATCGACCTCAAAGGCCAATTAAAAATCGAATCGAGAATCGCCAGAAACCTGGTTCAAAAAATCAACGGCAACGACCCGCCCCGCGGCCCGACAAATAAATTCCACCCCGGCGAAAGAAACATCTGCTCGGAGATAGATTTGCCGTTAATCAAAAAAACTGGTATTTTCTGATGTAAGAGATGTTGTCTGTTGAGGAGTTCCATGAATAAACTGTTTAGAATCTGCCTGTCTTTTTTAATCGCTTCTGGACTGATTATCAGCACAAATGCTTATTCGCAGTCTCTAAATGAAATTCTCGATAAAAAAAGAGAAACCTCTGAACAGATTGTTAATTCAGAAAAATCTGCGGAGCAATTGAAATGGGAGCAGCTCTGGGAAGGCCTTACCGATAAGGAAAAAGACTTTATCCGGCGCGGACTGCTGCCCCGGAATTACCCGGTTTTAAAAGACGTTAAGTTAAAAGGTGGAAGTCAGGGCCTGGAACTGGCCAGGCAAAAAGACAGAGAAAAATGGCCAAGCTGCAGCAGCTTTTCAGACAATTATGGCAACATTAATTCAATGCTGTTCTGGGCTGAATATAACGAGAAAAACACAAACCTGCTCAAATTTGTCGGCGAAATTCGTCGTGGTGACATTATTCTGGCTGGGCCGGGCAAAGAGGAAAGATTAAAAAAAGATCCCATTGGCTTTTTAACCCAGGGCCCTTATCATCACACCCTAGTTTGCGTCGCAGAAGGACCACCTCCTGAATTTATTGATGCCACTGGCAAAGGCGTTGTGCGAACTCAATGGACCTACTTCTGGGCTGGAGGAA
>JBMOKV010000620.1:0-5438 GCA_049325495.1 Candidatus Rifleibacteriota bacterium | reverse complement strand
TTCTAGGGAGACATGTTATTGGCGTAAGAGCTCGTTGGGGTTCAGCATGCTGAACCCGTACAATGTGGCTATCTGGCAGCAATGCCAGCAGTGCAATAACGTAATCTCTGTCGAGCTTGGTCGAATTCAGCGAGTCTTTTGATCTTTATTCATAAATTTTTTAAAACAGCCGATACTGATTTTCAGAATCGGCTGTTTTTGCTTTTAGCAATTTTCAGACCGTCAGATAATCGGTTCTAATGAAAGAAAGTAATGATTAACATCCAGGAAGGTTTTTTCGAGAAAATTTTTGAAGAGCACAGCGCGGTAATGTTGTTAATTAAACCCGATACGGGGCAGATTATCCGGGCAAATAAAGCCGCTGAAGCCTTTTATGGTTACAATTCCGACGAGTTTTCCAGGATGACAATTCAGCAGCTGAATATGCTTTCAGAAGATGAGGTTAAAAAGAAACGCTTACTGGCCTTGAATCATAAACAGAATCATTTCACGTTTCCTCACCGACTTTCTTCTGGCGAAGAAAGAATTATTGAAGTTTATTCTTCCCCAATCCAATGGGAAGATGAAAATATCTTATTTTCCATCATTCATGATGTCACTGAACAGGAACTGGCCAAAGTAAATCTAAGTCAAAGTGAAGAAAGATTTCGTTCTCTCTTTGAAATGTCGCCAGATACAATGATCCTTGTCGATGTTGAAACCGGATTAATCTGTGATGTAAACTCGGCGGCCGAAAAAATGTTTAAAGTCCCGGCCCGAAAATTAATTGGTCAATCATTTACAATCCTTCACCCTGAATATCTTAGAGAAGAAACCCAAAAAAAATTTAACGAATTTGTTCTTTTTTCGGAAATTCATGAAAAAACAAAGCCAATAGAGTTTGTAGCCTTATCTTTTGATGGAATAGAAATCCCCATCGAGATTACAGCAAACTTGCTTTCATTTAAAAATAAAAAATTCTCCCTTGGAATTTTTAGAGATATTTCCGATCGCTTGAAGATTCAAAGAATTCTCCAGGAGAGTGAAGAGCGCTTGAAGTTTGCCTTTTTTGCCAACAATGATGGCTTATGGGATTGGGATTTGATTACCAACAAGGTTTTCTTTTCTTCCCGTTGGAAGGAAATGCTGGGATATTCAGAAAATGATTTGTTAGAGGACAGAATTACCTGGGAAAAATTGGTTCACCAAGAAGACTTTGAAGATTTTAAAGCAAAATTAGAACGACATCTTTCTGGCGAAACAGAATTTTTTGCCAGTGAGCATCGCATGATGTGCAGAGATGGCTCATATAAATGGATTCTTGATCGTGGTAAGGTTGTAAGTAGAACCTCGGACGGCATTCCATTAAGAATAGTAGGAAGTCATTCTGATATTGATCAAAGAAAAAAAGTTGAAATTGAAAACCAGCTTCTTCTAAATCAGCTTTCAGAAGCGATAGGGAAGGTAAAGTTGTTAAGCGGTTTATTGCCAATTTGTTCCAGCTGCAAAAAGATTAGAGATGATAATGGTTACTGGAACCAGATAGAGCAATACATAAAAGAGCACTCTGAAGCAATTTTCAGCCATGGAATCTGCCCTGATTGTGCAAGAAGGCTATATCCAGATCTTTATAAATAAACTCTCAGGATGGGGCAATTTTTCCATGGCCTTTTGAGTTTCAAAATTTCCAATTTCAAACAAAAAACCTGCAAAAAGAATTTGCAGGTTTTTTGCCTATTTAAAATTAAATTTTGATTTTGTTAAATTCCTTCGTAAGCCTGTTCTCCATGTAAAGAGGCATCAAGTCCTGTTTTTTGATCTTCTTCTGCAACTTTAACGGGAGTAACTTTATTAATCAGCCATAACATCAGGTAAGTAAAACCGAAGGCATAGATTGAACTGACTACTATGGTTCCAATTTGAGCCATGAAAAAGCTTGTTTCGCCATAAAAAAGGCCATTTGCACCGGCAGGATTAACTGTTTTTGTTCCAAGAATTCCAAGCATGATTACACCAAGCATGCCTCCAACACCGTGAACACCCCAAACATCTAGAGCGTCGTCCAGTTTCAGTCTGTTCTTAAGCATGACGGCAAAGAAGCAGACTATCCCAGAAACGATTCCAATTACTGCTGCTGAAGTAAGAGTTACATACCCGGCGGCTGGAGTAATAGTTGCAAGTCCCGCAACTGCGCCTGTAAGAAGGCCGAGAAATTTAGGCTTACCGCTCATGGCCCATTCAATCAACAACCATGAAAAACCTGCAAATGAAGCAGCAACGTCTGTGTTTATAAAGGCCTGAACAGTAATAGAATCTACTTTTAGTTCGCTTCCTGCATTGAAGCCGTACCATCCAAACCACAATAAACCTGTGCCAAGCGCGACAAGAGGAATACTATGAGGCAGATTTTCTTTTTCCGATCGTGCACCAACGAAAATTACCGAGGCCAGAGCCGCCATACCAGCAATATTGTGTACTGCAATGCCGCCTGCAAAATCAAGAACGCCCAGCTTGGCAAGATAACCATTTCCCCAGATCATGTGAACAAAGGGAAAATAAACAAGAAATAACCAGCTGGTAAGAAAAACTATGTATGCCTTGAAAGAAACTCTGTTTGCAAAAGCGCCTGTTATCAGGGCGGGAGTTATAATTGCAAACATCATCTGATAAGAGGCAAAGACAAATTCAGGTATTCCAGGATTAGATGCAAAAGGCGTAACACAGGTAACGCCTGCAAAAAAGGCTTTATCAAGATTGCCGATGAAGCCGCCTTCGCCGCCGCTGAAGCAAAGAGAATAACCACAGACGTACCAGATGATAGTCGTTAAACAAAGCGAAAAAAAGCTTTGCATCATAATGGTCAGAACGTTCTTTCGACCGACTAGACCACCGTAAAAAAAAGCAAGGCCTGGGGTCATAAGCATGACCAGGCTGGTTGCAATGAGCATAAAACCGGTATCGCCCGTATTGAATTCCATAATTTTCCTACCTTTTGCGTAATACTGTTTAAAAGTTTAAACTAACGATGCGGGTAATCATAATCACGTTAAGGCGGAACAACAATCAGGAAATGGGGAAATCCATGGTTCGAAAAACCTTACGCCTGTTAAAAAGTTGTAAGACCTTCGCGAATGGCATATTTGGTTAATTCTGCCACAGAGTGAATCTGTAACTTATCCATAATTTGTTTTCGATGAGACTCAACTGTTTTGCTGCTTATAGTCAACTTTGCCGCGATTTCTTTCGTGGCTTTGCCCTCTGCCAGGAGTTGGAGAATTTCACGCTCTCTGGCTGTCAAAACCATAAAGGCCGAATTTTTTACAGGCTCATTTTTATTCCCGGCGAATTCTCTGACAACAATATCAGTAATAACCGGACTCAGATAAGCCTGGTTTTTTAAGACATTATGAATTGCAATATGAAGTTCTTCAAAAGCAGAATCTTTTAAAACGTACCCTTTTACTCCTACTTTTAGAAGTTCTATTACAAAGCGCTCATCTGAATGCATCGATAAAATAATGATTTTACATTCAGGAGATTGCTGAAGAATTTTCCTCGATGATTCAATTCCATTGAGTCCCGGCATGGTTAAATCCATAATGATCAGATCCGGTTGTTGCTGTTCAGCAAGTTTTACGGCTTCAAAACCATCGCTGGCTTCTCCAACGACATAGAACTCGGGAAATTTTTCCAGCAAGGATTTAAGCCCTTCACGAAAAATCTTATGGTCATCAACTATTAAAATACGTTTCTTCATGCCGTTTTCTCTATAAAATCCATGAATGGAAGAGTAACAATGATTCTTGTTCCTTTTCCTATTGTCGATTCAATATCCATTGCACCGCCAAGTTCGAGAATCTGTTCGCGTACGTTGAAAAGGCCAAAAGAATTTTCGTGCAGTACCTTTTTTTTCCAATCACTCACCGAAAAGCCCTTTCCGTCATCTTCAACAATTAAAAATAACTTTTCTCGATCTCGAAAAAAAGCGACGGAAATTTTTGTCGCTGAAGCATGTTTTACAACATTGTTTAGAAGTTCGCGACACCCTCGAAATAAAGTCAGGCGTATCTGTTCAGATATTCCCGACAATTTTCCGGTAGATGAAAATGAAACAGGAATTTGATTTTTTTCACTGAATTTATCGATCAGCCATGGCAATGAAGAAGAAAGTTCAAGCTCATAAATAATGGGAGAACTTATTTCTGAAGTAAGAGACCTGGTGGTGACAATTGTTTTTTCAAGCAATTTGCGAATTTCATCAATTTCCTGTTCAAGACCATAAAATATGGCTTCTCCATGAAGAGATAGAAGTTTCATTTTCATTACTGCCAGAGCCTGGCCGACTGTGTCGTGCAGATTTGCAGCAATTACACGTCGATGTTTTTCCTCGCGTCGGGTTGTTTCTGCAAGAAGCTTTCGAAGTTTATTCCGAAAGGCTTTTAATCGTAATTGCACCCGATTTCGTTTGCCGACTTCTTTCATTAACCTTTGGTTCAAATCTGTAAGTTGCTTGGTGCGTTCAGCTACAAGACTTTCCAGAGAAGCGTTGTTCCTACGCAACAGGCTGCGGTAATTCCGCTGATCAATGTGCGATTGAAGCATTTGAGCAAGCGAGTTAATCAAAGCTCTTTCTTCAAGAAGAAAGGGACCTTCTTTTTCCTGGGGTTTTTCTTCGAGATACGCAACTTCAATTGCCCCGATTTTTCCATTTTTTGTGGTGAATTCTGCTTTTTGCACCCAGGGGGTTGGAATAAAATCAGCCGTCTGGCAGGAAAAGGTTCCAAATGATATTCGTGCAGAAGTTATAGAAGGGTATTGCCAGGCAGCTGGAAGCATTTTTACCAGACGTGATAATGTAGTTTTAAGTTTTCCCCTGGACTTTTGAAACAATCGCGAAGCTTTATGCAGAGCTGAAAGTTCTTTTACACGCTCTTTGAGCTTTCGCAAAATTTTGTTTTTCTGCGGAGCTTTTTTATCGGGGCAAAAACTGGGATTATCTTGTACGGGTTCAATCATCATGATTTAAGAAGAAAATAATACCCCTAATTACAATAATAAACAAGTTTGGGTATTTTCTAAAAGGAGTTTAAGACGGCATTTCTGCCAGCCAGAATTACAATAAGAATGAAACGTGATTAATGTTTTGAAAAAAAAGAAAAAAATTATAACCAAAATTATTGACAGGAATATCCAATAGTGTTAAGATAAACTTCTTCACCAAATGAGGCGCGACAAAAAACCGCGACGATCTTTGACAATAATATCCGATGAAACACATCCAAGTAATTAATTAAAAGGTCTTTTTAATTGGATATGCATTTTCATTTAACTATGAAGGTGCATCACAGTTTGAAAGTAACAATGATCGAGTGCTTATAGGAATAAGTTGTAAAGGGCGCAGGGCGGATGCCTTGGTGCTGGAGACCGAAGAAGGACGTGGCCAGCTGCGAAAAGCTGCG
>JBMOKV010000619.1:0-5454 GCA_049325495.1 Candidatus Rifleibacteriota bacterium | reverse complement strand
GAAATAATGCTGATGCACGTCCAGGGAGTCAGGAGAATGGGCTCGGCAGCTCTTGATCTTTGCTACGTTGCTCGGGGAAATTTCTCAATCTTCTGGGAAAATAACCTGAAGCCCTGGGATGTGGCCGCCGGCTCACTTCTGGTTAAAGAAGCAGGTGGCCAGGTAAGCTGCTTCAATGGTCAGGCAATGCAGCTCGACAGTGGCGAGCTGCTTGCAACCAATGGAATTCTACATCAAGAAGCGGTAGAACTGTTAAAGACCACTTCGAAATTTTAAATCGGCGGTTTGTTCTGCATCCAGCGTGGCTGACCGGTGGTTTCGAGAACATTGAGCCAGAACATGCTTTCGGGATCAACGAATTTTCGATTCTTGATCGCCATTTCAATGGGCACATATGTAAAACGGTTCGCCCACAGACCCACTATAAGATCAGTTTTTCCTGCCATCCCGGCATGAACGGCATGTTGAGCGAGCTGATTACAATAGATACTGTCTGAAGGAATGGCGCAGGAGCTTCTGATCATATAACTTGGGTCGATGTATTTGATGGTGACCGGAGTATTGTTCAATTTAAAATATTCAACAATCTTGTTCTTCAAAAATGGCCCAATATCGCCCAACTTCTGGTTTCCGGATTCGTCTTTGCCGCTCTGATTACAGAACTGTTCTGCAACCCCCTCAGCAACCACAACCACCGCATGACTTTTCCGATTAATTCTTTCAAGCAGATGTTTTAAAAATCCATTTTCACCTTCCAGGTCAAATGGAACTTCAGGGATAAGGCAGAAATTGACATCCTGGGAAGCAATCGAAGCATTGGCGGCGATAAACCCTGACTGGCGGCCCATCAGCTTAACCAGGCCAACGCAGTTCTGGTAACCCTTTGCTTCTACATGGGCTGTTTTAATTGAACTTACAGCATGGGTAAAGGCAGTTTCAAAACCAAAAGTCTTTTCGATGAAGCCAATGTCATTATCTATTGTTTTGGGAATACCGATTACCGCTATCTGCAGCCCGCGCCGGGTAACTTCTTCAGCAATTTCATGGGTGCCCCGCAATGTGCCGTCGCCACCAACGCAGAAAAGAACGTTAATTTTGTAATCCATCAGGTAGTCGACCATTTTTTCAACATCCTGAGGGCCGCGCGAAGAACCAAGAATTGAGCCACCCTTTTCGTGAATTTCAGCAACAACCGCCGGATCAAGAACTTCAGGCTGAATGCCCGATTCTTTGACCATTCCGAGATAGCCGTATTTGAAGCCGTAAATGGCTTTTACCTGATACCAGAAAGAAAGCTGCATAACCAGACCACGGATTACATCATTTATTCCAGGACACAGCCCGCCGCACGTAACGATTCCAGCCCGTGTTTTGCCTGGTTCGAAATAAATTTTCTCGCGGGGCCCGGCCTTTTCAAAAGAAAGAATGTCCCCACCCTTTTTCAGCTCTTCATTCAGGTTTGAAAGGCTGGTGTGATAGAGAACCCTCTCATCGTCAATAATATAATTGGTAAGATAATCACCATCTACTTTTGAAAGCTTCAGCGGTGAAGTTATTTTTGCCGGTCCAAGGGTCTGAATCTGAAAATCCTGTAATTTTAATTCCATGAAAATCCTTCCTGGCATCAGTAAATTTTCAAACTTGCACGATATGGTATTATAATAATGGATAAGAAAAGTTAAAACCATATTTTCCATCATTTTCTTTCAGGTTGGAGTGAACCTTGAACATTTACTACGGCATACCTTCAGGATTGCAGATTAATTTCGAAGAGCGCGAGACCTCAAAACGCCTGATTTCTGCTTTGAGCGCCCTTCCCTGTCATACCCGCGACTTTACCACCGATGACCCATATCCTTTTGAAGCGATAGCAGGAACTCCATCGCTTATTCACGCATTCAACCTGGCCAAATCCGGTATACAATGCCAGAAGCTTGCGGAAAAATCTCGACTGCCGCTGGTAATTTCGTGCTCAGGCCTCGATGTATATGCCGACCTTTTCAACCCCGTAATCAGGTCGCAACTTCAAGAAGCGATTTCTTATGCAACCAGAATAATTGTTCCTTTTCCGGCAATGGCACGCTTTATCAAAACAAGAATTCAGACGAACGCCAATATCGAAGTTATTGCCCCCGGGATTCAACCAATCGAGTTTTTCGATTTTCCCCGCGAACATTTTGGTTTCACCCCCGATGAAAGGCTGGTCATTGTGAGTGGCGGTCTTCTTCCCGCCAAAAATCCAATTTTTGCCATCCATTCGTTTGACCGACTGGCTGGAGAATTGAAAAATCTCAGGCTGGTAATTCTTTCCGAGCCATTTGACCCGGATTATCGCAGGAAAGTTGAAGCGGAAATCGCTGACCGCCCATGGGTTAAGCTGATTCCCCGCCCCGAGCCGGAAATATTGCCATTCCTGTACAGAATGGCCGAAGTTTTTATCAATGTTTCCCATGCCGAAGGTTACAATCCCTGTCTGCTCCAGGCAATGCAGGCCGGGCGCCCGATTCTTGCGGCAGATATACATGGCAACAATTCTTATATTCGCAATGAAACGAACTTTGCCGGCAGCGGGAACGGACTTCTATATTTCACTTCTCCCGGCCCTTCGGGTTATGAAAGAATTCATGATGCCGATGACTTCGTCGATAAGCTGAGATTTCTTTTAAGCAATCCGGCTAAGGCGACAGAACTAGGGCAACGCGCCGAATCAGCAGCCATAAAAACGTTCAGTCTGCAAAAAGAGCTGTATCTGCATCTTCAGATGTATAAAAGCATTCTTGCCTGATCAGGCAAATTTCAGTTTGCTGACAATTTCACCCTGAGCCTGGTCGCCCCTGATTTCAAAATCAGGAAACCGCTGACGCAGCTTGAGCAGGTTAATCTGTTTTAATCCCAGCGAAGAAATCGCTCTAAGATTCTTATCAAGAGCTTCGCCATATTGAAACTTCTGCAGTACGAATTTCTCAATGCCGCAATCTGCAACGATATCGGCAATTTTCATGATTTCCGATTCATCTACAATATCAGGATGAACCGTAACTCTCACTTCATGACCGATTCCTGCTCGTGCAATTTCTCTGAGCATTGCAATGAAATCATCTTCAGCAATACCGGAACCGGTTAAATCTTCATAGCGTTCAAATGAAGTTTTAAAATCGATGGCAACATAATTCAACAGCCTTAACTTCAGCGCCGTAATAACTGGTCCCGGGTAAAAGCCGTTGGTATGCAGGGCTGTTTCAAAACCAAGTTCTTTAACCTGTTCAAGGGCTCTGATAAAGCCCTCCTGCCGGCATGGCTCTCCGCCACTGAAAACCACCCCTTCAATAAAACCCTGGCGGTCTTTTAAAAAGTCAATTATTGATGACCAGCTCAGCATTTCCCTGGCACGGTCAGGCAACAAAGTGCGATTGTAGCAGAAGCGGCAACGTAAATTACAGCCCTGCGCAAAAATCACCGTCGCCAGCCGACCAGGAAAATCAATCATGGTCAGGGGCTGCATGCCCCCGACCAGAAAGTCTGATTGTTTTTTTGCCATCGTTTAACCGATCAGATTACTTCGCGAACCAGTTCCTGTGACCGGAGCAGAATGCGATCTGAATATTCGCTCTTTTTGCCGGCATTGAACTGAGAAATGGGTCTGAAATAACCCATTACTCTGGTCCAGACTTCACACACCTGACGTTTGTCCTCTGGCACAACAACAGTATCGGGAGTCATTTCCCGGCCTTCTGCTTCAGCAGCAGCGAGTATTCGGCGGGTTTCCTCATTGTCGCAATTCGGGCAGAACTGATGCTCGCCGGCAACATAGCCATGTTTCGGGCACACACTGAAAGTTGGAGTCACGGTAATGTAAGGCAGTCTGAACTGACTGAGCGATTTTTTAATCAAACGTTTGCATGATTCTGCATCGGGAATACGTTCGCCAACATAAAGGTGCAGAACGGTTCCACCGGTGTATTTGGTCTGCAGCTTTTCCTGATGGCGCATAATATCGAAAATATCGCCATTATAATCTACCGGCAGCTGAGTCGAATTGGTGTAATACGGTGCATTGGGGTTCCCTGCCTGAATAATGTCGGGGAAACGCTTGCGGTCTTCACGGGCAAAGCGATGGGTGGCACCTTCTGCCGGGGTTGCTTCAAGGTTGTAAAGGTGACCGGTTTCTACCTGGAACTGGACAATTCTTTCTCTGATGAAATCAAGAATTTTTTGAGCGAGCTCGGTACCTTCGGGACTGGTGATGTCAAACTGATTGTCGGAAAAATTGCGCACAAGTTCATTCATACCATTGATGCCGATGGTTGAAAAATGGTTGCGCAGCGTTCCGAGATAACGACGGGTATAGGGGAACAGGCCACTGTCAATGCGGGCCTGAATAACTTTGCGTTTGACTTCAAGGCTCTTTTTCGATAATCCAAGCAGGGTGTCGAGTCGGTTGGTCAAACCTTCATAATTATTTTTGAAAATATAGCCAAGACGGGCAAGATTGATGGTTACTACGCCAATAGAACCGGTCTGCTCGGCTGAACCAAACAGGCCATTGCCACGCTTGAGCAGTTCGCGAAGGTCTAGCTGAAGTCGGCAGCACATTGAGCGTACCATATTGGGTTCAAGGTCTGAATTGATGAAATTCTGAAAATACGGCAACCCATATTTGGCAGTCATTTCGAACAATGGTTCGCAATTCGGGTGGTCCCAGTTGAAATCTTTGGTGATATTGTAGGTTGGAATCGGGAAGGTAAATGCCCGCCCCTTGTTGTCACCACGGCACATTACATCGATGAATGCACGGTTGATCAGATCCATTTCCGCCTGGCAGTCGCCATAGGTAAAATCAACATGTTTGCCGCCGACCATCGGGTGCTGGGTCTTGAGATCTTCGGGACAGTTCCAGTCGAGGGTAAGATTGGTGAAAGGGGTCTGGGTGCCCCATCTTGAAGGAACATTGAGGTTATAGACGAATTCCTGGATACCCTGGAAAATTTCCTGGTATTCCAGTTTGTCGAGCTTGATAAATGGAGCAAGATAAGTATCGAAAGAAGAAAAGGCCTGGGCGCCGGCCCATTCATTCTGCAGAGTACCGAGAAAATTTACCATCTGACCGAGGGCGCTGGAAAAATGCTTTGGTGCACCTGCTTCTACTTTACCGGGAACGCCATTGAATCCCTCCTGGAGAAGAGTTCTCAAAGACCAGCCGGCGCAGTAACCGGAAAGCATGTCGAGATCATGAATGTGAAAATCGCCATCACGGTGGGCTTCACCAATCTCGGGGGTGTACACATGAGAGAGCCAGTAATTTGCCGTAACTTTTCCGGCAACGTTAAGAATCAGGCCGCCAAGAGAATAGCCCTGATTGGCGTTGGCATTAACCCGCCAGTCCTGGTGTCCGAGATATTCGTTGATCGAGCTGATGCTGTCAACCATCGACCGCCGTCCTTCGCGCATCTGTTT
>JBMOKV010000618.1:0-5456 GCA_049325495.1 Candidatus Rifleibacteriota bacterium | reverse complement strand
TTTTCTCTGTATTCTCCGGGCTCAGCTCGCCAGCTTCTCTGACAGCGAGAATTCTGGTTTCGATATTTTCGCTCTGCAAAAGAATTTTGAGCTGCTCTAGTCTGTCCTTCTGTTGAAGATAGCGAATTGAAGAGATCTGCTCGGCATCACCGGCAATCTCGCGGCTAAGAATCTGACTTTTCAAAGTCATAAGATAGGCCCGGTCAAGCAGGTAGTGCACTAAAGCCATGGCCAAATAAAGCGCAGATGCTACAAAAAACAGAGTTTCAGGCAAAAGATGATTTCTTACAACTAATAGAAAAACCCCCACAACGGTTGAAGCAATCGCACAAGCAATGGAAATATCGCGTCGATAGACCACTCTATTTTTCTGAGGAATTGCCCCCATCAGCAATGTAGTTGCCGGCACTGTGAAATTTTTGGAATTGATCATCACAAGAAACTGCACCAATGCGACTATTGCAAATTTCATATTAAAAGAAGCCAGAAGGCAAAGCAGAGTAAGAATTGCGGGAACAAAAGTCAAAACTCTGCCAACCGGTAAAGAAGAGAAAACTTTCTGCATGACAAAAGCCTGCAGCCCTATAACCAACAGGTCCGCCGATGCTCCAAAAATACCCATGAACGAAGCCAGGTCTTTTCCTGATGAAAAATATGCGCTGATCACGCCCGCAAAAAGAAAATCGATCAGATAGCGGTTAAAAATGATCAGAAACGATGAGACAATCAGCAGACGCGCCAATGGATGCTGAAGAGAGGCTTCAATTTTTTCTTGGCCGGGAACCTTCTCTTTAAAATCTTCCGCTTCACTTGATTGCAGCCTCTGCTGTTCAAATGGACGCAGAAGATAAACAACCGAAGCTGCCACAACGGCAATCAGACCATTCAAAACAAGAAGACCGCTAAACCCTATAAGATCCACAACAAACTTGAGTGTCAGTCCACTGAGAATATATCCCAGGCTGCCCGAAGCGAAGATAAAAGGCAAAATCCTTTTTGAATCTCCAAGGCTGAGAAAATGATTCAGCATTGCAGTAAAAGCCTGATTGGAAACAAGATCTGAAAGCATTGCAGTTACCAGAAACCCAATCAATACGGCGACTGATTCGGACGGAAGAAACCAGGCAGCGATAAATGAAACCAGGATCATGGGAAGGTTAACTTTTTCGAGAAGCCAGTGACCTTCAAACCCGGCAATATTGGTTATGAAACGAAATTGAATGATAATGAAACAGACGTTAACCAGCAGATAAACCCATGGAAGGGTATTAGCTCCCGCTTTCTCAAGAAAAACCGTAAGAACCGAGAGGTAAAGAAGATTATTGACTGCTTTTATTAAAAGGAACAAAAATGACAGAAGAAAAGTAAGATATCTGGCCGAAACCGCTTTTTCGGCATTATCAGAACCTTTATTCAATGTCATCGCCTTTCTTCTGCTGGGCACTCGACCATTCACGCGACCAGATATCGTCGATCATCCGGTGTTTTTCAAGAGTATCGACCATTTCATTGAAGGCAGAACCCGCCTCAGCAAGTTCGTCACCGCCGGAAATTTCTACCCGATGGCTGATTACACCATCAGCAACCCGACGAATTCCATTAACCAGAATATCTATGCCTCCGGCAAGGGAACTTGCCATAAGATAACCAATGGCGACGGCAATAATCAGGGCTACGGCAAAAACCAGAGCAAGGTCAAGCAGAAGCTGGTTAAGAAAACCCATCGCTGAATCCCAGGGTCGGGCAGCAAGAAGGTAGCCATCAAAACCACGCACTGCCGCAACAGACCCAAGGTATTCCCGTCCTCCGATATTCACCCTGACAGCCTGCGCCTGGTCAAATTCCTTCAATTCAAATGAAATTTTGAGACCGGCAAAATTTTCCGGCACTTTGCCCTGCCAGGAAATAAGGTTTCCCGCTTTATCGGTGAGGGTTATGATATCGTCTTCTTCGCTGGGATATCCACAGATAATTTCATGAATACCAGGGTCTGACAAGCTTATGGAACAGCTGATCACCCCGATTACGCTTTCCGGGTCAACAAAATCGAAAACGGGCACCAGAACGAACAGCATTTTTTCCTGGAAAGCTGGTGAAAAACAACTGGTAAAAGCAGGCTCCGCCTGATGAATAACCCGGTCAAACGCAATATTCAACGGGCTTTGAGTGGTCGGCGAAACATCGCTGAAATCTTCCGGGGCAAATTCAACACTATCCTTTCGATTCCTCAGGGCCACCGAAACAATTGTTTTCTGGCGGGTATAGATTGAACAGCTGAAAAAGATTTTCTGCTGATCAAGAAATTCACGGATCAACAGCGTTTGTTCTTCGTTATTCATTCCCTGAATCATGGGTAATCGGGCAAGGTTTTCAATTTGCTGATAATAACTGTTCAAGAGAGCGATGATACCGTGTTGAATTGTGGCTGCACGCTGCTTCTGGGTAACAACCGTCTGGTCGATCAAATCATTGCGGACCTTGAAAGCGATAGTGCCGGAAATAATCAGAAGCGGTAAGGCTGCAGAGATTATTGCGGCCAGGACAATGCGGTTTCCTATACGCTGGTGCCATTTCAAACCTGAAAAGTTTTTTTGGTTTGCGGTCATCAGAATCGCCCTTCTTAAGTATGCCTATGAGAATAACCGCAAAAAAAAAAATTACGCAAATCCGGGTAAAAAAAACTAATTTAAGAAAAAAAATTTGTCGATAACTTATTTGGGAAATATAAAAAATTCAGGAGGCAGGTATGAAGTTGAATCAGGAAGAAGCTTATTACATTCTGACAAATCTAGACACTTTCGTCAGCCGTTTCGAGGCCACTACCAGAAAGAAAGTCACCCCCGGAGCCCTGCAGATTATTCAGGAAATCCTTACCGAAGCCTCATTTCCAGACAAAATCTCGGCAGCCAATCTTCATTGAAAGCAAGTCGGGATACAGCCAGATTGTTCATCAGAACAGAGCGCTGAAAAAGATTCCGGCTTATAAAAAAAACCGCAGCGGGTGCCCGCTGCGGTTTTTGTTTTTAGATACAATCAGAGTCCGGCTGCAGTGGCTGCAAAATCATGGGTAATTCTATGTGACAGCCCATCAGCGGTTGCCACATTTACAATACAGATATAACTACCAGCAGCACCAGGCGTTACTGACAAGAGATATGCATTGTAATATGAATCGAACCCCGCCCATGGCGGATATTGGGTGGTATTTGGAGTTACAGATTCAATGGTGACGCCTGTGATAGTCGTAGCACCGGATGGAACAACCGAGTATGTAGCTTCATAATGACTTCCAACCGCTACAGTGGATGCATTTTGTGTATACAAAACACTGTAAGTCGGAGTCGGATTGGTCGGGGTTGTTGGAGTGGTGGGTGTGGTAGGCTGAGTTGCTCCGGTTCGGTCAACTATCTTGTCCTGGTATGTAGGTGAAGAATCAGTCGGGCGGGAATACATATCGGTGCCGACCTGGCCAACCGAAGGAGCAAACCAGATTACCGCTTTGCTTGTGTATTCACCACTTCCACTTACCGCAGTATCGACCATTTCAACCGGGACCGCATTGAATGTGCCCAGACTGGTGGGATAGGACTGCGGATAACCAAAAGTCATACGGGTTGTGTGATTGGTAACGCCACCGGTAGAAGCATCGCCAGTTGTATAGGTAATCGAATAATCCGATCCAAAAGCATGAAATGATTCAAAGATTTTGAATGGAACCCCGCCGTTCATTGTGGAGGCATAAGTCCATAATCCGCTCGACTGCTGAGAATAATAGATCTCAGAACCTGAAAAAGTCGGTGCGGAACCGGCTCGCAAAGCTCCGAGGATAGAAGTGTTCGGATAAGTGGTAGTCACAAGATAGAAATCCATGCCATCTTTGGGAGTGGGCGAACTGGCAAAGGTCTTGGTCATTCGACTGCTTTGCTCAACTCCGTTGTAATAGTTGGCGTAAGTTGCATAAGCCCCCGGAACGATTGGGAAATAGGTGGATGGAACAAACCCGGATGAGTAATCGATGGTATTACTGACGGTAATGGTTTCAATTGTCCAGACACCATTTTCTTTGATCAGAGCGAAGGTCAGGTAAAGCGGCTGCCCATTGCTCAGCTTATAGTAAGCTTTTACAGTAGCCAGACTGTCGGTGGGCTGAGCGATATCACTATCGCTGACAGTGAATGGATAATGGCTTCTCTCATCATTAGGATTGTAAATATCTGCCCCGAAATCATAAACCATCAGAGTTTTAACTCCTGATTCAGAGGTTCCTGAAGTTTGGGCGAGATACTGATTGGCAGTCTGTGAATCACGGGCTGCGATTGAATTCATGAAACCACTCAGAGTAGCGTTGATTCCGGCAACATCCTTGGCTACCGGGGCAGCAGAACCACCGCTGCCACCTGAACATCCAACCAGTCCGGCGAGAGCGATTATTGTCAAAAGAACGAAAATGCTCCTTATTGAGTACATCTTTTTACCTCTCTATTTTTATCAGAACTCGTATTCCAGGCCGCCATAGAATTCAGTAATGGTCATCGGTCTGGTGAAATCCCACAGAAGTTCCTGAGATCTGGTGTCGAACTGGCGGTAGAAAGTCTTTTCCCATGAAGCTCTGAGCTTAAGCTTGAGAACATCATTCAGGGCAACATTGTAGCGAACTTCGGTCAGAGGCTGAGCTTCAGCTTCCCAACCGGTGCTGAGATTGTTGCCGTTTCTGAAAGAGAATTTTTTCCAGCTCTGTTCGAATTTCCAGTCGTATTTGCTGCCCTTGGCATAAGAGAACACCAGGCCACTCAGGAAATAGCGGAAATCACGATAAACGATCTGATCATAGATTCTTGAAAGGTATTCGTTGTTCCAGGTCAAAGCGATTCCACTGCGCAGAGCCCATGAAAGCTTGGCATTGAAAAGGTTTTCCTTGAAATCCATTACTTCGCCTTCAACCGAATTACGCACATGGAAAGTATCATCAACTCTGATTTTGAAGGAGTCGGTCACCTTCTTCTGCCACATTCCATGGAACAGGTGGTTTTTGTGGGCTCTGAATCTGGTGTTTTCATCGTTGAAAATATAACGATAATCAAACTGACCTTTGCTGTTGCGGTCAAACTTCATGCGTGCAGCAGAGAAGAAGTTCAACTGAGCGTAGCCTCTTGGGTCGTCAGCCAGATAGTTTCTTTTCTGATACTGGCCTTCAACCAGATAAGTCAGGCTGTCATGAACCGGCAGTTCATAGTTGACCCTGAAGTAGTTATCCCAGTAGCTGGCACGATAAAGATTGATGGCTTCGCGGTCATACATGCGACGGTCATAGGTATTTGAAAGACTCAGATCAGCCTTGTTGCCACTGTAGGTTTTTGAATATTCGCTGTAGAGATTGAAGTTATCATAGTCAAGATCGTTAACATTACGATAACGTCTCCAGTTCCCGGTGAGTTCAGCAAAAATGTTGCCATTGT
>JBMOKV010000617.1:0-5478 GCA_049325495.1 Candidatus Rifleibacteriota bacterium | reverse complement strand
GAGTTCAGTATCAGTTCTGATATTGATTTTTGCATTATCTTTCAGCAATTCAGCGAGTGCCTGGGGGCCAGTCAGTCACATTGCGCTGACTTTTGAATCGGGCCAGAAAAATGGTTTCCCGGTCAGCGAAGATCTGGTTGGAGCCTACCTTGCCGGGTCAACTGAGCCCGATATTGGCCTGGATGACGGCAAAAGTGAAGACTACGGAACTTTCCACAGCGAAGATTTTGCCAAAGCCATGGAAGCGGTAGCTCAGCGTAAAAAGAGTCCTGAAAAGGAAATTCTGCTGGCGCGGGCAGCGGGTTTTAGAAGTCATCACGCCGGCGATTCGGCAGCTCACGGCACCGATGGCTACGCCAACGTGAAAAAGACATTCAACGATCTTGACAGCGGTCTTCCGGGTCATACTACCAACGAATTATGCATCGATCTGCTGATGTATCATCGCAATAGAGAAAGCCTCAAAAAGCAGAGTCTGAATTTTATCGATGTTGACACACTGATTGAAGTAAGAAAAGAATTCACCAAGATGACCGGTACGCCTCTTGAGAACGACCGGGAAAAGCTGAAAAAAGAGATTTTGAATCATCGGGCGATGGTTTTAACCGAGCTAAGTTTGGCCCATCATTTGTCAACCACAGACCAGGCAAAGATTGACGGCATAAAAGAGGCTTATTCCGATCTGGATGAAGGAGTTATGAACGGCAAAGGCGCCAACCTGGCCATAGCAAGAATAAGTGAACAGGCCAAACCCTGCCAGGATCTTAGCAGTTTCAAAACTTCAGACAAGGGCTTTACCATCAAGGAATTTCTCAATAATTCCCTGATGGCAAAAAGTTTTCAGGCGCTCGAACGCGGGGCGCTGAAATTCATGAAATCATCGGTTATCCGCGACAATTTCAGCGAATTTGCAGCAGGCAAAGTTGGAGACAATGCAAGGAACAAAGCCTTCGTCAATTTCGGAGTCAACCTTTTAAACAAAAATTTAACTTTCAAGCAGGCAGCAATTCTTGCAGGTAAGGCCACAACCGGCTATCCGGAAAATCCGCAGCAGAAACTGGCCTATCTGGAAATCGAGGCTGAAACGCTTAAATTTGAACGCGACAAGGCTTTGCAGGCTTTCAACCAGCGACCATGGTATAAGTTCTGGCTCTATTTCACCAATTCTGACAAGAAAAAGTATCTTGCCGCCGAAGCCAGTTACCAGGAAAAACTCAGACAGATCGAGCAGCTGAAAAGCCAGATGGCAGCGGTTCCCAATCTTCCTGTTGAAGAAAGTGAATTTGATCGGGCGCTGGTGGAATCTGCGGCTGTGGTTACCCCGACTCAAAGCGGTTCGGACCTGGCAGAACTTCAGTCCAGATTCGATGAGGCATATCATCGCTATGTGACAGCCGCAGCTTCTGGCGACTCTGAAGCCCTAAAACAGGCAGAAACAGAAATGAGTCAGGCAAAGGATGCATTGCAGAAGTATTTGAAACCTTGATCATTAGAAGATTTCAAAAACGCTTTGAATTCCACGGTGTACCTTATAAGAGAAGCAGGATGTCTGCTATAATGAGTTTCTGAGATTTTGACGGAGGGTTTGCATGAAAAAGCTTTTATTGATTTCTTCTCTGTTACTGAGCGGATTGCCGGCTTCGGCGATCGATCTACGGGAAGTTGAAATATTCGATACTGCCCAGGAGATTGAATTCAAGAAAAATAAATTCCTCGCTATTTCAGAAAAAGACCTGACCCATTATGAGGGCGTAGTAAGACAAATCGACCGCGATTTGGCCGCATCCCTGGCACCGGCAGCAGATATGCTTGAACTGCGAAAGAATTTCAATTCATTTGCCGCCAGGCGTCTTAATATGATTCGCAAGATTTTTGCGGTCTTTAGAAACGAATTTGAGCGCATTGTCAGCTTTATTGAACCATTACCGGCTGACCGGTTACCAGCCTTTGTTGAGCTGTTGAAAGAGCTTGACGATTCTCTCGATGAAGCAAAAATGAAAGGCTGCAAAGAAAAATGGCATGACCTCAAGTTAAGAAGCAGTACGCTGCTTAAACAGGCCCAGGACAATGCCATTCTGCAAAAATATAATGATGGGCTTGTTTTAAATGCTGATGACAGCAAATCAAAGTATCTTGAAGCAAAGATTCGTCTGCTGCACCGCTGGTTGCTTGAAGGCATGCTCAGCGAGACCACCCCATGGGTGCAGCAAGTTTCAGCCAAATACCCTGACAACCCATTTTGCCTGGCTCTTCAGGCTCATTACTGGTTTGAAGACTATAAGCTCAACATTGCCGACATAAATTTCAAGGAACAGCTTGAGAAGAAAATTTCCGATGACCTGGCAAACAAGTTCGGGAGTGGAATCAGTATCAGCATTACGCTCAAAGGTGAAAAAAATCTGCAAAAGGCCTATCTGTTTTATCTTGAAGCTTTACAGAAGGGCTATCCCGCTGATCAGGAAATACCAGGCCTTTTGCCGGCATATTGGCAGTATATCGAAGTAATGTATAAAAAAGTGCACCCTTACTGGCGTTATCCCAGCCACCTGACCAATATGCGCGATCTTTTAAAGGATCTTTCGGCCCGCTGTCGCTCAGTAGTTGAAAATGTGCCGTTCAAAAAATATTGCAGACCGGCTTTTGAAATTCTCAATGATGTCTATAAATACTGGCCGGAAGACAAGCTCGGCCCGAAAATCATCGATTACCGCGAGATCATGAATCTGAGTAAAATCACTTCGCAGAAAAAACTCTAAGCAATACTGAAAGAAACCTGTTTATAAATGGGGGTGGGCGTGCAAAGGCTCACTCCCTTCAATTTCAGGGATGTTTTAATTCTTTGCTGACAAACCCATGTTTTGAAACAAAACCAAGAAAAAGAATGAAAACAGAAATTTAGAAATTAAGTAAGATGTCCCTCGATTAAGTAAATTTTACCGAATTACCGGAATTAAAAAACCCGCCGGTTGCAAGCAACCGGCGGGTTCTGGTTAATCAGCTATTAGTAGCGATTATTGAACTGGCGGGGGCGGCGGGGTTTTTCATCTCTGGGTTTAGCTTCGCTTACTTTGAGACCGCGGCCATTGATTTCACGATTGTTCATTTCGTTGATGGCTTTGGTAGCTTCAGCGTTGTTTTCCATTTCGACGAAACCGAAGCCTTTAGAGCGGTTGGTTTCGCGTTCGATGATGACGGTGGCGCTGCTTACTTCACCATAAGCGGTGAACATCTGTTCCAGTTCAGTGTCTCTTACAGAATAGGGAAGGTTTCCGACGTAAATTTTCATTTCAGATTCTCCTGAATAATATTATTGTCCACTTACTAATCTTATTCCGGAGAATAATGCTTATTAAATGTACTGAAATCAGTATAGCACCCTCGCGAAATAAAAGCAACGGTTTTGTACACTTTTTAAAAAATTAATTTTAAACGGCTTCCCAAGCCATTTTCAAAAAGAAAAAAATGTTTCGATGCCTATATTTTTCCCCGACAAAAATGCTAGAATGATTGAAAACACCACCGACTTTTTCAGGAATATAATCCGATGACTGACCACTATAAATGGACAAAGAGCGGACTCTTTTCCTACATTTTCGCGTTCGTTCTGTTAACCCTGCACGCACCGTATTGTTACCTGATCATCAGGCATGACCTCAGAATTCTGCCCGATGGCAGTATAGATTATGATCTCGGTGGCCTTTTTCCATATACGGCGGCGGGTATGGCAGCCCTGTTTTTTCAGACGGGAGCGGTAATTTTCATTTATCTGGCAGCACTCGCCTCAGCCAGGTTGTTTCAGACAGCGAACGCTTTTTCAGTTGCCTTTGGTTCGATAATGGGCCTACAGGTTATTGTGTACACCAACATTTATCTGATCTCCGACGTCGATGCAAGAATAATGGCCGCCATGGGCTCATTCAGCATTTCATGGTTTCTGCTGGCTTTTTTCGTTGCATACTCGTTGTGGCAGCTGCATGTAAGTGAGATGCTGCGCCGGGAAGAGCCGGAAATGAAAGAAGAGGTCTAAGTATATGCGTCTTATTCATTCGGTATTGTGCTTTTTGTTAATACTGGCTCCGGTAAGTTCTCAGGAAAAAGTTGAGATAAAATCAGACAAGATCGCCGCTCTTCATGCCATGGAAGCAGTTTCAAAAATAGCTGCGGAAGTAGCGGTTCCCGGCGAAGCCACTTTGCTGGATCTGAATTTCCAGAACCAGTATGAACAAAACGGGGTAACGCACAAAGTTTGCCGAATCAGAATGATCGTTGCGCAAAAAGCCCTTTCCGGTTTGATCGGCAAGATTTTAGCCGGGGAAGCGAGTGGATTTCCCGCAGTTTTCTGCAACGAAATATATTGCGAAGGCGATCACAGTTACCAGACCGAGCTGAATATGCCCATACAGCTGGAAATCGCGCTTAACCTCAAGATTGCTGCGCCGCTGAGCGCAGTTGAAAAGGATCGCAACGCAAAAATCATCTGCTTTTTCGAGCATTTTCTGAAAAGGTTGCCGATAAGAGGCTGGCGGGAAGTTGAAAAATCCGGTGCTCCCGCCTGGGCCAGCAATCTTCGCATCAATCAGGATGGAAGTTTTTCCGCATCCTGCATTTGCCTGGACTCTTCGGTGGTATTTCAGCTTGGGAAATTCCTTCTTGAGAGCAAAGCGGTAAATGACTTTCAGGTTAATGGTATCAACCGGGTTTACAACAGCCAGGAAAACCACTTCAGAGCTGAGATCGCCGGGCGCATTCTCTGACAGCCTGCCTTAGACAAATTGCTTGACAGTCTTGCAAGGGGCTTACTATTATTCAATATTATGGCAGACTTCAATATTGAGATAGTACAATCTGGAAAAGTCCTGGTGGTTAGAACCGAAGGGTATCTTGATGACTCTGGAGGAAAGGTCTTCAAGGAAAAGTGCTCAGAGCTGATTGACAAAGGCAACAATCTTTTCGTTTTCAATCTCGAAAAGACGCCGGTAATCAACAGTACCGGGCTCTCGACCCTGCTTGACATAATGGTTCAGATCATTGATTACAACGACGGCGAAGTGGCGATTACCGGCCTGTCAAAGCTGACGCAGACTGCTCTGCAGATGACCGGCGTTCTGACACTCTGCGACGCCTTTCCAACAGAAGTGGAAGCAATCGGCGCCGTTTCGGAAAATGCCTGAGCACCAGACCAGATCAGCCTGGTTAGCCGCCGCAGCTGCAGCGGCAATTTTGCTTTTTCCCCAGACCGGTAAAGCGGCAAAGATAGACTGGGACGCCCTCGAAAAGAAGGCACAGCAGTATACCGGGGAGTCTTCGGGCAATTCGTCTTCATCCAATTCCGGCGAGCCGTCGGTGAATATTTCGATACCGACCAAAACGCCGACGGGGCGATTTATCGATACTTCGCCCAAGATGCTTTCAGAGCAGGATACCAGACATATCACCGTACATATGAAGCTGGCCAACCGTCATTTTATGAAAAAGAAT
>JBMOKV010000616.1:0-5480 GCA_049325495.1 Candidatus Rifleibacteriota bacterium | reverse complement strand
TGGAAAAAAGCAGCTGACCATTCGATGTTTCCCCGTCTGCCGCAACTTCGGCCTTTTTTCGCGACATTCGGGGCGGCTGCGATTACAACGATCCGAATAAACACATCCGACCGGCTTTCGGTCTGGCATTGGGAGATTCCCGGCAATCGGGTGCGGCAGCATCTTTTCTGGAACCAGCCTTGGCAATGCTCCGATCAGATCGCGGGTATAAGGGTGAAAAGGCACCTGCAGCAATTCGCAGGCAGGCCCAACCTCGACAAGGTTTCCTGCATAAAGAATGGCAAGCTGGTCAGAAACAGCTCTCAACACTCCAAGATCATGACTTATGAAAATCATGCTACGTCGACCATCACTAAGATTTTGTCGAAGTTCTTTCAGCAATTGAACCTGCAAAGCAGCATCAATGGCCGTTGTTGGTTCATCGGCAATGATTAAATCAGGCTTCAACGCCAGACCTATCGCGATCATCGCCCGTTGCCGCATACCACCGCTAAGCTGATGGGGGTAAGAATCATAAAACTTTTCCGGCTCGCCAAAACCGGCAGAAACAAGAGCGTTGCGCACCTGATTCTTGACTTCAGCCTTGCCGGCACCTTTGTTATGGGCATAAATAACTTCGGAAACCTGATCAAAAAGCGTCATCAACGGATTCATCGCCGTCATCGGTTCCTGAAAAACGAAACCGATGTGCTTTCCCCGGATTTTGTTCAGTTGCGATTCTGAAAAAGTCGAAATATTTTCGCCATTGAAATGGATGCTGCCGATCTTTTCAATAATTGAACGCTGCGAAATCAGGCCAGCAATGCTCATTGCCAGAACCGATTTGCCCGAACCCGATTCGCCGGCAATACCCAGGCAACGGCCATTGGCAAGATCAAGAGATATCTGCTCTAAAACAGGTAGCGCTCTGCCGTCGCTGCCTCTGAGGGTTAATGAAAAATCTTCTATTTTAAGCAAATTCAAATACCCGCTTAAATCAAAGCTTTGAATCAGTGGGACCGAACAGGGCTTTCCAATTCCTCACATCGTTCCAGACAGGGCTGGCAGCCTGTGCACTTCCCGATGCATCATGCATGATTCCAACATCGTAGGGCTTGAAAAGAAAAGCCACTGGCCTTTCTTCCCGCAGGAAATTCTGCAACATGGCAAGATTCTTAGCTCTGCTTTCCGCATTTTCATCGTCCGGCAACATCGAATCAAGCTTTTCCAGGACAGCATCAAGATCTGGGCTTGATAGACCTGAAAAATTCAGAGCCGTTTGACTATCAGATTTTGAATGCAGCATATCTATCAGATTACCCGCTTCGGGGAACCGGAAACTTACCAGAGCAGTGTCGAAATCGCCTTTTTTCAGATGCTGTGAAACCAGATCTGACCAGCTGACCGGTTTGAGCGTCAAAAGCACACCGGCACGTCGGCAGTCTTCGACAAAACGCTCGGCAACAGCTCGGCGCAACAGATTGTCGTCGTTAAAAACCACTGACAATTCAAGTTTTTGACCATTCTGATCGCGGATTCCATCGCCGTCACTGTCTTTCCAGCCCAGGCTGTCAAGCAGGTTCAATGCTTCGGCAAAGCGGGATGTCGTTTCAGTTACCACGCCGCTGCCACTTGCAAAAGGTGAATCAAAAAGAGGAACTCCCGCATAAGGGTTTTCATTTTCAACTTTTTTTCGATCAGCCAGCAGATCGAGCGCATGGCGCATTCTTTTGTCGGCAAGCAACGGTTTTTTCCCGTTGAACAGCCAGGTCATACATGCAGGATTGGGATATCTGATGAAAAACAGGTTGTCGACCTTCATGGTTTCAAGCTGTTCGGCAACCATTGAGGGCAGACTGATCCAGTCAAGCTTTTTTGCTCTGAAATCAGTTACCAGCTGCTGATAATCGAAATAGCTGCAAACCAGCACCTGGGTACGGGTTGCGGTGTCAAAAAAGCCCTCAAATGGTGCCAGGTGAATATAACGCCCTTTTTCACGGGCAACAATGCGATAAGGCCCAAGTCCCACCGGCTGTTCAGAATATAGTGGCCAGCTTTCAGAAGCGACACCCGCCTTTTCAACGCGAGTCGCATCAACTGATTCGTTTTTCAGAATATGAGAAGGCAGAATGCCTATGGTCAGCAGATCTAACAGCCTGCGGGAGTTTTGGGTAAAAGTTATTAAAGTCTGCTGTGGGCGGCCAAAAGAGCTTATACTCTTAACCCCTTTGAGAAGATCGGCATATGGGCTGTTATTTTCTGCTTTTCTGATCTGATCAAAAGTAAATTCAAGATCCTTTGGGTCAAAAACCGTTCCGTCATGCCATTTCAAATCGCTTTTCCAGACGGCTTGAAGAACAATGTTGCCCGAATTTTCACTGATGCTGTATGAATCGAAAAGGTAAGGTACAAAACTTCCGTCATCGAGCTTGCGCAGAGGTGAAGCGTGCACGAAATGATTGAGCATCTGCCCATGCTCCGTTTCAATATGAGCAATCGGATTAAGCGACATGGGATCGCCGTAAACACCCAGTCTCAGCCAGCCGTTTCCCGAATTGAGAACCTCTTCAAGCTCAGCTGGAAGCTTGTCTTTTTTGCCGCAACCAAGCGAAAAAATCATGGTTGAGATCAACAGAAAAATAAATATGGATTTGCTTGATTTCATGACTGCACCTGCGGATTAATTATCGTTATTCTGGTTGAACTGATGAATCTGAGGCTCATTGTTGAGGGGAATCGCGGGAGCGACGACTGGCATCTCAGGCTTGAGCATGTTCTGCCTGATCAGCAGATTGGTAGCCCAATCGCGAACATCACTTGCCACAACTTTTGCCGCAACCAGCCGTTCGAGTATAGGCTGGGCAGCAGTAAACTGCTGTGACTTCAAAAGATTCTGCGCCTGACTGACTTCAACCGCAGTGACCGATGCAATCATCGTTTCAGCATAACTCTTCAGGTCGGCAGGAGCATGATCGGACTGCGCAAGCGGTTCAAGATACTGCCTGGCAAGATCAAAGCGCTGCATTCTCACGTAAACGACCCCAAGATCGCGCAGAAAAACCGGGTTGCCGGGGTGAAGTCCTAGAGCCTTCTGCAAAGCCCTTTCAGCAGTTGCCTGATCGCCAAGATTTGAAGCTGAGATTCCCAGAATGTTTAACATCGTTGGGTCACGGTCTTCAACCTGAGCTGAAACGCTTGCGGCAAGTATTTTTGCTTCATCCCACTTCATCAAACCGGCTTTTACAACCGCAAGCGAAGCATTGGCCTGCAGCTCAAACTGCGAAAATTTGGCAGCTCGCTGCAGGTAAAGCTCTGCCTTGTTGACCATCTCAGCGCGGCGGTCCTCCGGAATTGCATATCTCGTAATATCGAGGGCAATCTTACCGCCGTACATATAGTAAATGGATCGGGCATCTCCGCAGGTAAGACCCAGGCCGAGCTCTGCCATCTGATAAGCTTCTGCCAGCTTCTGTTGAAGGTGGTAATAGATGTGCAGTTTTCTAAAGACAACGGAATGGTAAGTCGAACGGGCGTTGAAATTGATGTTCTGCAAAGCCTTTTCCGCATAAAAAAGAGCTTTTTCAGCGTCTTTTTCTTCGGTTTCATATATAGCCGCCAGTTTTAAATAAGGGTCACCGGGCAGCGGATCGAGATTAATCGCATCGAGGAGCATGGCTTTGGCCTGCATCTGGGCTTCTCTCTGCGGATACTTCGAATACATTTCAGCCTTACGAACCAGCACATCGGCTGTCCAGCAGCGAAATTCATAATATGCAGACAGAATCGAGGTCGCAAAGGCCAGCAGCGCAAAAGCATATGCCATACCTTCAAAAATGCTGACCTGGCGACGCACCAGCTGCTTTCTGAAAAAATCTGTTTCAGTCATTACTGGCACCAGTGCCAGGAAAATGACCGCATAAAGTGCAGTTTCAATTCGGTGGAACGGGAAATCTGGTATCGATGCCATCAGTTGCGCCACCATCGCGGCACCAATGCCGATCAGCAAAATGTGATCGCCGTTCATTTCCCCCCACTTAACCTGCCACACTTCACGACGAATCGCGTTTTGAATGGTGTTGAAAAATCGGAAAGTCAGAAACAGCACAAATACCAGGCCGATCAACCCGACTTCAGAGATGATCTGAAGCCAGTCATTGTGCGCCTGCCTGAAAGTTACCGGAGCAAAGGTTTCCTGGTTGGCATCGGTCAGGGTTTCGGCTTCCTGATACGGGAAAAAATGCTTGTATGAGCCAAAGCCGTTGCCGAACATCCAGCCACCGCTACTGTTGCGAAACGACTGAATCGTGGCATACCACACCCACATTCGCTCGAAGGTGTTGCTGACTTTGCGGTCGAGGGTAAATGTATATTTGATTTTGTCGAGAATGCTGGTGGTTTCAAGCTGCCCAAGTGTTTTTATCGAGAAGCCGAACAGCACCACGAAAATAAGCGAAACTGAAATGCCGAAAAAGATGGCGTTTTTCTTGATGAGCGTGCGGTTGCGGTCGTTGATCAGCAGCATTACCGCCATATAGATAATACCCAGCACAATGCCAATCAGAGCAGCGCGGCAGCGGGTGATGTAAAGCCCGTAAAGCATCCAGGCGTAGAGTCCAAGAGAAAGCACTTTCATGCCAATTTGCCGGTAATAGAAAAAGAAAGCCAGCGGCAAAAACGCAGTGAACATGGCAAAAGTGCCAAGATAGTTGCGGTTTCCAAAAGTGGAAACGATCGAACCCATATCGTAGCTCTGGTTGGCCAGCTGCGGAAAAAGCGGCAGATAGAAAGCGGTCTCATCTATCTGTTTTGCCAGCACCTCATCTTTTACAAACGAAATCAGATTTTTCGCATCGAATTTGAAATAGAGGTTGTAAGTCTCCATTATGCCGAGGGTCGAGGTCGCCAGTCCGGTAAAAATGATGACCCACAAGATAATTTCAACCTGCCAGCGGCTGCGAACAACGTTCACGATCAGCGGGAAAAGCAGAAGAATCTGAAAGACCCCGCGCAAATCACGTATAGCAGAAGGAGCATTGTAGTTCCAGACTACTGAAAGCGCACAGAACCCGAAAAACAGGGCAAGCGGAAAATCAAGACTGGTGCGGGCAAATTTGATACGCCCGGCAAGAAAAACGCGGGTACAATAGATACCCGCGAGCAGAACAATTGCTATTTTTGAAAAGAATTCTTTGGGGGTCAGAAAGTTTTCGGTGGTCTGACGACTGTAAAGAAATGGTGCAATCAAGGTCACCAGCACAATACCTGCATACACGATCCATTCGGTATTGGTAAGGTCGGCCCTTGCTTCATTGTCGCTTTTGCGAAAAAGCCGATAAAGCATTTCTTCGGTATCAGCGAAAATCGACCGGCCTGCCCCTCTTTCGGCAACCCTTGGCCTGGCCTCGGGCTGCACTCTTCTTTTCTTTTTTGCCATTATTCAGCCTTGATAATTACTTCGACTCCGGGATACTCGCCAGTAGTGCCGTTTGCCTTGCGGCCAG
>JBMOKV010000615.1:0-5485 GCA_049325495.1 Candidatus Rifleibacteriota bacterium | reverse complement strand
CATGGCTGAATAAGTTTGAAAAGGCATATTTCACCGGCCTTATCGAAAGTTGCCGCGGGAAAGTTGGAGAAGCTGCACGTCGTGCCGGAATTACTCCAAGAGCTCTTCATCAGAAGCTGACCCGTCATCAGATCGCCAAAGAACAATTCAAATGAAATTTTAAAATTGAAAAGAAGTCTTTTCATTGAAAAATTTCAATAGATAGATAAAAGATTCTAAAATGGTGGCCTGGAGGAGTAGAAAAAATTATTTACTGATCAGGTCGGAGATGCTTACAGCGGCAAATTCCTGTTCAAGTTTTTTCTGGATGCTGTGAAAATAATTGTGGGCCTCGCAGGTGTCTTCCCGTGAACACAGTCCACGATCGCGACAGCATAGATTGATGGCAAGGGCACGCTGGTCGAATACTCGAAGAATTTCAAGAAGCGTGAGCTTTTCCGGGTGAACACCCAGCTTCAGTCCCCCCTGTTTTCCCCGCTGGGCTTTGACGATTCCAGAATCGACCATCGATCTGGAAATCTTGCGAAGGAAACGATAGGGGATATCCATCGCGTCGCATATGTCAGAGGTGGGGCAATAGCCTTTTTCCGGGTTCTTGGCGAGGTAGATCAACGCTCTAAGGGCGTAGTCAGCTTCTCTTGTAATCATTTTAACAACCTTGGTTTTGATACTTTGATGGTAGCAAAAATCAATTTGTTCGTCAACCGGCAAATTTTGATTTAAAAAGGCCTGGTCTGAACTTGCCGGGCATAACCGGCAGAACAAGAATTTGCCTTGATTTAACGACGAGATCAATTTAAAATCTTGGCAAGTCTGATCTTTTCGGAGCAGATAAGTGAACTTTGCAGAAGCCATGTCTCGTGTTGCGAAAGAATTTCCTTTTCCTGGGTATGTGCAGTCAGACCTGATCTACCGCCATGGAAAATACTCCAGTATCGCTGATACTGTGTTGCGTTATGTTTCAGTTGGCGGCAGGATTCTTGACTTTGGCTGTGGTCCATGTGATAAAACAGCCGTGCTGCAGCATATGGGTTATGTCTGCAGTGGCTGTGACGACCTGAATGATGACTGGCACAGGATTCCTGAAAACCGACAGAAGATTCTCGATTTTATCAGTCATTCGGGGATTGATTTTGAAACGCTTAATAAAGGCCCTCTGCCGTTTTCTAAACATTCGTTTGAAATGGTGATGCTGCATGACGTTCTTGAGCATTTGCACGATTCGCCACGTGATTTGCTCAATAGTCTGCTTGAGCTGGTTATTCCCGGTGGACTGCTTTTCATAACTGTGCCCAACGCTGTTAATATCAGAAAACGGCTTGGAGTTCTGCTTGGCAAAACCAATATGCCTCGGTTTTCTTCGTTTTTCTGGTATCCGGGCCCCTGGCGTGGCCATGTTCGCGAATATGTGAAAGGCGATCTGGCTCTGCTGGCAGAGTTTCTCGGTCTTGAGGTTCTTGAATTGCGCGGCTGCGACCATATGTTGGATAAGGTTCCAGCGGTTTTTCGCCGTTTTTATCTGATTTTGACCAGTGTTTTTCATGGCTGGAAGGACACCTGGCTTCTGGTTGCGCGGAAAAAGCCTGATTGGAGCCCGATTCAGCCCCTTAGCCCTGAAGAGCGCAACAAAATGTTCGGGCCAGTGATTTCTGGTTGAATTTTGGGCAATTGAGCGAAATTTTCTGGAAAATTGCCAAGTTTTTAACCAGCTGCATAAAATTTCAGCAGACTTTTTTCGGGAGTTGGTATAAAAGTATGCAGATTATAGAAAAAGCTCTATGAAAATTTCACCAAACTGCCCCTTCGACAGGCTCAGGGGCGGTAATCAAAGCGGGCATTTCGACAAGCTCGATGAGCTTATTCATGGCTATAAACGATGTCCCTGTGATTGATTAAGAATAAAAAAAAGATAAGAGTTCAAGAAAATTATGCCGAAATATTGCAAGTTGGCATGAGATTTGCTATAATCTTTCTCCGCCACAAAAACCGGCGCCAACTCGTCAGAGCAAACCGTCCGGAGGCATTGTACACAGAGGTTCTATTAAATGTTCTACAAATCCAGTTTTACCCGTTTTTTCTTCATTCTTACCGTTCTGGCAATGGCAATCTGCAGTCAGACCGCAATGGCCATTTCCAATGAAAAGCCAATCTTCAATATTATTGAAGCCAGGCCGGTTCCACCCCCCGCAGCATTTCTGAATGCCCGCAGTTATCAACTGACCTACTTTTACAAAGATGGCGAAAACCTTCAGCAGGTTTATCCTTCTCTTGCTGAAAAGCAGCGCGACTATGATCTGATTCTTGCCCGCGCCGTAAGAGAATATATCGAAGATGAATATTTCACCAAAAATAAAGGCATGGATGAGCATGTGGTCAATGATTCGAACAAAGGCGAAATTTTCGACCTGGTGAGCAAACAGTATCTGTCAGATCCCTGGCAGGATGAAAATATCAACGCTCTGCGCCAGTTCGTCAACCGCAACTTCGACAACATGATGCTGTTCACCATGAATGTGTATCTCGACTACTCACTCCCCGGTGGCGAGTACAATTCTGGTAACGATATCAACCCGATTCTGCTCAAGTTCAGCAAAACTGCCGATGGCACCGATTTTGTGACTTTCATTCAGGTTAACGTTTCAGACAAATAACCTTTAGAAAAAGACTGGCGGGTCATTCCTTTTGGAATGACCCGCCATTTTTTATCCGTGAAAAAAAAACGGTTTAGTGTTATAACCATAATAGTGCTAATTTCAGCTGTTTTTCCGGCAGCTGAGGCAGGAGAATTGGTGTAAACACATGTTTCCCGGTGATGCGAAAATTTTGTGTGGCGAAAAGAGCCTGAATATTTCCGAAATTCGCGAAGAAAGCGCGATTACCGGAGCCTGCGGCTGGGGTGATCTCGCATTAACCCGGGTTAAAGATGTGTTTGTCAATTATGACCATAAAATTCCTCTGCTCAAGATTTCCACGTCGCGGGGTGCTGTAATTCGTTGTACGCCCGATCAGCTTTGTTTCGGCAGAATCAACCCGCAGATCAGGCAATACAGCATTTATCTGCATGAACGCTCTTCTCTTGGGTTTCGCATTGGGAATTCATCTGACTTGATGCGTGATCTTCTGGCTATGAGCAACCTGAAACAGGACCTGTTCAATCAGCAGACAGAAGTGATTGACCGCATCTGGATCTTTGAAACTACTTCCAACCTTCCTAATGCCACTTTCATCGAAAAATATGCAACCTTCAAATATGGACTTCCAAATGTGCCTTTTTCGGCACGCCAACCCGAATCAGAGCTTTCAGAAGAGATGATTCGCGAACTTTTCAACAGTATCGACACACCTTCCAGGGCTCACGAACTACTTCGGGACTGGAACATGTTCATCGATCATCCGCACATCACCATGCGTTTATCAAGTAAGCCCAATCCCACATCTAATGCAATTCAGTTCATTCTGTTCGGCGGGGCTGAAAAATCAGCAAGTTCAGGACGTTACGCGCATTTGATACAGATTGACGGCGCTCTCGAACAAAACCGTGCCGAGCATCGTCAGTTCAAGCGCAAGCAGAGTAAACAGGGGCTCTGGTATCTTGAGATTACCCGCGATGATCTTGAAGAGGCAGAGCTTTTCGTTAAGACTCTTTCACATCTTGACAGCCTCGAAATCGTGAAAAAAATTCAGCTGACCCGCAAGTCACCATTTTATATTCTTCCAGCTTCGCATCTGAAACCTGGGATGCTGGTTCCCGTAGTCGGCAAAAAAGGCAAAATCGAAGAAGATACCATCGCTGCCGTTGATACCCAGGACTACAAGGGGCCCCTGTATAACCTTCAAGTGCAAAATCTCTATAATTTCGTTACCGGACAATGGGTAGTGATGTGCTACGACCTGTCCAGAACCCTGAAGAGGCCGGCAAGTGCAGACTGATATCGAAAAATACCTTTCACAGCTCAATTCAGCGCAGGCTGAAGCAGTTAAAACCACCGAGGGGCCGCTGCTGGTAGTGGCTGGCGCCGGTTCCGGCAAGACCAAAATGCTCACTGTGCGCATCGCCTACCTGGTTCAAAGGTGTGGAGTGTCGCCTGACAGCATTCTTGCGGTGACATTTACCAATAAAGCGGCCCGCGAAATGCGTGAGCGCGTGATGCAGATGGTTGGCGGCGCTGAAAAAATCATGCTGACCACCTTCCATTCGTTCTGCTGTCTGCTGCTGCGGCGCTGGCATAAATTCGCCGGATTTGCCGACGGTTTTACCATTTATGACGAATCCGATTCAGAAAAGCTGATGAAGCAGGTTCTGAAAAACAAAAAACTCGACCCGAAGCGTTATTCACCGGGCAATATGCTCAGTGCAATTTCTGCCGCAAAAAATGAGCTGGTCGGCCCTGAAGATTACCGGCAGTTCGCCGGTGGCGGCAATCAGGCGGCTGAAATCATTCAAAACGTTTATCGCGACTATCAGGAAGCGCTTTTAAAGAATCAGGCCGTAGATTTTGACGATCTTATTTTTAAAGCATATCTGCTGTTGAAGCAGAACCCTGAATTGCTCGAAAAGTTTCAGAACCAGTATCGCTACTTTCTCGTCGATGAATACCAGGATACCAACCATGCCCAGTATAAACTGGTTGCCCTGATGTCTTCTAAAACCCGCAACCTTTGCGTGGTCGGCGATGAAGATCAGTCGATCTACAGCTGGCGTGGCGCCACAATTCGCAATATCCAGGATTTTGAAAAAGACTTCCCAGGAGCCCGGGTGGTCAAGCTCGAGCAGAATTATCGCTCGACTCAGGTCATTCTAGACGCTGCCGGGCAGGTAATTGCCAATAATAAAAGTGCCCACCCAAAACGTCTCTGGACCGAGCGCCAGGGTGGCGAGCACCTGGTTTTTTACCGTGCTCCCGATGATCGGGGTGAGGCCGAATGGGTTGCTTCGAAGATTTTTGAATTGATTGGAAAAGGCTACGCTGCCTGCGATTTTGCGGTGCTTTTTCGCATGAACAGCTTGAGCCGAAGTATCGAGCAGGTTTTGCAGAAAAGCAATATTCCCTATGAAATGACGGGCGGCACCAAGTTTTTTGACCGACGCGAAGTGAAGGATATTCTTGCTTATCTGCGGGTAATCGCCAATCTGAAAGACAATGTTTCTCTTGAACGCGTTATCAACACACCCCGTCGCGGAATCGGCCCTGGCACCGTAGACAAGCTAAGTGGGAGTGGAATGTTGCCGCTCTGGGAAGGCATTTCCGCCGAGGGGTCAGCAAACCCCGGTTCTAAAGTCGGAAAATTTTTCATGATGATGCTCGATTTTATCGAGGCTTCTGAAAGCCTTCGGGTCTCGCAGCTATGCAAAAAGATTATCGAAGATATCGATTATCTCGACTACCTGCGCAATGACGACCCGGAAACCGCGGCTGATCGTGAAAGCAACGTAAAAGCACTGGTTGACGATATCCGCTACCAGGAAGAAGACAGCCCTGGCCTG
>JBMOKV010000614.1:0-5514 GCA_049325495.1 Candidatus Rifleibacteriota bacterium | reverse complement strand
GCTGCCTTTTTCAGTTTCGCAGGCTTTAACAAACTGGTCGGCGGCGGCCTGTAGCTGGCCCTGCTCAAGATAAGCGGCCCCTTTGCGAAAAAAGTCGCCGGCCTGCTGGTCTTTGATCGAGGCGAGCGAATAGGCACTGTTAACTGGTGCCGGGTCGGCAACTGGCTTTTCGTCGGGTTTGTCGGCGGGGATATCAGCCGTGGCCTTTTCGGGAGCATCTGCCTGCGTTTCTGCCGAATCGATCACGGCCGCCTGATTGCCGTCTTCAACTTTTTTTTCTGACTGCATCTGCTTCAGCTTTTTCGCCCGATCGAGGGCTTTGGCAGAAAGCTCCTTGCGCCCGAGTTTTTCGAGTGCAACCGAAAAATAATACCAGGTCTCAGCATGGCGCGGATGATTACGAATTTCGCTTTTCATGCCGGTTAAAAGATTGTTCAGCATCTCTGCGGATTTTTTTGCATCGCCGCTCTTCAAAGTGTTTTTAGCTTTGTCTATGAGGTTGTCGATGCTCTCGCAAATGCCGGTAGCAGCGCAACAGAAAATCATTATAGCTATAAGAAAAAAATGCCTGGTTCGCATCATCTTACTCCTCGGCTGCATGTTGCTGCAGGTTCAGCAGAAGTTTGAATTCCTTGAGATCGTCTGTATATATTATTCTACCATCCATTGTACCGATTAAAAGAATATTTTTTTTTGTTACTAGAAAAGACTTGGCGGCCATATCGGGAAAGTTGCTTATCTCACGTGCAGAACCTTTTTCTTCATCCAGTTCCCAGAGGCCGAACTGGCCACCGGCAATCAACTTCTGTCTGAATCTCGTCAGGAAGTATATCTCGCCGTAAGTGTTGCGAACTGGAGCAGGCTGCTTTTGCGGTTTCATGACAAAAACGCCCCTCGACGTCGTGCCGATGTATAAACGGTCTTCTTTTGCCGGAAAAAGAAAATTAGCCCCTTCCCCCAGGCCAGCCGAAACTGGCTGCCATTTTTTGCTCTCAATGGGATTGAAATATAGCCCGCAACTGGTGGCCAGGCAGATGTTCGAATTCCATTGGTTGATATCATTTACCCAGGAAAGATGCTGTAATGTTCGTTCGCTTAACGGTTCCCAGGCGGAGGTTGCCGAATTGAGAACGGCGGTCCCACTGCCCACCGAGCCGATATAAATTTTTCCGTCGTCTGCGGCAAACAAAGCGTGCAGCCTGTCGAAGCCAGTCAGTTGGCGTATCGGCTCAAGAACATTCTTTTCAAGATTCAGGCGCACACATCCGCCTCCGGCAGTGGCAATGAACAGGCTTTTTCCAATAAGCATAAGATTGCTGATCATCGGGTATGGTTTTTCGCCCTGGCTTACCTCGTATTTTTTTAGCTGCCCTTCGCGGTATTGCCATAAGCCCATGCCGAAAGTACCGATCCAGACGCTTCCATGGTCGTCTTCAACCATGTCGCGAATGGTAAAGTTCTCATAATAGATGCTGATTTCTGCCAGCAGTGAGCCTGGTAACAGAAAAATCACCGTTGTCAGAAAAAAGACAACAATCGTTGTTGCATGGCGTACAGACAGACGATGAAGCGGCATGATTTTTTGTACTCCTGATTAATCTTACGTGTGGGAAGAGCAAAAGGTTTCAAAACAATTTGAGTTTTTTTATCATTCTGGTGTATCTTGACACTGTCAGGGGGGTGTGCTAGTATTTGTCACCCCGTATTTCAAGGGAAATGCGCCTATTCCTCATCATTCGGAGGCATTTTTATGCAATTTGTTATCAAGGGAAAAAATCTCCAGCTGACTCAGGCTCTCAAAGATTACGCCGAAAAGAAGCTGGCAAGCATCAAGAAGTATTTCGATCATATCATCGAAGTTGATGTTACCCTTTCAGTGAAAGATTCAAAAGACCTGAGCAAGAGCCGGGTTTGCGAAGTAACCGTGTGGGCAAAATCAATCGGCACCCCAATCCATGGAAAACAGGCTTCTGAAGACCTCTACGCCTCAATCGACATGGTTGCCGAAAAGATTGAACGGCAGCTAAAAAAGTTCAAAGAAAAGAAAACCGACCGTCGCCGCGGTAAAGGCGAAGATATCCAGGGAACCCATTCCATTATCTCTTTCGCCGAAGGCGTTGCCGAAGCTCCAGAAGGACAGCCGGCCCAGGAAATCAGACCCAAAATCGTCCGCAGCGGAACTTTCCCGATGCGCCCCATGTATTCTGACGAAGCAGCTGAACAGCTTGAACTCTTCAAACAGGATTTCTTCGTGTTCTCAAATGCTGAAACCAACAGAATCAACGTAATTTACTGCCGCAATGACGGTAATTTCGGCCTGATTGAGCCAGAATACTGATCTGAAAATATAAAAAATTTCAGCCCCTGACGGGATGCAGGAGGAGTTTTGGAACTAAGCGAATTTATATCACCCCAGCTGACAAAGTTGGAATTGAGTTCCACCACGAAGCTCGACGCCATTAAAGAGCTTATAGATATGCTCGATACAGCCGGCTATCTCAATGATGCCGAAGCGTTTCTGAAATCAGTTCTTGAAAGAGAAAAAGTTGGTTCAACCGGCATCGGTAAAGGCATTGCCATTCCCCATTCCCGTACCTCGACAGTGCGTGAAGTGGTAGTAGCAATTGGCCGCTCCAGTCCCGGCATTGAATTCGAAGCACTGGACAATCGCCCGGTGCATCTGATTTTCCTGATTGCCGCACCTATTGAATCGGGCGGCCTTTATCTCAAGGCTTTGGCCAGGCTTTCAAGGCTTCTGCGCTATCAGGAATTCAGAAACGAGCTGATGGAAGCCGAGACAATCGAAGAAGTTTTAAAGATTATTTCGGCTGAAGAGAAGTAAGCTTCGTCAGGGCAGATTGCCCTTGTTGTTTTGAATCATACAGGCGCAGCCTTGAAAGCAGGGCCGCGCCTTGATTTTTTGAAAGGGGTCAGGCATGTTCGACTGGCTTTTTAAATTCATCAGATTTTTCATTCCCGATTTTAATGCCCGCGAATTGAACCGGCTCGACAATATTCTTGAAGAAGTCAACGAGCTCGAAGAACGCTATAAGGCAATGAGCGATTCAGAGCTTGCCGGAATGACGCAGAAATTTCGTCAGCGTCTATTCAAGGGTGAAACTCTTGAAGATATTCGCTCAGAGGCTTTTGCTACGGTCAGAGAAACTGCCCGCCGCGTTTTGAACATGCGCCACTACGATGTTCAGATAATCGGTGGCTGTGCTCTTCACGAAGGCCGCATTGTGGAAATGAAAACCGGTGAAGGTAAAACCCTGGTTGCCACTCTACCTCTTTATCTCAATGCTCTTGAAATAAACCCCGAATGGGAAAAACTGGCGAGAGAGCAGGGTGTAACTGATTTTGTGCCTCTGGTTAACAAAAATGGCCTGAAAGTTCCGGTTGGCCGTGGTGCTCAGCTGATCACAGTTAACGATTATCTGGCCCGCCGCGACTCTGAATGGATGGGAAAAGTTTTTCGTTTTCTCGGTCTGACGGTTGGGCTGAATATTCATGGTTTATCTGCTGAACAGAAGCGTGCTGCTTACGCATCAGACATTACCTACGGCACCAATAACGAATTCGGTTTCGATTATCTGCGCGACAACATGGCGCTCAGCCTTGCCGAATGCACTCAGCGCAGCGATTACAATTTCGCGATCGTTGACGAAGTTGACTCGATTCTTATCGATGAGGCCAGAACGCCGCTGATCATTTCAGGGCCAGCAGAAAAAGCCACTTCACTTTATTTCGTCTATGCCCGGGTTGCTCGCGACGTTCTCAAACCAGAAATCGACTACATCGTTGACGAAAAGCACCACGGTGTTTCTATCACCGAATCCGGTATCGCCAAGGTTGAAAAAGCTCTTGGACTCGAAAACCTTTACGATAACAACAACATGGATCACGTGCACCAGCTGCAGAATGCGCTGAAAGCCAAGCATTTCTTCCATCGCGACAAAGAATATATCGTCAGACCCCGCGAAGACGGGCGTGGCCAGGAAGTGGTGATCGTCGATGAATTTACCGGGCGTCTGATGTTCGGGCGGCGTTATTCCGATGGGCTGCATCAGGCAATTGAAGCAAAAGAAGGCGTTGCAATTCAGCAGGAAAACCAGACCCTTGCTTCAATCACATTTCAGAATTACTTTCGTCTTTACCGCAAACTCGCTGGCATGACCGGTACAGCCGAAACCGAAGCCAAAGAATTCAAAGAGATATATAAATGCGAAGTCATTGTCGTACCGTCAAATAAGCCCTGCATCAGAAATGACATTTCCGATGTAATTTTCAAAACGGTTGCCGAAAAATTTGAAGCGATTGTTGAAAATATCATTGAAATCCACGAAAGAAAGCAGCCGGTACTTGTCGGTACCATTTCTATCGAAAAGAGCGAACTTATTGCAGAAATGCTGCGGCGACGCGGCATCAAGTGTGAAGTTCTCAACGCCAAATACCACGAACGCGAAGCGGAAATCGTTGCCCAGGCCGGTCGAGAAGGGGCGATAACCATTGCTACCAATATGGCGGGCCGCGGAACCGACATTCTACTTGGCGGTAACCCGGAAATGCTGGCAAAAAAAGAGGTTGATGATATTGAAAGCCCTGAATTCAAACAGATGCTTGAAAAATATCGCAAAATCTGTGAAGCTGAGAAGCAAAGAGTAATCGCTGCGGGTGGGCTCTTTATTCTCGGCACCGAAAGACATGAATCAAGGCGTATTGATAACCAGCTGCGCGGTCGTGCCGGTCGTCAGGGCGACCCCGGAGCCAGCCAGTTCTATCTTTCACTTGAAGACGATCTTATGCGGTTGTTCGGTTCGGTTAACATAGCCGGTTGGATGGAAAAACTGGGCTGGGAAAGAGGCGAACCCATCGAACATCCGTGGATAACCCGGTCGATTGAAAGCGCTCAGCGCAAAGTCGAAGCTTATCATTTTGATGTGCGTAAACAGGTGTTGAAATACGACGACGTGATGAACCAGCAGCGTATGGTTATCTACCAGGAACGTCGCAAAGCCCTGGAACAGGAAAAGATTCACGACGACATTCTGACGATGATCGATGAGCTTTTGCATGAGCTCATCGACACCGAGCTCAACCCGGCAGTTGATGCCGATGAACACGACTATAATGCGCTTGCTGACAATGTGAAAAAGATTTTCCCGATCGAAGTCGAAGGCGGCGATCAGCGCAAGGGTAAGCCCGGCCAGCTCTGTACTTATTCCCGTGATGAACTTTTCGAAGAGCTGAAAAAACGGGTTATGTTCAAGCTCGAAGAAAAGCGCAGAGAACTTGGAGAAACAGATTTCTTCAATATGGAAAAATTCCTGCTGCTGCAGATTGTCGATGGCAAATGGAAAGATCATCTGCAGAACATGGATAACCTGCAGGATGGCATTCATCTGCGCTCATGGGGCCAGCGCGACCCGCTGGTCGAGTATAAGATCGAAGGCTTTCAGATGTTTCAGAACATGATTGAAGGCATCAAAGAAGATGTTCTCTACTATCTCTACC
>JBMOKV010000613.1:0-5543 GCA_049325495.1 Candidatus Rifleibacteriota bacterium | reverse complement strand
CTTCGATTGAAAGGTCTTAAAAGACCTTTCAATCGAAGTCGAACCCGGCGAAATCTTCGGAGTTCTCGGGTTGAACGGCATCGGCAAAACCACGATGTTCAAATGCATTCTTGGCCTCATTTCTCGCAACAGTGGTGAAATTCTCTATCGGGGCAAAGAACTCGACCAGCAGTTGATTCATCAGAAAATCGGTTATCTGCCCGAATTCTATCTGCCCCCGGGAGAACTGACCGGACACGAATACCTGCGCCTGCTCAGCCTGGCAGTTTCCGGCGACCGGCCCGATATCGACAACCTTTTCCGCAAAACCGACCTCGATTCGCGCAAGCCGATCAAAGACTACTCACGCGGCATGATTCAGCGGCTGGGACTGGCCATTTCCCTGCTCAAATCGCCTGAATTCATCATTCTCGACGAACCGACCCTCGGGCTTGACCCGCTTGCCCGCCAGAATCTGCTTGAATGGCTGAAAGAGCTCAACCGTGGCGGGCAGACGATAATGCTTTCTTCCCATGATTTTTCGCAGGTAGAGAAGCTCTGCCAGCGAGTTGCCATCGTTCACGACCGCCAGATCAAATATACCGGCAAAATCGGTGATTTCACCGCAAAACACCAGACATCTTCGCTCGAAGAAGCCTTTTTAAAGGAGATTGGGGGTCTGCATGCGTAGATTCCTGGCAATGGCAGCAATTACCTTCATGCAGGGCTTTCGTACCCAGACGTTTCGCATCGTTGCCCTTCTGTTTGCCGCGCTGCTTGCGGTAAGCTACTTTCTCAAAGTTCTCTCAGTCGGCCACAAAGACATCATGTTGCGCAGTTTCAGCCTTGGTGCCATGGAAATCAGCGGCCTGCTTCTCATCATTTTCGGCTGCATAAGCGGCTACTACCGTGAGCGCGAAACCCGGCTGCAGTCGATTCACCTGACCTTCATGTCCTATTTCGACCACGCGCTCGGGCGTCTGCTGGGCAACTGTCTGCTGATTTCGGCCTATATAGCCCTTTCCACTCTGGCCTGCTCAGGAATTCTCTACATGGAAGAAGCCTGGCACGTCTCATTTCTGTTCGGAGCCTGGTCGATCATGCTCAAGCTCTGCATCATCTGTGCATTCTGCGCCCTGTTCTCATACATGTTCACATCGCCGATTTTCGCTTCACTGATGACGGTTTTTGTGAATTTTGCCGCCGAATACGCCTATTTTCCGCTGACCATGATGAAGCATATCCCGACTCTGGTGCCGAACACGGTTTCGCGGGTCTTTTACCATCTGCTGCCCAATTTCGACAAGATCGACCTGAAATATCAGGCAGCCCACGGCACTTTGCCTGAAGCAGGGTATCTGCTTGAAACCACCGCTTACTCAGGTGTCTATATTCTGGTCATTTTCCTCCTGGCCTGGAGAGTATTTTCACGCCATGAACATTGAAAAGACTTTGAACAGGCTCTTCTGGCCGGCCATAATCATCACAATGTCCGTGAATCTTGGTTTGTCAGTGCATTTAAGCCAGATCGCCCCGTTTGGTGAGCAGAAAGTCCTGTTTGTCCCCGAACCACAGTATGTCGAGCGAATCAGCGGCACTTTCCGTAATCAGATTGCTTTGGCTTTTTACATGAAAGGGGCCCAGGAACTGGCCTACAATTCTGCCCAGAAAGTCGATCTGTTGCTGGCTCTCTTCCGGTTGGCGGTGTACCTCGACCCGAAACTCGATCAGGCTGCCTTTCTCGGCGGCATGGTGACTCCCGCTAGAGCCAAAGACCTGGTAAAAGCCATCGATCTGCTTGAACTGGCCAGACAGCGTAACCCGGACAACTGGCGGTTTCCTTACTGGATCGGCTTCAACTATCTACAGCTCGATAAGTTCGAAAAAGCGGCTGAATATTACAATATTGCCGCTGAACTTCCCGGTGCCCTGCCATTTTTAAAAACAGCATCAGTTCACATTCTCAGCCGCGGTTCCAACCTTGAAATGGCGCTTGCCGAAGCTGAAAGGCTCAAAGCCGGGGCGGGCGATGACAAAGATACCAATGAGCTCATGGATCTGCGCATCTTCTGGCTGAAATCCATGCTTTTTCTCGAAGCAAAAAACCGTGAATTCAAAAAACTGACCGGGCGCTACCCGCTCAAGCTGCAGGAACTCGTCGAATCAAAGCTCCTGCCAGAGCTTCCACCCGACGAGTTCGGCGAAGGTTTTTACCTGGTCAACCCCGGCGACCCGGCAACCGGCTACATGGTGCGCAGCGACTTCTAGGCTATTCTTTGCTAAGACCAAGCTTGCGAGCCATATCACGGCGATCTACCGCGTTACTCAGCGCCTCTTCCTTGCTGATTTTGCCGGAAGTAACCAGCTTCTGCAGATCGTCGTTGAGCAGGCGATTGCCACGGTTCTGCCCGGTGGTCATGGCGGTCAGCAGCATGTGCGTGCGGCCTTCTCTGATCATGTTGCCCATCGCATAATCCATTACCATAATTTCAAGTGCGGGAACCCGGCCGCCGCCAGTTTTGCGACACAGCGTCTGACAGCAGACCCCAAGCAGGTTATCTGCCAGCCCGCATCTGATCTGCTCCTGCGCTTCGGCAGGAAACTGATCGACAATACGGCTCACCGTACTGATCGCCGTCGAGGTATGCAGGGTCGCCAACACCAGATGCCCGGTATTGGCGGTTTCGAGCGCCATCGAAATGGTTTCCAGATCGCGCATTTCGCCAACCAGAACCACATCGGGATCTTCGCGCAGAGCCGCTTTCAGAGCCCGCGAGAACGAAGTGGTGTGAACTCCCACTTCACGCTGGTTGACCAGCGCTTTGCGGCTCTGATGAACGAATTCGATCGGATCTTCAATGGTAAGAATATGGCCATCCTGTGTACGGTTAATATGATCAACCATCGCCGCCAGAGTCGTGCTTTTGCCGCTTCCGGTCGGCCCGGTCACCAGCACCAGCCCTTTCGGGGCTTCGGCCCACTGCCGGAGAATGTCGGGCATGCCCAGCTCTTCCAGCGTGAAAATGGTATTGGGAATATGGCGAAACACCGCACTGACCCCAAGATGATCGCGCAGCAGGTTAACGCGGAAACGCGAATGCTTGTCCATGGCGTAGGCGAAATCTTCATCGCCGGTCTTTTTGAATTCTTCGATCGAGTCGGGGCGCATGATCGGCGCGAGAAGCTGAAAAACCTCTTCCGAAGCCAGTTTCATGAAACCAGAAATAGACCTGATCTGACCATCGATGCGCCAGCGCGGAATCTGGCCAGCCGACATGTGCAGATCTGAGCCGCCTTCTTCGACCAGGCGCTTGAGCAGATCGTCGATGTGCTTGACTCCCGAACCGCTGACCGACTTGTCGGTCGCCGCCGACTCGCCGCCGTAGCTTTTCATGATTTTCTGAAAATAGCCGCTCTCGATCGATACGGGTTCGATTTTCATGCTGGGCAGCAGATTGCTGACCGAAGCCATCAAGCTGTCATCCATGCTTTCGCAAAAGCCCAGCAGCAGCTTGTTTTCCTGCTTTCTGACCGGCACCACACGGTGGCGCTGCATGAAAGCGATGGGAATCAGGCGCAGAATGTCGGCCGGCGGAATCGGGGCATCGGCATGAAATTCGCGGTGGGCGGGCGGGCGTGAAGTCTTTTTCAAACGCTCTGCCAGCATGCGAATCATCGACATTCCCGCTTCAGGAATTCCGACTACCACTTTCTTGAAGACTTCCTGGGCAAGCTTGAGAATCTTCGTTTCACCACGGGCCACACAGGATGCGGTGCGCTTCTCGTTGAGAATTACCGCCATCTCGCCGACCATCTGCGGCGGGTCGAGCCGGGTGATTTCCATCTGCTCTTCGCCTTCACCCACAACAATTGCAACCTGCCCGGAGATGATGACAAACAGAAAATCTGCCGAATCGCCGGCTTTCAAAATAAATTCGCCATCGGAATAGCTCTCGATAGTGCCGGCCTTGCCGATTACCTGGTCACGCTGCGCATCACTGAGCGGCTCGAAAAAAGAATTGGTATCGAAGGCCTTGCAGGCTTCGCTCAGTATTTCCGGGGTCTTGTCAATTACCCGCATCAAAAGCTCCTTTACATGCCGCCGGTTGAGGCGAATTCAACATGATTCTGCATAAGAATCATCAGAACCATTATTGCAACAAACACTGCAATCATAATAAAAATCACCTTGCGATGCTCAGCCTGCAGATCAACTTTGGGCTTTTCCGGTTTTTCAATTCGTTCTTTTTTTTCTTCGGCCATAAACTCTCTTCCTCGGTTTTTAAACTTCGCTACCATAGCACGAAACCACCCGCCGCGAAAAGTCACAAATCATTCTTTTAGCGGTTGATTTTAACTTTAAAGAGTGCTATCCTGCAGGGTACGTCCCTGCTCATATCCACAAAGTGATATGGGCTGACAATTATCCGAAGGGAGGTTTTCACAGTGAAACCTTACGAAACATTGTTCTTTACTGAAGGCAACATTGACGATGAAGCTCTTGGAACGCTTATCGGCAAAGTTGAAAATGCCATTACCAAAAATGGCGGACAGATCGAAAAGATCGACAAATGGGGCAAACGCCAGCTGGCTTATCCGGTTGAAAAACACACTGAAGGTCATTACGTTCATGTGAATTTCATGGCAAAGCCTGAAACCCTCAAAGAACTCGAAAGAACCTATCTGATCAACCAGACGATTCTTCGGTTCATGACTACCACCCGCTACAAGTAACCGGTAGTAAACATGGCTGTAAATCTCAACAAAGTTTTTCTGATGGGAAACCTCGTCCGTGACCCGGAATTGAGGCATACCGCTCAGGGTACCTCGGTTGCCAATTTCAGCATTGCGGTTAACCGCAGCTTTAAAGGCAGCGATGGTGAATTTAAAAAGGAAACCAACTATTTTAACATCATCGTCTGGGGCAAATCCGGAGAAAATTGTCAGAAGTATCTCAGCAAAGGCCGACCGGTTCTGGTTGAAGGCCGCCTGCAGAATCGCAGCTACGAAACCCAGGATGGTCAGAAAAGAACCGTCACTGAAATCGTGGCCGATAACGTTCAATTCCTTGGAAGCGGCAAAAGCGACGCCCAGGAAGACAACTCAGATTCATTTGCCGGCGACTTTGGCGGTTCCTATGCCAATGCTAACGATGACGATCAGGTTCCATTCTAGACCGATCACCCGCTATTGAAATTAATTGGAGGAAAAAATGGCTGAATTTAGAAGACAGAGACATAGAAAAGTATGTCATTTCTGTAAGGATAAAGTTGAATTTATTGATTACAAAGATATCTCCCGCCTGAGAAGATATATCAACGATCGCGGCAAAATCACCAGCCGCAGATCAACCGGCACCTGCGCCGCTCACCAGAAACACCTGACCACCGCGATCAAACGTGCCCGCAACATGGCACTGCTGCCGTTCTCGAACGTCTGATCCGCAAAGAAAAACAGCATAACGAAAGAGATTGAAAAAGCTTAAATGATCAGATCGATCGGCAACCGAACCCTGACCCTGGCCGTAATGGTTTTTCTTACCATTGCCGGGCTGCTGGGCGCTT
>JBMOKV010000612.1:0-5575 GCA_049325495.1 Candidatus Rifleibacteriota bacterium | reverse complement strand
GATGATTTCCTGCAGCCAAGACTTTATGCCAAATCTGAAGCACCAGGAATGATTCCCTATCTTCTTAAGCTGCAGAAGCAGAATCCGACTTCAGCGCAGATTACCCGAAAACTCGCCGCAACCTGCCTGAAAAACGGCCAACCGCGTGAAGCGCTTTACTGGTACACTCAGACCTATCAGCGCGACCGCTCTGACCTGGAAGCTTTGTGGAACATGGCAGCTCTCGCTTATCAGCTTGGAGAAGAAGACCAGGCTGAAAAATACCTCAAGGAATATGCGGATGCAGATCCCAACAGTGCCTGGGGAAGAATGGCCAAAGAATTCTCGGCCGGACGTTTCAGTGGCACTTCCATGGACAAAGGTTTCAAATCGGAATTTTCGAAATTTGGCAGTGCTGTTGGCCCTGCCAAAAAAATTAACTACGGACCGGTAAGGTCTGAAAAAAAATCTGGAGAAGGCATTCTGATCATCGAGGGCCGCAGAACTACGGTTGAACAGTTTGTAGAAGAATATGAACCCGCAGTTCCGGCCGAACCAGTCGCATTAAAAGACACAGCGAAAGGGAAGTCAGGGAAAGCTTCGGTTAAAACACAAAAAGAAAGCAAGGTTAATCTCGAAAAGGCTCAAATTGCCGCTCCAGAGCCAAAACAGCCGGTCACACCGGATAAGACTGAACCATCTGATCTCAAAGCAGTTACTACCACTGCCGAGCCTCTTGGAACCAGTCCCTGACCTTTGTTTTGGTAAAATGCTCTCTTAATGTGGAAATGCCCCGGGAAATCCGGGGCATTTTCACTTATGGCATTTTTATGCAAAAATGCATTGAAAAAAGTTCTGTCGAGGGGTTGTCCCATAGGCTCGTTTTTTCTTAATGTCATCGCCCGACGAGCTTGTGCCATGCGGGTAATCGGGCGATCATTATATCAGGCCGATCTTGAGATGCCCCGATCAAGTCGGGGCATGACAAATTTGCTAAATTAGCTTCCATGGGACAGAGCCAATTTATACTTGTGATAAATCAACTCTGTTTTATCAGCAACAGGCCGCAGCCAAGCTCAGGTCGTCGGCCAAAACCTTCCATGATTTTTTCCTGCAGGCCTTCAGGGTCTTTTATTTGAATGCTGCCGTTAAGGGTGATGGTCTGCTGAAAAAAACCGGTTTCATCAACATCATAATAAATGCAATTGTTGGGGCCCTGAGCTATATCTTCAAGTTTGGCCAGGCCTTTGAGTTTTTTGTTTAACTCAGAAGTTATTTTATCGAAATCTTCGGCCGGATCAAAATCGCTGCGCTCATCAGGCACGAGAAACAATGAAAATTCAGCGTTTTTGATCCGGTGATCGAAAAGTTGCTGTTTCTCTTCACATTCGATTAACTGAAATTCCTTGCAGACCCTCATTTCTGGCCTGAGTCTGCTGTAAACCAGAACTGGTATTACCACCCCGATTTTGTACCATTCAAGACGGTAAAGATAATCACAACCCGCCTTAACCTCGCGACCGGGAAAATGGCTTTCGATAAACTGGTGAATCTGCCAGTTATTGAGAATTTTCTGCCGGTTCAACATGAATTTGCTTATAAACATATTTCTCACCCCATCTACAGTCGCCGAGCCTGTAACACCCAATGTAATCTTGTGATATAGATCACCGAAAAAATATTCGTAGGGGCCGACCTACGTGTCGGCCCGCTTCAGATAGCAGTATAAATGCGAATAAATTTCGATTGGTATAACTTCCACAAAACCAAAGAATAAACTAGCACAAATCTCTGCCTTCGCCCGAAAAAAATGATAATATATCAAATCATGGAAAAAACCAACGAAAAATCAATTTCAAAAAATAATTTAAAACCGATTCTGAGCGTTCTGCTGGGCACCGCTTTTCTTATCGCCCTGGTGCTCGCCCCCGACATTTACCGCGAATACCGTTTCTCAAGATTTTCTCAACAGCAGAAAGAATGTTTTTCTCAGCAGATCGCCTATGAAAAAGGGGTGGGGGAATTTTTGCAGGCCAACCAGGGCAGCCTTTTTTCTCCCGGGCTGGTTGAAGAATCCGAGTTGACCGGTAAACTGCTCGAAAAGAAATTAATCGCCACATCGCCCGGCTGTCCCGCAAAAGGCATTCTGCGCATTGGTTCCCTCGATATGTCCGGGGCTTATGTGGTCAGCTGCTCTATCCATGGCAGTCACGACCGACCCGCCGATTTTAAAGGCATGGTAAGTTTTAAAACCGCCGCCGGCGGCACTCTGATTTATGATTCTCGTATCGTTCGCGATAACGCCGACGTAATGGCCGCCTATCTTCTCTCTGCCGGCCTTTTAACCAACCCCGCTACCAGCATGCGCGCCGATCTGGTCGATGGCAGCATGCAAATCTCATTCAAAGCTCTCATCGATCGCGATCGACTGCCCATTACCACCGAACGTCTGATTTTCCACGGCGAAGAAATGGCAACCCAGATTTTCAACAACCAGCCCGTCTATTTCAAGCTCCTGCCCAGTGACGGCGGCCAGCCAATCATCATTAAATCCCCACGCCCTTCGGCAAAGTAACAAATCTTTCATCAGGTTACTTGAAAAGATGAGAATGAGTTCCCGTTCTTTCCAAAATCAGCACATCATCTTCAATTTTATAAATTAAGAGCCAGTCAGCTTCAACATGCAGCTCTCGTCTCCCTTTCCAGTTTCCCACAAGTGGATGATCGGAATATTTGGAATCCAAAGGTTGCCGATTCAACAGTATTTCAACCATTGCCCTCAACTTTTCATAGCTCTTTCCTTGATCTGTCATTCGTTTAAGATCTTTTTTAAATCTGTTGGTAATCCTTAGATTTAGCATTACTTTTTCAGGAACTCTTTGTCGAGCATTTCCAGACCTTTTTTACCAGACCTCTTTCTGGAAAGTCCTACTCCTTTGTCTGTGTTTTCAAAGGTTTCAATGGTTTCTTCATTTGGTTCACTGTAACGAAGGCAAAGGGCGCACTCTTCAGGATGCTCGGCGATTTCCCTGTTCACGAATATTTTAATCAATTCACCGACTGCAAGATCTTTAAGAGCAGCCAGAGCTTTCAGATTCCTGAAGGTGGAATCGTCTAGAGTTAAATTCATCCTTTTCATGTTTTCCTCCTCATAGCTACCCATAAATTATGGCACAAAAATCAATAATGTGCAAATAGCACTTTTAGCACTTTAGTTTCGTTTACACAAATATGTAATCTTAGGTACGGTTGCAAGGGGGCAGCCAGGCCGAAGCCACCTGTAAATGGCAATTTTGACTTGCGAAGTGGTCTTAAAACCGCCAGCAGTGTGTAATTTTCTATAAAAAAAGCCCGGCAGGTTATGCCGGGCTTTTTTAAGCAAATGTTTAATTAAATGATCGAAGCGTCGGTTTCTCTCTCTACTGCGGTTTGAGCGTCGAAGTCGACCGTTTTGCCTTTTTTGTCGCTTTCTTTGGCAGCCTGCTTTTCCTGCTTGCCTTTGAAGAAGAAGAAAGCCATTATGGCGACCGGCAGAATGTAAAACCAAAGAAAGAAAGTGGTCGGATTCTCGATGCCGGCAGGTGTTTCAGTCGGAGCCCAGCGATAACGGTCAAGATTGAAAAGAATCGCGATCAGCGAAGTCCAGACGAAGAAAAAGTTGGGAATCGCCTCTGCAGCACTCATCAAACCAAGGCCATCGGTGCGGTCTTTGGTAAACGGGTAAAAGAGGTTATTACCCATGAAACCAGTAGAATCTTCGATAATGTGAACCATTGACCCGAAGAGAATGATCAGCGGGTACAGCATCCAGCGCGGTATCGAGTAAAGATGGGCATGCGGGCCCTCGGTCACGGTGAGATAGCTTATCACACCTACGATTAAAGCAATCAACAGGCCCAGGGTAAAACTGTGTGACCAGGTTCGGTGCCAGGGCAGAAAAACGATCTCGATCTTTCCCGTTTCCCGTTTGACAAACTCAAAACATGGGCCGGTCATAATGGCGATGTTCGATTTCTTGTCGAACTGCTGGAAAAATTCACAGCTCACCTTTACCCGAGCTGAAGATTTTTTCGGATCTTTTAATTCGGTACCTTCGAAGGGTATCTGACCTGTATCGACCAGCGGCCCGATTTCGACGCATACTTCACTGGTGGCTGAATCAAACCACAGGCTGTAACTGCGCCAGAGATTCGAACCAAGCTGCATGGTGTGCAGCTGTACCGTGCCACGACCTTCTTTGGCCGCCTTTTCTACGGCCTGAGCCACGGTTTCGGCAATAACCCGCGCATCGAGATTATCAGGGTCTGGCCTGATTTCGAAGTCGGATTTATAAAAATACTTGGCAAATTTGAAATCCAGAGTGTCGGGCATGATTCCGAAGATTCCGCCCAGACAGAGAATGAATGATTGTTCTTGAGATGACATGTGAACGGCCTGCTGAAAAAAGCTTGCTACAGCAATGCCGCTGACGAAATGTGTAAAGCCTTTCATATCAGATTAACCCCAGCAGTCTTAATACATCATTGCCGTAACCCGCCATATTAAGGCAGACCGGCAGCAGCAGAACCCCCATGAGATTCATGCGGCGCGCCTGAAACATTACCGGCAACAGGCCTATGCCCGTAGAAACCGCCATGATTGCCAGACCTCCCATTCCAGTAAAACTGTAAACCCCTGGAATAACAAGCGCCAGCGCGATTACCGATATCCAGTGATAATCTACTTTTTCAACCAGCTTGATGATGACGCGGGTGAAGGGCATCAGCAGCAGAAAAGATATCCCGGCCGAAAACAGCATGATTGCCACGAACAGAAAATACTCTTTCATTGTCAGAACCGTAACCACCGGGGTTACGATCCAGGCAAGGCCACCTCGGGTAAGACTCAGGCCCGGTATGAAAAACAGCAGAAACGAGCCAACATAATAAACCGTTTTACAGGTTCCATAACTCATTACAAAAAGCCGCCCGTCACGCTGTGCAGTTGCATGACCGGCCATCAGCCCGCCAACCCCGGCAGTCACGATCGGCACATAAGCCGCAAAAAAACCACCGAGAAAGCCACCGAAGGTGCCGCGCACCACCAGCTCCCAGTCCAGTTCCATTGATTGAGCTTCATGCTGCTTCGGCATGATTCCGATATTAATGATATTGGTTATCAGCCAGGGAATTGCAAACAGACCCACAAATACCGGCGTAATGCTCTGAAAAGCAAAATCAAGGGGAACCATGGTTTTCGCCATAACGATGAAACCAAGAATTCCTGAAAGAATGAAAGTAGCGATACCGACACCAAGAAAACGCCAGCCTTCCCAGAAATTTTCCCAGCAGCTTTCCGATTGACTGATGCCTTTGGGCCACTCTGACAGGATCATGTAACTTATTACCGCTCCGAGAATCCAGAACATGTGGGGGCTGGTAATGGTTTTTAAACCAGGCATGAAATAAAGGAAAGCGGGAGCGAGAATAGCCAGCAGTATTATGCCGCCTACCGCGCCGACGCCTGTAAGTATGATCGACTCATAACCCCTGCCTTTCGCAACCCAGGCGGCGCTCGGCAGAATGTAATACGACATGCTTTCATCGCCGGGCCCGAA
>JBMOKV010000611.1:0-5609 GCA_049325495.1 Candidatus Rifleibacteriota bacterium | reverse complement strand
TTGCAACTTCCCAGGGTGATGGTGCTGTAAGCTGGTTGAGCTATGCGTTCAGAGTAATGCAACTGCCACTGGGGCTTTTTGGTGTCGCGGTCGCTCAGGCGACTCTTCCTGTCATTTCCAGGCAGGCTGCCGAAAACCGCCAGAATGATATGGCAGAAACGATCTGTCATTCCATCAGGTTGACCAGCTTCGTTAATCTTTTTGCCTGTTTCGCGATTATGGCCCTTGCTGAACCGGTTATCCGTGTTCTCTTCCAGCATGGGCGCTTTACGACCGCTGATACCATTGCAACCGCGGTAGCTTTGCGGGCATATGCCGTCGGTCTGTTGTTTTTCTGTCTGGTCAAGGTTCTTGGCCCTGCTTTTTATGCTCTTGATAATACCAGGATTCCGGTGGCAGCCAGTGTTACAGCGGTTGTGGTCAACATAATTCTCAATCTTGCCCTTATTCAGCCGTGCGGTTACTGGGGTCTGGCATTGGGAACCGGCATTGGTGCCGTTTTTAATGCGGGAATTCTCTTTGTCATGTTGTCTGGAAAACTTGGCGGATTTTCACGCTTTGGCCTGGGTAAGGCCATGTTTCGCATCGTTTTTGCGACCGGTGTTTCGGGTATTGCCATGTATTATTGTTATAATCAGGCTTTGAATAAGATTATGGGCGGAAACCTCGAATCTTCGCCCGGATTTTTTACCGTTTCGATTCTTCTGTTGATTTCATTAACTTTCGGAACTGGGGTTCTTTATCTTGTTTCCCATCTTCTTCATCTGGAAGAGGCTGGTAAAGCCAAAGATATGGTGATGCGCAAACTTTTCCGGCGATGATGTTTTTGTCTGATTTATAAAATGTAGTATAATCAGGCAAATTAAACTGCAGGAGGAGAAAAATGCAGAAGGAACGTAAAGCTAAAGTTATCGAAGTTTTGAATAAAGCCCGGTCAATGGAGCTGCATGCCATTCACCAGTATATGAACCAGCATTATGGTCTTGATAATTCTGATTACGGCGAACTGGCAGCCAAGGTAAAACTGATTGCCATCGATGAAATGCGGCATGCCGAAGCTTTTGCCGAAAGAATCAAAGAACTGGGCGGCGAACCAACTACCGATCTCGCTGCCAAAGTGACCAAAGGCCAGAAGGTAAAACAGGTTTTTCCGTTTGATTCAAAGCTCGAAGATGATACTCTCGATGCCTATAACCAGTTTGCTCTGGTTTGCCGTGAAAACGGAGACAGTATCTCTTTGCGGCTTTTCGAAACTATCATCGATGAAGAACAGGCCCATTTCAACTATTTCGACAACGTTAACAGCCACCTCGAAAATCTCGGTGATACCTTTCTGGCAAGAATTGCCGGCACCCCCGCCGATACCGGCCCCGCTTCAAAAGGCTTTGCCAACCAGGGCGCTGCCGAATAATTTAAATCGGTCATTGAGCTTGTCGAAATGACCGGCTTCGGCAAAAAATTAATCATCTTTTGCGTAAAAAACCGGCTGTCTGCACTGCAGATCAGCCGGTTTTTGCTTTTCAGAACAATCACTGATTCTCGTTGTAACCGCCGAAATGGCTGAGAAACTGTGCCCTTTCATAGATTGCCGGGTTGGCAACTTTTTCAAGGCTGAGCTTGCCTTTGAAGTCGGAAATAGATTTATAACCCTTCTTCTGCATCCATTGTTCCAGACTTTTGATCATTTCGCCCAGATATGAATTGCCGTTTTTGTAAAGTGTCGATGCGACTTGAACTGCACTGGCACCGGCCAGCAGCATTTTGATCGCCTGTTTGCCTTCGTGAATGCCGCTCGATGCTGCAATGTCGCATTTGATTTTCGAACTCAGCAGGCCGATCCAGCGCAATGGCATCAGATGTTCGTCAACCGTGCTCAAAGCTCCGGCCGGAACCACTTTTTCACGTTCGATGTCAATGTCCGGGGTAGAAAAGCGGTTGAACATCGTTATTCCTGCTATCCCTTCGTCAGAAAGCTCTTTGCACATGCAGGCAAGATCAGAAAAATAACTGCTGATTTTCGCGGTTACCGGCACTCTGACTGCTTTTACCACTTCTTTAACTGCTTCGACATAAAATCGGCGGTTGCTCTCGGCATTTCTTTCGAGATCAGATGGCAGAATCATCAGATTCAACTCGATGGCATCGGCGCCCGCATCCTGAACCTGTGAGGCGAACTGCAGCCAGTCGCCGGCTGAAACGCAGTTGATGCTGGCAATTATCGGCACTTTACTGCAGCTTTTTGCATCTTTGATCAGTTTGCCATAATTGGCAAGAATCTGGTCGCGAATCTTATAGTCAAAATAATCAATAAACTCTTCAAAGTGCGATGAAGTCTTGCTTTGTGCAATCTGATTGTATTCGTTGATTACTTCTTCTTCAAACACTGATTTTAAAACGATGGCACCAGCCCCAAGATCGGAAAATTCCTTGATGTTCTGCGGCTTGGCGGTCAAACCGCTGCTGGCAACGATAATCGGGTTTTTCAGCTCCAGTCCGAAAAATCTGGTTTTCAAATCTGCCATGATTACTTATTTCCCTTTCCTGCGTGCTTGTCGGTCAGATATTTGTGCATCGAAGCCGCCGCCCGTCGCCCGTCGCCCATCGCGAGAATAACCGTGGCTCCGCCCCTGACGATATCGCCACCGGCAAAGAACTCTGGTATCGATGTTTGCATGGTTTCTTCGTTGACTTCGATCGTATGCCACCTGGTCATCTTCAGCCCGGGCAGACAGGCCGGAATCAACGGATTAGGCGAAACCCCGATGGCCACTATGGCGATATCGATATCCATTTCATCGATAGCTCCGTCGATTGGAACAGGTCTGCGGCGCCCTGAAGCATCGGGTTCACCCAGTTTCATGCGCTGCAGTCTAACTTTTGCAACTCTGCCCTCCGCATTGGCAAGATATTCAATCGGGTTGGCCAGATTGTGAAATTCGACGCCCTCTTCTTCGGCGTGTTTGACTTCTTCAACGCGGGCCGGCATTTCTTCGCGTGACCTGCGATAGATCAGCATTGATTTTTCCGCCCCAAGTCTGATAGCAGTTCTCACTGCGTCCATGGCCGTGTTGCCGCCACCGATGACCGCGACTCTTTTTCCGCGCAGGACCGGAGTGTCTGAATCCTCCTGGTTGGCGGCCATCAGATTCACTCTGGTCAAATATTCATTTGAAGACATTACGCCATTCAGGTTTTCACCGGGTATGTTCATGAAGTTGGGCAGACCTGCACCACTTCCAATAAAAAAGCACTCATATCCAAGTTCTTTCAGATCGTCAAAAGTTGCGGTGCGACCGACAACAAAGTTCTTTTCGAACCGCACGCCCATGTTTTCAAGATTTTCGAGCTCTACATCGACGATCGCGTTTGGCAGACGAAATTCAGGAATTCCATATTTTAAAACCCCGCCAATCTCGTGCAGTGCTTCAAAAACCGTTACTTCATAGCCAAGCTTGATCATATCGCCGGCAAATGATAATGAAGCCGGCCCTGAGCCGATTGCGGCTACTTTGATGCCATTGCCCGGTGCAACGTCGGGAATCTGAATTTTACCCGATTCTCGTTCATAATCAGCGGCAAACCGCTCAAGATAACCAATTGCCACCGGTTCTTTCTTCATTTTTTCATTATAAAAGCATTTGATTTCACATTGCTTTTCCTGCGGACAGACTCTGCCGCAAACCGCCGGAAGGGCGCTGAATTCCTTGAGAGTGGCTGCCGCGTTAAGGAATTTTCCCTGTTCGATATATTTGATGAACTTGGGAATATCGATATTGACCGGGCAACCCTCTATACAGGTAGGATTTGCACAATCCATGCAGCGACTGGCTTCTCTCTGAGCCTGCTCAGGAGTCAAGCCGCAGTTCACTTCGATATTTTGAGATTTGTTGCGTTCATCGGGCTCGACCTCATTCATTTTAACCCGCTCGATTGCGACCCGGTCCTTGTTTGGAACCGCCTTACGCAACTCGGCACGCCATTCCTGGTTTCTTTCCTGTTGTTGTTTTTCTTTTGCTGCTGTCATTGTTGTTCCATCACTTTTTTCCGGTTCGGGCCTGGTCTTCTTCGCGTTTATAAGCCTGCAGGCGCTTGAGCATTTCGTCAAAATCAATCTGATGCGCATTGAATTCGGGCCCGTCTACACAGGTGAATTTGGTTTCGCCGTTAACCGTAACCCGGCAGGCGCCGCACATTCCGGTGCCGTCGACCATTATGGTGTTTAGGCTTACCTGGGTGGGGATATCGTATTTTTTGGTCAACAACGCACAGAACTTCATCATGACTGCTGGGCCGATTGCCACACATTCATCTACTTTTTCGCGTTTGATGACTTCTTCAGCACCTTCGGTAACCAGACCTTTGCGGCCATAAGAACCATCGTCGGTCATGACAATGACTTCGTCTGACCACTGGCGCATTTCCTCTTCCAATATCAACAGTTCACGACTGCGGGCCGCCAGAACGGTAATTACCCGGTTTCCAGCTTTCTTGAAGGCTTCAACAATCGGATATAACGGAGCTATGCCAACACCGCCTCCCAGAGCCAGAATCGTTCCGGCTTTGTGAATATGGGTTGCTTTACCAAGTGGTCCGACCAGATCAGTAATTTCTTCGCCCTGATTGAGTCGGCAGAGCTTGCCGGAACTGAGCCCGACATTCTGAACGATCAGCGTGATCGTTCCCTTTTCCAGGTCAGAATCCACTATTGTCAGGGGAATTCGCTCACCTTTGCTGCCAACCCGCAAAATCACGAAGTTGCCTGGCTTGCGTGACTTGGCAATCATCGGAGCTTCTACCACAAACTTGAAAACATTTTCCGAGAGCTGCTTTTTTTCTACTATTTTGTTCATTCCAGACCATGTCAGGGCCGTGTGGTTTTCAACCTGTCTGAAAAACAAAATCAGAAGATTGAGGTCGGCCAACTGCTGTATAGATTATTGCAAATGAAAGCTAATTACAACCGGCTTTACATTAAGATTTTTTTCACAAAGCCCGGGTTGTTAAGATCATAGTCAGTCAATTTTTTTCATTTCTGGTGGTAAACTCTGGATAACCTTGCGGGCAGACTTATGATTTGATAATGCTTTTATCAGGCTTCTCAAGAGAAGCTTTAATTGTTTCAACAAGTTGTTTTGCAGAAAAAGGTTTTTGCACGAAAAAGTATCCTTCCTGTCCGGTGTTATTGGATGAAATCATGTTTGATGTATAACCTGACATGAAGACAATCTTTATTTCAGGATTATTTTTTTTAATCTCTCTGGCCAGGTCGTTTCCTGTCATTTCGGGCATGATTACATCCGTAACCAGTATATGGAAACTTTCACCGGAATTTGCTTTTTTCAGGGCTTCTGCTGGGGAGGTTGTTGAAAAAACATTGTATCCATGGTGACTCAGCATTTCTTCAGTGACCTCCAATAATGCCGATTCATCCTCAACCAGAAGTATTCTTTCGCAGCCTTTATTCGCTTCATGAGATTCTAATTTTTCAGTTGCAGGTTTTTCTTCAGTGATTCGGGAAAAAAATATTCTGAAAGTTGCTCCTTTTCCAGGCTGGCTTTCCACTTCAATATACCCGCCGTTTTGCTTAACTATCCCGTAAATTGTTGCCA
>JBMOKV010000610.1:9565-41248 GCA_049325495.1 Candidatus Rifleibacteriota bacterium | reverse complement strand
TCATGCCCTGCACCGCCAAAAAGTTCGAAGCCCGACGGCCCGAATTCAGCCGCAACGATAGACCTGATGTGGATCACGTCATTACCACCCTTGAATTGTCGCAGATGATCAAATCATCGGGCCTGCAGTTCGATGAACTCGCCCCCGAATCGCTCGATCTGCCTCTCGGCTTCAAAACGGGGGCCGGCGTAATTTTCGGAAATTCCGGCGGCGTCAGCGAAGCGGTTTTGCGTTTCGTCGTCGAAAAAGCGGGCGGCAAAACTCTTGACAACGTTGATTTTCATTGCGTCAGAGGCGAAGAGTCGCTGCGCGAAGCATCACTCGAAGTTGCCGGAAAAACCCTTAAACTTGCCGTGGTTCACGGATTAAAGAATGCAGGAAAAGTTGCCGAGCTTGCCCGTCAGGGAAAATGCGAATACGACCTGGTGGAAGTCATGGCCTGCCCGGGTGGTTGCGTTGCCGGAGCCGGACAGCCTGAATGTGATGGCAATGCTTCAATCAAGCTGCGCACCCGAGGCCTTTATGAGGCCGACAAAATGCTGCAGCTTCATAAATCCCAGGAAAACCCCTATATCACCGAAACCTATCAGAGCCTGCTTGGCGAGCCGGGAAGCCACAGGGCGCACAAGCTGCTGCACACCAGCTACCAGCCGCGCCGGCGCATTTCCGATGAAGGAATCAGACTGATGACCGGCAGCGGCGAAAACCCAATTCAGGTAAAGGTCTGCGTCGGCACCAACTGTTTCTTGAAAGGTTCCCAGGAAATTCTCAAATCACTTACCGCCTATGTCGAACAGCACGACATGTTGGAAAACATCGATGTTCAGGCAACTTTCTGCTGTGAAAAATGCCAGAAGGCACCCAATGTAATGGTGGGCAATCAACTGATCGGCGGGGCCGATTTTGCAAAAGTGGTCAAGGCCATCAATGCCGAGATCTGCAAAAAAGGCAACTGACAAATCAGCTCAAGGAGCCGACATACTATGGAAACCCAAACTGTTCGTCGAAGCCCGGTGGTTTTTACCAACAAAGCTGAATGCCGCGACTGCTATCGTTGCCTGCGTGTCTGCCCGGTCAAGGCAATTCGCATGGATAACGGGCAGGCCAGCGTTGATCCCGACCGCTGTATTGCATGCGGCACCTGCATCACCAGCTGCCCTCAGGGTGCCAAGCAATACCGCCGGGATCTCGAGCAGGCAATCAACCTGCTCGGTTCGGGACAGAAAGTTGCCTTGAGTCTGGCCCCTTCTTTCGCAGCATTCTACCAGGACTGGCAGAGACACAGGCTGCCCTCGGCTTTTCGCAAGCTGGGTTTTTCATGGGTTGCTGAAACGGCGGTGGGGGCTTTCTTCACCGCCGCAGCAAGCCGGCAACAGCAAAGGCCTGATCGCCCGTCGATCTGCACCGCCTGCCCCACCGTGGTCAACCTGATTGAAAAGTATCATCCCGGACTGGTTGACAATCTTCTGCCGGTGCCTTCTCCCATGCTCGCCCATGCGTCAATTATCCATGAACGGCTGGGTGACGGCTGCCGGGTCATTTTTGTGGGACCATGTATCGCCAAGAAAAAAGAAGCCGACCGCAGTGAAGGACGACAGAAGGTTGACCTGGCACTTACTTTCGAAGAGCTTGAAAGCTGGCTGGAAAGAGAAAATATTCAGCTTGATCGCCTTGAAGACAGTGATTTCGACGAAATTCCTGTCGGCGAATCAAGAATTTTTCCATTACCCGGTGGCCTTGCGCGCACTGCTGGATGTGGATCTGACATTCTATCGGCCGATGTCATCACGATAACCGGAGTCGATGGAATCAAATCAATGCTTGAATTTTTGAATTCAACTGGCAGAAAGTGTTTGATCGAGCCAATGTTTTGCAGCAATGGATGTGTAAATGGCCCCGCAGCACCTGCTACAGGATCATTACAAAGCAGAGAAAAACTCATCGATTACTCACTGAAAAACCCGGGAACCCCTTGCAAATCCACTACCGCTGCAATTCAGGCTGAATACTCTGCCATACCGGTAAACTCGGCGACAGAAATTTCTGAAGAACAAATAAAAAAAATTCTTGCGGCTACCGGAAAGTTCAGCCCGGCCGACCAACTGAACTGCGGAGCCTGCGGATATGACAGTTGCCGGGACAAGGCAATCGCAGTAATCAGAGGTCTGGCAGAAACTCAGATGTGCATTCCTTACATGCGCCGCATGGCTGAACAACGTACCGACAGAATTATTGAAACCAGTCCCAACGGCATTGTCATGCTCAACGAAAAGCTTTGCATCATCAGCATGAATCCCGCCTTTCGCAAGATGTTTCTCTGCTCTGAAGCGGTGCTTGGTCGTCACATTTCATATCTGGTCGATCCGCAGCCATTTGAAAAGGTATTGACCGGCAGCAGCAGACTCGTCGAAGAAACGGTGAATCATGCCCGTTACAATCTGGTGGCCCATCAGATCGTCTATCAACTGGAAGCGGAAAAGCAGCTGGTAGGAATTTTCGTTAACATTACCATGGGCAGAAAAAGCCAGGAAGAGCTTGACCGCCTTAAAAGCGGCATGATCCACCAGGCTCGCGAAATGCTCGAACATCAGATGCAGATGGCTCAGGAACTGGCCCGACATCTTGGCGAAAGTACTGCACAGGGTGAAATTATCATCGAAAACCTGCTAAAACTGGCATCTGCCGATGAAAAATCTGAAGAAGACAGGCGAAAAAACCCATGGGATACCTTCACGTCGAAATAAACACGGCCCAATCATCCAAAAAGAAAAATGCTGTTTGCGGCGATGCATTCACCTTTGTCAGAAAGCCCGAAGCAACATACATTCTGCTTTCAGACGGAATCGGGTCGGGCATCAAAGCCAATGTCTACGCAGGCATGACGATCAATCGACTCAAAACCCTTATCGAAAGCGGCTTATCTTTACGCGGCGCATTTGCAGGTCTGGTAAAAACCATGCATACCGCACGCGGCACCGATCTGCCCTATGCCGTATTTTCCGTGATTCAGATTCTTAAAAACGGTGAAACCACCATTCTGGCCTATGAAATGCCTGAAGGAATATTCGTGGGCCATCGGTCTGCCACTCCTTTACGCAAACGCGATTACGCACTGGGATCGGAGGTAATCAGCGAAACAAATCTGTTTCTCGACCCCGGCGAAGGAATAATCGTCTATTCCGATGGTATCTCTCAGGCTGGCATTGGTTTAACGACCAGAACCGGGTGGTCGGCAAAAGAAATCTGCAGTTTTTTGAACAATCATTTGTTTGATTCAGCAGATATGGGTGCAACGATGATTCATGACCGGGCCAGAGAGCTGTGGCAGGGGCATCGAGGCGATGACTGCACAGTTATCAGTGCATTCTGCCGCACCGGAATTGTGCTGAATATTTTTACCGGCCCACCTGCCGATCGTTCCATCGATGGCCGAATCGTGCGGGAATTTTGTTCGGGAGAAGGATTAAAAGTAGTAAGCGGGGCAACAACCGCCCGAGTAGTAGCCAATGGTCTTTCGCAAAAGTTGAAAATCAATCAGGACGATCACAGTTTGATTTCACCGCCCGGATATCATATTGACGGGATAGACCTGGTGACCGAGGGTGCCGTTACCCTAAATCAGGTTTACAATATTCTCGACGTTGACCCGGTCAAATTCGAGCCCGATTCTTCAGTTTCGCGTCTGTGTGAAATGATAAGAAGCGCAGATCGCATCAACTTTCTGGTCGGCAACGCTGAAAATGAGGCGCATGAAGATATTTCATTCAGACAACGGGGAATAATTCCAAGGAAAAAGATAGTGAGAATACTTGCTGAAAGACTTGAGCAAATCGGAAAACTGGTTAAGATCACATCTTTCTGACATTACACAGAAGCTCATTTATCTAGGCAAAGAACCCTGGGGTTGATCCACAAGATAAGAATTCATCTCCAAATTCATAAACGTCATGCCTGCACAAGCAGGCATCCAATTGGCATTCAATCACACTTTCTCGGCAATTCTGAGATGTATTCCAGCTTTTTTTTGATACCTGAAAGTTTTTCCACAAATTTCGTTTAAACACCAGGACGGTCGTTGAGACAGTCTAACTGGTCGAAGCGACAGAAAAAAAAGAAACATTCATTGAATGGTTTTGTTTTTTAACTAGTTTAAACCAGCACCAAATTTATTTAAATTATCTATTTAATTAATAGACCAGGTTCGATGGGAGCCCTGCTTTCCTTTGATTTTTACCGGATCGCGTTCGACCATTGAAAATCTATGCTGCAATAAATTTGCGCAGGATTCTGAAACCAGAATGCTGGAGCCCTTTGTTTCTTCGGCCAGAGCCTTGAGCCTTGCCGCCATGTTTACCGTATCACCAATGACTGTATAATCAAGTTTACCGGTTTTCGAACCAATTTTCCCCGAGACTACGGTGCCAGAACTGATGCCCGAGCAACACCGACAGGAAAAAACCCGGTTTTGCCGCATTGCTTCATGAATCTGCACCGCTGCGTTGCATGCCCTGACCGCGTGCGACTCCCCTTCATGATCACGTCGAAAAACCATCATGATCGTGCTACCGATGATCTTATCGATTACCCCGTGATTGTTAACGCATATTGAATCACAAACTGTCAGAAACAGGTCGATCTGCTCAACCGTCTCTTCGGCGGAAAAACCACTTCGGTGAACTTTTTCAACCTTAAAGGTAGAAAAAAGAATGCTGGCATGCACTTTTTCACCACCGGGCAGCATTTCAGCAACCGTATTTTCATTCAGTTCCCTGATCAGTTCAGGTGACACAAATTTTTCCATTTCCTGTTTCTCAAGAAGGCTTCTGGTCATGGCGTTCAGACTAATCGAAAGATCTTCGAACTCATCGCCGGTTGCAAGCTGCAGCCGATAATCCAGATGGCCTTCTGAGATTTTCAACAACCCGTCAGAAAATTCAAGTGCCGGTCGAACAAAGAAAATATTGGCGGAAAGTAAAGCAAGAACGATTATAATAAACGGGTAAATCCAGATGCTGACGTCAACGAGATCATACGACTTGTTTTCCCCTGAAACTGCTTTTACCACCGACACACAAGGCAGATTTGGAGCAAAAGAAACCAGAACCAGTTCCCGAATGCCCGCCCTGTTTCTTATCAGAAATTGATTTTTTTCAACCTTTCCAAGTCCGGCAAGAATTTTTTCAATTTCTGATTTATCAAATTCCTGAGCTTTGCAATTCTCAATTACCTCAAATTTTCCATTTTTTTTCATGACCAGAGCTGATGAAACCCGGTATTTTGAATAATTATCGGAAAATGAAAAGTTCTTAAATCTATTTTTGAAAGCTTCATGCAGGATTTTTTCAATCGAATAGTCAACCGAAAGAAATGCATAAGGAACCTGTGCTTCACCTGAAGCCTTTCGAAGGAAAACCCCACTCAACCTGCTGTCGGGCGAAACCCGCGAAATCGATAAAAGCTCTCCATCGCTTACCAGAGATTCGTGAATACTTTCAGAATTGTTCGTTCCTTCAGTAAGGAAAGCCGAACGCTCTCCGGGATCATCTGAAATCAACGGCGATGAAAAAAGAAACTCAATCAATGAGGTGAAAAAAACCTTTTTTAAATCCCAGACCTTGAGAAAATCCACATCCTCCTGCAATGCTGGAATGATTAATCTGATCAGCTTTTGATCGAATTTTTGAAAAATCATTGCGTTGGCACAGTTCTTTTCAGCCCATTCATAGAAAAGCTTTTCAAGATGATTATCAGAATAGCTGTCTTGTCGTTTTATTATTTCCGCCAAAGCACTGCTTTTATATCTGTATTTATCGATTTCTTCGTTAATCTTTCTTTGAATTAGAGCAGAGCGCGAGCCCATAAACTTTTTTACCGACTCAAGGTTCACTGTTTGCCTTAAAACATATTGGGCAGTATTCATAAGATAGAGAGAAATTACTGGAATCAGACAGATTAATATGGAAATAAGGGCCATTTTGCTGATAAGAGAAGCTTTTAAATTAAATGGAAACAGCCACAGATAAACCATTAAAGCACTGCCAATCAGTAGAAAAAGCCGCAAAATCATATCAATGACAATCTTATTGCTTTCACCGAAATGTTTGAGCTTTTCCTGGCTTAGACTAACTTCCATGACCAGGGTTCTCCCGGCAAAATCTGAAAAATCAACCGGCAGAATCGTGCCTCGTTGAATTGTTCTGACCATGGCTATCTGAGGGAAAACAGCCATTCTGGCATAGCGATCGGGAAAATTGTAAAACTTTTCAATTTCAAGATTTTTAAAACTTTCAGGAAAAGGCAGGCTCTTTTTTATATAACCGATTCTTCTTCGCACACCCGCCTGAATGTTTCTGCTGCATGCAAAATTTCTAATCTGCTTTTCAGGAATATCCTGCAGACGTATCGCAGCAAAGAAACCTCCTAAATTCATTTTCTGATTTTTTTCAAAGCAGTCCGCCGCGCCATAAAATAGAAAAATATTTCCCGTTTTCCCTGTTTTTCCTGCCAGAATCTCATAAAGATTGTCCCGCTGTATTTTTATTGGAAAAACGGTACCAAAAGCAAGTTGAATAAAATTGTCCGTATAGTTCTTTCGAACCGTCTCATCCTTAAGACTCGCCGCATCAGAAAATGCAGGTTTATAGCCCTGGGGATTGAAGGTTACACAATCGGCCTGACCGTTCATTATTGAGAAAAACCGTCTGGCCATTAATGATGAAACAGTGCGCAATTCATGGGGTAATTGACGATTAATATCTATTTGAACATTTTGTGTGTCAATTGAATGAGAAAAAACTGCCAGAACCGGGAAACCAAGATGCTTTTCCAGATCTTTTCGCAATTGCTCCGCAGTCAGGCGCGAAAAATTCTGTAGATTTTCTGAAGTAATCTTATTAAAAGTTTGAAATCTATTCTTTCTCAAAAACTCCGCCAATTTTTCTTCTAGAAAGACTCTCTCGTCAAGGTCTGAAGAAAAATTTGCCAGTTCTGAATACAGAATATTGTCCGCACGTTGAAGATTCTGTTTATAGAAAATTTCAAAAAATATTTTAATTCCCTTTCTAATGGCCACAAATGGCAAAAGGACCAGAAGAATCCAGATTGCGATAAGAATCAGACCATTAATTCTGGTTTTTGCTTCAATTATTTTCATTCATTCAATCTTTCGATTATTTCGTAACCTGTCAGATTTTCTGATTCAATGGGTTCTGAAACTGAGAATTTGCCGGCAATTTTGCTTCGGGTAGTTTCATCTACCATTATTTTCTTGAAACGCCCTGATTTCGTCATAACCTCTAGCTTTTCAGCCTTGAGAACCAGTTCACCAACAATGGTAAAATCTTTTCTCGAAGAACTCCTGCCAATATTGGCCACCATTCCGACATCAGAAACAATCCCGATACCATTTTCGATTATTACTTCCGGGTGGTTTTCAAATTTCAACCCAGGCAGGTTATTTCTCATGGATATTGCCGCATTGACAGCACAAACAGGTGGATTCTCACAACTTTCAGGCAAAAAAACCGCAATTATTTCATCACCGATGAATTTGTCAATGATTCCGCCACTATCAAGAATCGACTTTTCCATTAAAGTAAAATAATTGTTTAAAATTTCAACAACCATTTCAGGATCGATTGATTCAGAAATCGCAGTAAAATTACGAATATCTGACGTGAGAATCGTCATATTTCTAATCGAGCTTTCTCTGTCAAGACATCCGTTTTCGTTGTCTGACAGGGCCTTAACCAGACGCTGAGAAACAAAACGGGATATGTGCTTCTTTTGCAACAATCCACGGGTCATCAGGTTGAAAGAGCTGCCAACCTGATCAAATTCATCGTTATTTGAAATTCTAATTTCAACCGCAGCATCACCGAATTCCTGAACTGTAGTTATGGCCGTATTTAAAGCTTGAACAGGTGAAAGAACCATTTTGCTGACCGCTTCACTAATTAGAAAAAGTGCAAGAAGAACCAGCAAAAGCATGAGAAGCGGAAAAATTTCATTGATTAGTGTCTGTATGCTGTTATCATTGAAACTGGCTGTTCCCGTAAGAATAATCGGCATGGTTTCGTAGAATCGCCATGAATAGTATCGGTTTTTTCCCGCATCCGACGATTTCCCCGAATCCCGCATATCCATGGCCTGATTAATCAAAGCTGGCAATTCAGAATCTGTTTTCTCTGAATGGTTTAACCAGTTCGACTCGAGAATCTGGCCTGCATCGCGAGTCGCTATACTGACATCTATGTCGACCAATTTTTCTTTTCTTGAAAAAAAGCAGATAGGATACCTGGAATCAGATTCCACCCAGCGGTAAAACGTCCCCTTTAAATCCACATCCAGAAAACCAATTGTTTCTGCCTGCAAATACGTACTCATCCTGTCTGGAAAAACGAAGAAGTGAGATCGCGAAACAGCGTTTAAATCAGAAATTCTTGGCGCATTTTCTCCCTCGCAACCAGCTGCTTTACTGACATCAAAAGCTGCCGATACGCTTTCTGCAAATCCAAGGGTCAATGAATACTGCTCCCAATCTTTTCTTGTTTTTTCATTGGAGGCAAGAACCCCAAAGTTCTTCAAGGCTGAAACCGCGTTTCCTCTTCTGATCTGGTCTGTTTTAGTTCTGCGTTCATTTCTAAGATGGAATATTTCATGACCTTTTCGATTGTAAAAATAAACCTGATATACATTATATTTAAAAATTCCATTTAATTTTGCCAGATCCAGCTTTTCGAGACCGTCTTCTTCAAAATTCTCAATAAGTAAAGATTTAAATTTAAGGTTGTTCAGCACCTGACGATTCACTATTTCCGAGAATCCTGCCTCTATTTCATTCAATTGTTTTTCTAAAATGTCAGATGTAAGAGATTTTTCTGCCTGCTCCAGATCCCTGGCTATTCCATAATAAAGCATCAATCCAGCAATGGATGGAAGGAAAAGAATCAAGGCAAATATCGTCATCAATTTGAGCCGCAGCCTTAATGGAAAGGAAAAATCAAAGAACCATACTTTTGCGCCAGAAAGAATCGCTATAAAAAAAATCAGCAAAAGAATATAATCTAAAACCCGAACCATCATTTCATTCAGTCCAGAAGCCCTGCTGCCAGCAGATACCATAAGCTTTCTACTCTCAAGATTGCCTTTATCTGTCCGAACAAGAACCTCATCCACTACAGATTCCTTTAAGCCCGCCCTTTTTTCAAAGTCTTCAGCGTCAGCTCTTACCAGGTCTTCGGAAATAGTCAGACCAGTCGCGCTTTCAAGGATTTTATCAATACACAGGTGAGACTCAAGATACCCAACAACTGTGACTCCAGTTAATTCTCCGTTGTAAAAAAATGGTTGCCAGTAGAACAAAAGATTGTCAAAATCAAAAATGTCAGAAAAATACGTGTTCACCATACCCGGCTTGGGATCTCTCTTAATAAACGAACTCAATACTCCTCTGAAAAAATACTTTGATGACTCATTGAGATCACAATCTAAAACCTTTACGATCTTTCTGAAGTGTTTATTGACATGCTGGCAATTATGCCAGCCTCTGATAGATTCAAGAGAAAAAGACAAAATATAGCGCGCCAGAATTTCCTGGTCACAATTTTCAAAAAAATATCTCTGTTTCCTGACAGATAGAAATTTTTCCGAAAATGTATATCTAAGATTTTTCAGATCTCCACTTACCGCAATCGTGAAAATTGGCTGAAAAAGCTTTGATTTTTCATAAAGCTGAAGCTTTAATAAATCATTGATCTTACTGAGTTGATTTTCTGCCAACTCTTTTTCCTGACTGGCAAACAATTTAAATTCGTTATCAAGCACATTGCCAGGAAGATTTTTCTCGAGAAATTTTTTCAAAAAATTTTTCGGTTTGAGATCTTTTTTGAACTCCGACATCTCGTCGCTTAGTCTGATGGCAATTTCAGAATCGAAGTTATGCTGATCGTCCATCATACTCTGCTTAAGCCTGACCTGAAGAACCTTTAACGGCAAAGCAAGCAGTAAGAATACCAGGAAAACCGCCAGAATCTTCTGAACCCTATCGATTGTCTTTGATCCCTGCAAAAAATTTCTCCCGTTGCACATGCTATCGTAAAACCAGTAAAAAATCGATTTTTCGTTGTATTTTGCCGCCTCAGAAATTATCCTCTTTGATTATAATTTTTATCCATTCGAGGGTTTTAAGCTTTGGGCAAGAAAAAACTGGTCAGATTCAAAGAAAACCGCAACTTTTCATGCCTTCACCAGCTGAATGCAAAAGAAATCCTGAAATCCCCGCACCCCTTTCAGGGCAGCTGGTCAGCAAGCCAATTTGGCAACCAGAACAGTATTGTGTTAGAGCTGGGCTGTGGTCGGGGCGAATACACCCTTGGACTGGCGCGGCTGTTCCCCGAAAGGAATTTTATCGGCTGTGATATCAAGGGTTCTCGCCTGTTTTTCGGAGCAAAACAGGTCGAAGAGGCTGGCATAAAAAATGCCGCCTTCGTGCGAGGCGCAATCGACCTCATCGATCGAGTATTTGCCGCCGAAATTGATGAAATTTGGATCACGTTTCCTGACCCATATATTGAAAAGCCCAGAAAACGCCTGACATCTCCTGTTTTTCTCAACAAATACCGGCAGGCGCTCAAACCCCAGGGTATCATCAGCCTGAAAACCGACGATTACGGCCTCTTCAAATTTACCACCTGGGTCGCCCGGGAAAACGGCCTCAAAATTCTTAAATCATGCGAAAACCTGCATCAGCAAACGGAAATCTCGCCAGAAGAAACCATTATGACCACCTACGAGCAAAAGTTTATCGCCGCCGGTAAAGCCATCCACCTGCTGAAATTCGTTCTTGATCGAGAAATAAAACCAATCTAGGCCTTCGGCCAATTGCATACGACATTTCGTGCACTATATTTCGTGTTTTTGTATTATATATCGTTTTCAATCTTGAGACTGAATTAACTAATCTCTGTATTTGCGCTTTGAACAGCACTTTTTCAAAATTCAAATTTCTGGCATGAAAGATGCTGTATTATTTTCGTGCTCAAATAAACCTCTACTCTGATCAACTTAATCAAGTTCAACAAGGAGTGTGCCTATGGAACGACCGGAGATCAACTGAATGCTGATCTCCAAAATTTCTGACAACCGAAGGCAAGAACCTCTCTCTGATTAATAACCCTATAAGCAGCCCCGATTTAGGGGCTGCTCACCTAAAAGTTTGCTCATTACTCATGATCCCTCCTCCTGTATTTGAACCCTGGTTTGCCCAAAGCACCTCTCCTTAAAAGCTCTTTTAATCGAGCTTTTGCCGGCAGCGATCAAGCCAGAACGAGACCTGTTACCTTACGCAGCCCTTTTCAGGGGCTGCTTTTCTTTTAGCCAGATTCTGATTGCGCCAAACACAAATTTGGCCTAAAATTCGAGAAGCTGAATTTTGAAAGGACTGTTATGAACGAAATTAAACCCAGATTTGAATTCAGAACCTTCGCCCAGAATTTTGGCCTGGTGGAAAACCGTATGCGTAAGCTTTCTGCCCTCGACAAAATCAGAGAAAGCTCTGAAATTTATATAATGTCTGCCGGCAACAGCGAAAACAACACAAAAATCCGCGACGACCTCATGGATATCAAGGTTTTCGTCAAAAGCGAAAAGGGCCTTGAACAGTGGAATCCCCGCATGAAAGGCAGCTTTCCCATGAAAGCCGCTGAGATCGCCGAAAAGGTTTTTCCCGCATTCGGCGTCGAAATTCCAGCCTTCAAAAGAGATGAATACACTCTCACACAATTTATCAACGAAATTATCCGACCCCATAAAGATCTGGTTCCTGTAAGCGTTTTCAAACGCCGCTACGGCTTCATGGTTAATGAATGCATCACCGAATATGCCGAGCTGCTTATCAACGGGGCCGCAATTAAGACCGTTGCAGTTGAATCGACTGATATCGAAGCGATTCTCAAAGCAAAGGATCTGCTCGGCCTGAATGACTATGAAAACATCAATTATCTGCGCGCCATCAAAAGAATTATTGGCATGGAAGCTCTTCCAGAATAAGGAGAAAAATGTGGGTAAGGAAATCGAAAGAAAATATCTCGTTAAGTCAGATGAATTTAAAAAGCTTGCCAAAGGCACCAGCTACCGTCAGGGCTACCTTTCAACCGTTAAAGAAAGAACGGTGAGGGTTAGAACCATAGATGAAAAGGGCTTTCTGACCATTAAAGGCATCACCGTCGGCGCATCGAGAGTTGAATACGAATACGAAATCCCGGCCAAAGAAGCCGACGATATGCTGAGCAACCTCTGCGAAAAGCCATTGATCGAAAAGAATCGCTACAAGATTCCATTCGCCGGCCTGACCTGGGAAGTAGATGAATTTTTTGGCGACAACGATGGACTAATTGTCGCTGAAGTTGAACTGCAATCTGAAGACCAGAAGATTGAAAAACCTGCATGGGTTGGCGAAGAAGTCACCACCGACCCCCGTTACTTCAATTCAAACCTCACAAAGAATCCATTTAAAAACTGGAAGTAAATTATGAAAAAGCTGGTACTGATTGCCGCATTCTTCTTTTTGATTGCCTGTTTGCCTGCAGATGCTGCCCGAACTGTACCCGAATCGCGCGAATACAAGATTCTGCTCAAAGCCGAAAACTTCACCTCATTCACCAAAGGCTGCGAACTATTCTGGGAACTGGTGGAAAGCGTCGCCCTCGACCAAGGAGTAAAAGTCAAAAAAGCTGAAAAAACTTACCCAGACCGGGAAATCTGCTTTATCGACACCCCCGACTTTGCACTTTATAAAAAAGGGTTCATGCTCAGATTGAGATCTGAAGAAGCATCCAGAGCAAATCAGGCAAGAACAGTCAGCGAAACTGAAATGACCCTGAAATTCAGAGCCAGCGATTTTGAATCTACTGTTATAGCCCCAGTAAAAGCATCTGAAAATTTTTCAAACGAAATTTCATTTGAAGAAGACAGAATAATTAAAGCATCAGAACCGATTTCGGTTTTTTCAGTTTCTTCAAATGTTTTCAAACCTGAAAAAACACCCGCCAACCTCGATGAATTTTTGAAATTCTACCCAAATATGACAAAAGCCGGATTTCATGGAAATGCTGCTCTTAAACCGGTAAATGGCATTTATATCACGGAAAAGCGACTTCGTCTGGGTGAATTCAAATTCGACAAGCTTAAAGCCAAATCGGTTTTTTCAGTATGGTATAAAAAAGGTCAAACAGCTCCATTTATCGGTGAATTCTCTTTCAAGGTTTATTTCGAGCTGAAAAAACCCGCAGAAAACATTAGAAACCTGGAAAAAATTGACCGATTTTTCAGAGATCTGGTTAAGCGCGGCAAACTTTTTGTCGCATTTGGCCAGACGAAAACCGGCATGATTTACCAGCAAAGACGTAAATAAACATTTGCTTGAATAAAGCAAACAGCCCCGTCGAAAGTTTTCGCGGGGCTGTTTTATTTTTTGAGATTCTTAGAAAAAACCGAAAACTCCATTCGGCGTGTAACCTAGAATTCGATAATAAGTTTCACCCATAACGATAATGGTTATCCAGCTGATTACCATCATCACAAAACCATACTTGAAAGTGTCGGTAAAACTGTATTGGTCGGTCGAATAAAGAAGCAATGCCGGTTTGCTGTTAAACGGCAGAACATAAACGTGTTCGATTAAAAGCGCAACCGGCAGAGCCAGGCTGAGAATGCCGAAACCAAACCGCTGGGCTACGCCGATGGCAATCGGCACGAAAATCATCGTTCGCATGGTTTTGGACTGAAACAGCAAGGCGCTGAACATCATGCAACCGGTCAAAATGATATAAAGAACCCAGAATGGCGTTGTCGCACCAAGGCCCAGCGCATCAAAAAAAGCATTGACCGTAATCGACGGCAGATCGGTCACGTTGAAACCTGCGCCAAGAGTATATGCCCCCGCAGAAAAAATCAGAAGATGCCATGGAATATCCACTTCATTCCATTTCACCACTCCTACCGTCGGTAATAATGCTACGATTGCGCCAACAAAGGCCACCGCCGTGGCACTTACCCCATGATACTTGTCAGTAGCCCATAGAATCAAAATAAGAACGAAAAGGGCTATCGCCTTGATTTCAGCAAAACTGATGGGCCCAAGATTTTTTAACTCATTGCCCAGGCTTTCCATGCCGCCCTGAATATGGGGAACCTGCTCTTCCGGTGACAGGGGAAAAATCCAGCGGGTGCCCACAATCCAGCCAATGAACAGAAGGGCCACCGAAACAGGAAATGCCACTACCAGCCAGTCCTGAAAAAAGAAACCCTGGCCCGTTGCTCCGGCAATCAGAGAAGCGGCAAGCAGATTGGCCCCAGAGCCCGTTACAAAAGCACTGGCACCGATATTGATACAGAAAAGATTCTGCAAAACGATATTTCGACCGAAATTATTCTTGTGTTTTCCACCGGTTGCACCATAAACCGCAGCAACCACCATGAAAATCGGCAAAAGGATTGCAGCTTTGGCAGTAGTTGCGGAAATAAAGGCCGACAAAACCAGATTGATAAGAATGAAAGAAATGAATATCGATTTCGCGTTATGTCCGAATTTTACAATGAACCACAACGCAAACCTCTTTGCCGCACCGGTTTCAACCAACATTGAAGCAAGAATGAACGAAAGAATGTTCAGCCACATGATTTCGTGACCCAGCTGCGCATAAGCGGTCTTTTCAGGCAGTACTCCGGTGAACACAAGAGTGATGATTAAGACCAGCGAAGTAAGGTAATTAGGAATCGCTTCAGTCATCCACAGAATGATCGATGCCACAAAAACCGCAAACATCGCCACATTGGTGCGCCCGAAAGCCTCAGGCCCAAGTTTCTCGAAAGCCGCCTTCGCACCCTTTCCCAGGGTCTGCGGGTCAAAATTCTCCAGAAATGGCAAAGGCATTACCCACATGATCAGTACAAAAGCCAGCAACGAAAGTGGAATTCCCGCCATGGCAATGTATTGCTCAACCTTGCTTTTTTCACGCACCGGCAGATTTTCCATCCGGTAATTGTGCATATCCAGCGGATCAAATTGTTCTTCAGCAGCCAGTTCAGCGATCTTTACATTCATAAAATCTCCAGATAAAAAAGCATGCTGTCAGTATGTATTCGCCGGTCATTTAAGTCAACCGTCAGTAAGAATACATGATCATTCCAAAACCAAATTTTCTGAACGCCATTATTCAGACAATTTACAAATTTTTCTCTTCACAAAACCGCTCCTATCGGGTATATATATAATGCCACTTTTTAAGTAAACAAAACATTGCATGAGGTCAAGAATGAGTTTAAAACAGAAACTGGCCGGTATTTTTTTATTGCCGTTATTTGCATTAATCCTGCAGAGCTACGTTTTCATCCAATTTCTCAACGAAGCCGACGGACTGACCGGACTTAGTCAGGATTTTACAGCTAGAATCGCGGAAACCAGAAACTCTGCCTGGCTGATTTTCCTGGTTTTTTCAGCTTTCTCACTAATCATGGCCTTTCGCCTGATTTCGCGGCATCATTCAAAAATTGCCAGGCTTTCTGAAAACTGCACAAAACTCATCAATGGGGACTTCAATGTCAGCATCGAAGTCGGTAGCAATGATGACGAACTTGACCAGATGGCTGAAAAGATGGGACAACTTGCAAAAAATCTACAGCAGAAGGCAGAAATTGCCGTGCAGATTGCCGATGGCGACCTGCGAGCCGACATGAAATCATGTTCTGACCAAGACCTTCTTGGAAGCTCAATGCAAAACATGCTCAATTCATTGAATCATTTGATTGTCAACCTGACTGCCGGCGTCGGTCAGCTTGAAGAAATGTCGCAGCAGATTTCCGAAGCCAGCGCTTCACTTTCGCAGGGAGCCGCCAAATCGGCCGCATCGCTTGAACAGATTTCCGCATCGATGGTCGAAATTGACTCGCAGGTTCAGGCTAATGCCGCTAATGCGGAAAAAGCCAAAGAAATCGCTTCTGAAACCCGTGTTTCTGCCGAAACCGGTACCGGGAAAATGGCCGAACTGACCGGAGCAGTTTCCAGCATAAAATCTTCCGGTGCCCAGATTTCCAAGATCATCAAGCTTATTGAAGATGTGGCTTTTCAAACCAATCTGCTGTCGTTGAATGCAGCAGTTGAGGCTGCCAGAGCCGGCAAACATGGAAAAGGCTTCGCCGTAGTTGCAGATGAAGTCCGCAAACTCGCCGCCAGAAGCGCCAGCGCCGCCAACAGCACCGCCGACCTGATTGCCGAATCCAATCAGAACATCGATGATGGCTCAAAGATTGCCGCTTCCACTTCACAAACCCTGGCTGAAATTGAGCAGGGCGCCGTTAAGACCGCTGATTTCCTTGCAGAAATCGCTGCCGCAAGTAAAGAACAGGCCGGTGGCATTTCTCAGATCACCATTGGGATCAACCAGATTGACCAGGTCACTCAGCAGAACTCGGCCTACGCGGAATCTACCGCCACCGCGGCAATGGAACTGGCTCAGCATGTGCAAAAGCTCAAAAGCATGATTTCCGGCTTCAAATGCAAAACGGAAGGCAGATATTCTAACCTTCATCTTGAGACGGGCGGGCGCAGTGACGATCCGATCAAGTGGAACGAAGAACTGCTGACCGGGGTTCATGACATTGACCAGCAGCATCGACAGCTGGTAAGGCTGGTCAATGACCTGCATCATGCACTGCGTGAAGGTAGAACCCAGGAAAGCATGCGTTCTATTCTTGATGAACTGGTCGATTACACAAAAACCCATTTCAGTTTTGAAGAGCAGAAAATGGCACGCTGCGGTTATCCTGATATCGATGCCCATAAAAAACTCCATCAAAGCCTGGTAAAGCAGGTTCTCGACATTTACAAAAGCTTCGAAAGCGGCCGCAACTGCATCGGTATCGAAACTTTCAATTTTCTCAAAGACTGGCTTACCAACCACATCGTGAAGGTTGATAAAAAATACAGCCCGTATATGAGCAAATCCAGATTCTGACGATGCCCTGACCAACCGCTGTGGATAAATTGTCGGCAATCCTGCTCAAGAATAAATCATGGGTATGATTCATTTAAATTTGCCATAAATCTCGATAATTATTTTTTTCGAGGGATTGCATTTTGGCGTAATATTTTATATTATCAAATCAACTCCCTTTGAATTCGACGAATTTTCTCATAAATTCGCTGTAAACACAAACTTCCAACCTCTTAAGGCCTTCCCCTGCCGGGAGGGTCATTTTTTTAAGTGCCTTAACATTTCTTAAATTTCCATACCGGTCACGACTATTGCAAACCCGCTAGAATTCATAGAAAATACAGAAACGGAAATATTCGGGAGTCATGTCTTGAAAAAAATACTGATCATCGATGATGATGTCGAACTTTGCAGCCTGCTTGAAGAATATCTTGAGTCGGAAGGGTTCACTACCCGGGTAGCCAATGCGGGCAAGCATGCTCTTGAGCTGGCAACCAGCAATGAATATGACTTGATAACCCTTGACATAATGCTGCCAGAGATAAACGGAATAGAGCTTCTCAAAAAAATAAGGGCGGTTTCGAAGGTTCCAGTTATCATGCTGACCGCACGCGGCGACGAATTGGATCGCATTCTCGGGCTTGAACTGGGAGCCGACGACTATCTTCCCAAACCCTTCAGCCCTCGTGAGCTTGTAGCAAGAATCAAGGCGATCTTTCGCCGAACCGACAGTGGTTTGCCGACCAATTCAGAGGAAACCTCACGAATTCAGGTGGCTGACCTGTTGATAGACCGCAACACCCGTGTGGTTCTGCAGAATGGTGAACCCATTGCCTGTACTGAAGTTGAATTCAATATTCTTGAATTTCTTTTGCAACATGCAGGTCAGGTAGTCGATCGCCAGGAGCTGGCTGAAAAATCTCTGGGCCGCCGGCTTGATTACTTCGACCGCAGCCTCGATGTTCACATGAGCAATCTCAGACGCAAACTCGGTCATCACCTGGGTGATCTTGAAAGAATCAAGACCATCAGGGGAGCAGGTTACCTTTATGTCAAACCCTGACCGGATAACCGGCAAATTTTACGGTTCCCGACTTTTCCTGAAATTTTTTCTTTGGTTCTGGGCCATTGCAACTGCCACCGCGGTTCTGGTTGGCGCTTATGCCTACATTTTCCACATCGAGCCTGAAACAAGAAGATTCGACCAGTTTCAGCTTGAAAATATGCAGGAAACTGCGGCCCTGATGGCAGATATTTATGAAAAAGAGGGCCTTGAAGCCGCCGCAGCACTGTCTTTAAAGGAAGTTGACTGGTTTTTTGACGAAAACCTCGAAAATGTTCTCAGAGAAATCGCTGCCATGCCTGGAGCAATGGTCAGAAGCAAACTTTTCAGTCTTTTCCAGCTCAACCGACCCCATATGAAACCGCCTTTCGACCGAACCCCTCCCATGAAACCAGGAATGAAGGGAGAGCCAGACGAGAAAAACTATTTTTCATTCGTTTCCATTAATCAGGGAAAAATCGTTGAATTCGCCAGTGAGGTCATGAAACACGGCATTGCCACTTCATGGGAAATTGAGGGCTTTCATTTTCAGGGTTGCCGGGTGGTTTCTTCAAGCGGCAAAAAATACGTTGCCGTGCGCCATCTACCATGGAAAAGCAAGAAGAAACACTGGTTTCTCGTGCAAAGAATATTAGAAGCCCTGCCTCTTCTCATAATTATTTCTGCCCCTTTCTGCTTTTTTCTCGGCCGTTACATGGCACGCCCGGTAATCGACATCAGCGAGGCAAGTCGTCGATTTGCCTCAGGTGATCTGCAGACGAGAGTTACCTCGTCAGCTCTGCTGCGCTTTGACGAAATCGGTGACCTGGCATCGGACTTCAACAAAATGGCCAGTCAGCTTGAGTCGATGATCAAAAGCCAGCAGAAATTGCTCGGGGACATCTCGCACGAGTTGCGGTCACCCCTTGCCAGAATGCAGGTCGCCCTTGAGATAATGGAAAAAAAGTCTTCTTCAGCAGATAAAACCATGCTGGATCGCGTCAATCTTGAAGTTTCCAGGTTGAACCAACTGATCGGAAGACTTCTCGAGCTTAACCGCCTCGGTGCCGCAGGCAGCTCAGAAAATTTTGGCGAAATCGACCTTGGCCTTCTCCTGCAAAGAATCTGTGATGATGGGCAATTTGAAGCCTGCGCCCGCAATATAACAATTATCAGGCCTGAACTAGCCAGTTTTAAACTGAAGGCTAACCCGCAACTGCTTGAGCAGGCAATAGAAAACATTCTGCGCAATGCGATCAGATATTCTCCCGAGAATTCAAAAATTGAGGTCGGGTTAGAAAAATCAGCAGATAAAACGATTGTTTCGGTATCTGACCAGGGTCCCGGCATTGCTGAAGAACATCTTGCAAGAATTTTCGAGCCGTTCTATCGCTGTCAGGATGATCGCGATAGAAAAACGGGCGGGGTCGGCCTTGGACTGGCAATTGCACAACAGTCCATCAAAATGCATCGGGGTGAGATCAGGCTCAGCAATCTCGAATCCGGTGGCCTGAAAGTCGAAATCATTCTTCCCTGTTAATGCGCATCGGACTTGCGCTTTGCCTTGCTTTGCGATAAACTGCAGACAAATTTCAGACACCAAAGGAAACTACTCTGATGCAGAAATACCGTACTCATACCTGTGGCGAACTTCGTGGCAAAGACGTTAACAGCGAAATCCGACTTTCAGGTTGGATTCATCGCAAGCGCAATCTTGGCGGCGTTCTTTTCGTAACCCTGCGCGATAATTACGGCATTACCCAGGTAATCGCCGAACCAGGCACCCAGGCGTTTCAAGACCTCGATGGCATCAGAGTTGAATCGGTCGTGACCATCGACGGCATTGTAAGAAGTCGTGGCGATAATATCAACCGCGACATGCCGACCGGAGAAATCGAAGTAGAAGCAAAAGCCGTTGTTCTTCAGAGCATGGCCGACATTCTGCCATTTCAGGTTGCCGATGATGACAATGCACCCGAAACCACAAGGCTCACCTACCGGTTTCTCGACCTTCGCCGCGATAAGCTGCATCAGAACATTCTGCGCCGTTCGCAGATTATTGCCAGCATTCGACGCCGCATGATCGAAATGGGGTTCCAGGAATTTCAAACACCCATTTTAACCAGCAGTTCTCCGGAAGGGGCCCGCGATTACCTGGTACCAAGCCGGCTTTACCCTGGCAAATTCTACGCTCTGCCCCAGGCACCACAACAGTTCAAACAGCTTTTGATGGTATCGGGGTTTGACCGTTACTTTCAGATTGCCCCATGCTTCAGAGATGAAGACGCACGCGCTGACCGCTCTCCGGGCGAATTTTACCAGCTCGACGTGGAAATGTCTTTCGTTACCCAGGAAGACGTTTTTGCAGCGATGGAAAACCTGATGCACGGCCTGTTTACCGAATTCTCGACCTGGAAAGTCAGCAAGCCGCCATTTCCTAGAATTCCTTACGAAGAAGCAATGATTAAATATGGCTGCGACAAACCAGATCTGCGTCTTGCTGCTGAGATCGCCGATGTTTCTGACATTTTCGCAGCTTCTGATTTCAATGCTTTCAAATCAATAGTTGAAAATGGTGGAGTGGTCAGGGCTTTGACCGTTCCCAACGTTGCCGACAAATCTCGTAAATTTCTCAAAGATGTCGAAGATTTTGCCAAAGAAGCCGGTGCCAAAGGTCTTGCATCCCTGATTTTTGCCGATGGCGAAATCAAGGGCAGTCTGGCGAAACCCCTTTCAGACGCAACCAAAGCCGAACTGAAAAAACGCCTTGGCAGCGAAACCGGTCATGGAATCTTCATCATCGCTGACAGCAAAGATGTGGCCTCGGTAATTCTGGGGAAAGTGCGCCTGCACCTTGCCGATCTGCTTGATCTGCGTGAAAAAGACAGCTATCGCTTCTGCTGGATCGTCGATTTCCCGATGTTCGAAAAAGATGAAGAAACCGGGCAGATTCAGTTCAGCCACAACCCTTTCTCGATGCCACAGGGCGGTATGGAAGCACTGTTAACCAAAGACCCATTGACCATCAAAGCATTTCAATACGACATCGTGTGCAACGGCGTCGAATTGAGCTCTGGTGCTATCAGAAACCATCGGCCCGACATCATGTATAAAGCATTTGAAATTGCCGGTTACGATTCAAGCGTGGTCGATGAAAAATTCGGTGGCATGATCAAAGCCTTCAAATTCGGTGCACCTCCACATGGTGGCATCGCACCAGGCGTTGACCGCATGGTAATGCTGCTGGCCAACGAACCCAACATTCGGGAAGTAATCGCTTTCCCGATGAATCAGAACGCCCAGGATCTGCTGATGCAGGCGCCCTCAGAGGTCACCGAAAAACAGCTCAAAGAGCTGCATCTGAATATAGTCAGGGAATAACAGAAGTTGATTCTTGCCATATACGGGCTGGCAATTTTTGTCGGTTCATTTCTGCTTTTTCTCATTCAGCCAATGGTCGGCAAAATACTGTTGCCGGCCCTTGGTGGTGCGCCAGCTGTCTGGACAACCTGCATGCTGTTTTTTCAGGCTGCTTTGCTGGCCGGCTATCTTTATGCAGAAAAATCAATCAAAAAGCTTGGCTGCGAAAAACAATCGGTTATTCACCTGCTTCTAATGGCTCTTGGGCTACTGAGTCTTCCACTGGATGTTCAATTCCACGGCCTCGACCAGGCGGCCATGACTCCGGTTTCCTGGCTTTTTGCCAGACTGACCGGGTCTATTGGCTTTCTGTTTTTTATCATTGCCGCCAATGCGCCGTTAATTCAGCGCTGGTATTCCCAGACCGGCCAGAAAGACTCTGAAGATCCTTATTTTCTTTATTCGGCCAGCAATGCTGGCAGCCTGCTCGCCCTGCTGGTTTACCCTTTTCTATTCGAACCTGCCTTTACTCTGACAACCCACAAGCAGATCTGGTCGGGGTTATACCTAGTCCAAATGGTTCTGGTTTTTCTTGCAGCCATGTATTTATGGCAGGGAAAAGAAAAAATAAGTGGCGCAATCATTCAGGAGGAAAAACTTCAAACCTCATTTCTCAGCTGGAAAACCAGGTATCTCTGGGTTTTATGGGGTTTCATTCCCTGCAGCGCCATGCTTGGAGTTACTACCCACATTGCCACCGATATTGCTTCAGGCCCGATGCTCTGGATCTTTCCGCTGGCAATTTACCTGATTTCATTCATTCTGGTTTTTGCCGCCACCCCCAGATTCAGGGATATAGCCTGGGATCGCCAGATGCTTCCGATGGCAGCTCTGATTTCAATCATGTATTTTTTTAAATTGAATGAAAGAGCCTGGTTCGTCATTCCTCTGCATCTATATTTTCTTTTCACCGTCTGCATGGCATTTCATGGCAGACTGGCCATCAATCGCCCGGCACCGGCCCTGCTCAATTCTTATTATGTCTGGATGTCGGTTGGCGGAATTCTTGGTGGATTCTTCAACGGCATCATCGCCCCGACCTTTTTCAACACCCAGATCGAGTATCTGTTAACCGTGATAATCGCAGTTCTTGCCTCGACTTTCTCTTATGCAGGCAATAACGATGAAGAGTTTCCATTTGCCGGCGAATTACTCGTTTTTGCTCTGATCATGCTGGTTCTCATGACCTTTGCCTGGTTCAGCGAAATGTCAGCCAATACTCTGCTGAGTCTTCTGGGCCTGGTTGGCACCATTGCAGTCATGATAATCGTCCACCTGTTTTACCGTTTCCGCAAAGCAGCCGGAGTTCTTTTTCTGATCGGAAATCTGCTTTCAATGCAGCATCTGCATGGCAACAGCCGCATCGTGAAAATCGACCGCAGCTTTTTTGGAATTCACAAAATTACCAGACTGCAAACCGATGGCGCGACCTGCGACCCCGATTTAAAGATCGAGGGGGTTGCAGATATTTTCTATTGCCTCAGCCATGGAACCACCCTGCATGGAGTTGAGCGCAAAGTTGATATCAGACCACTGCTTCCCCTCTCTTATTACTCCCGTGAGGGCCCGATCGGCGATGTTTTCAGACTAGGCCTGATCAATCGCCAGGCAAAAAATGTGGGAATCGTGGGGCTGGGATGCGGCACCCTCGCCTGGTATGGCAGGCCATGGCAGAATTTCGATTTTTACGAAATCGACCCGATGGTGGTCAGCATTGCCTCGAATCCGGAATACTTCACTTACCTGAGTCGCAGCAAGGCCAAAACCAGAATCATTGTAGGCGATGCCAGAGTAAAACTGCGGCAGGCGAAGCACCAGCAATATGACCTTCTCGTTCTCGATGCATACAGTTCTGATTCTGTGCCGGTTCATCTGCTTACCCTTGAAGCGTTCAAGCTTTATCTGAGCAAGCTGAAACCTCACGGCATACTGGTTCTGCACATTTCAAACCGCTATTTTAAATTGAGCCCGGTGATCAGCCGAATTTTTGCCCAGCTTGAGATGCACAGCCTCGAGAGGTTCGATGACCCGAAAAACTACTCGATCAAATACGACTGGTATGATGAAAGACAGATTTCAAAATCTTTCTGGGTTGCCGGCTCGAAAAACAAAGAGCGCCTTGAAATGCTCAAAATCTTTGGCGACTGGCAACCAATGAAGTTATCTGACGCATATTCAATCTGGACCGATGATTACGCCAACCTTCTTCAGGTTTACAACTGGCGCTGATGAATTTACCCATCTACCAGTGTTTACCAGAACTTTGCCAGGCACTGAGTAACCATGGCAATGCGGTTTTATCTGCCGCTCCCGGGGCGGGAAAATCGACGATCGTTCCCATTGAGCTGATCAAACAAACTTTTCTGGACGGCAAAAAAATTCTGATGCTCCAGCCCAGGCGCGTAGCTGCCATGGCCATTGCCCAGCGCATGTCTTATCTGACGAAAACACGACCAGGCGAACTCATCGGTCATCAGGTGCGTTTCAGTCGCAACACTTCTGACTCTACGCGAATTGAAGTCATGACCGAAGGCATACTTACCCGCCGCATTCAAAAAGATCCTTTTCTTGAAAACACCGGCCTGATCATTTTAGATGAGTTTCACGAAAGAAGTATTCACTCAGATCTGTGTCTGGCATTATGCCGCGAAATTCAAAAAGATGTCAGACCAGACCTGAAAATTCTCGTCATGTCCGCTACCATCGACTGCTCAAAACTTTCAACCTTTCTAAACCATTGCCCAATAATAGAAGCAGAAGGCTTCCTTCATCCTGTCGAAATCACATACCTTCCCGTATCGCCGGGCCGCAATCAGTTCGCCGCCATGGCCGACTTATTCAAACAAATATTTGTTAAATCTTCCCCCGAAGAAAGCTACCTGGTCTTTCTTCCCGGCTCTGGCGAAATTTCACTTTTTGAGCGCGAGCTTTGTGAAAACATAAAATCCCATGAAATTCTGCCCCTGCATGGCTCATTAAACCTTGAACTACAGCAGAAAATTCTGCAACCAGGCAAATTGCCGCGGATCGTGTTATCAACCAACATTGCTGAAACCTCTTTGACCATTGAAGGAATTACCACCGTAATAGATTCGGGCTACTGCCGAAAAAATCAGCTTAACCCGGAAAACGGTCTTGAGAGCCTTGAATTACAGAGAATCAGCAAAGCTTCAGCCGGGCAACGAACCGGCCGAGCCGGACGTTTGAGGCCTGGACGAGCATTTCGTCTATGGAGCCAGCCTGAACATGACGCTCTGCCCGAATTCGACATTCCCGAGATTCATCGCATCGACCTTTCTGGAACGGTGCTCGAACTGGCAGGATGGGGCGTCTGTGACCCTGATGAATTCGCATGGTTTGAAGCCCCGAAAACCGCTGCAATAAGCTATGCCCAGGAACTGTTAACCCAACTGCAGGCCATCGATGAACAAGGCCGAATTACTGAAACGGGCCGACAAATGATGCAGTTGCCGGTGCACCCGAGACTTGCACGCATGTTAAGCCTCGCCAATACTTATGGGATTCCTGAACTTGCCTCAATGGCAGCCGCAATAATTTCAGAAAGAGATTTCATAAAAAATCGCGATAGCAATACCGCTTCAAACTTCGACACCGACCTTTTCAGCCGCATCGAACTGATTTTCGACCGACGCTCAACAATTCAGCCACATTTAATCGACCATCAGCAACTGCATCGGGTAAAAAACACCGGCCGCCAGATTTATTTACTGCTTGGCTCAAACAGAAGCGAAAGAACCGGCCCCGAATCTTGGAAACAGCTGAAAAAAGCTCTGCTCGCCGCTTTTCCCGATCGACTTTGTCAGCGGCGCAACGAGAGCTCAGCCTATAAAATCTGCACCGGCCAGGGCTTAAGCCTTACCGGACATAACCCGGGTCGCTATATTATCGCTCTGAACCTTGATGCCAGGCTGAGAAAGATCAGTAACGACGGGCAGATTTTTCTGCATTGTGAAATCAATGAGGAGTCGATATTCGAGGTGCTCAAGCCTCTTTGCAGCAGCAACCGCGAAATCTTCTTTTCTTCTGCAAAAAAAGCGGTTCTGGCCAGAAAAATCACGAGATACGAACAACTCATTCTTGCCGAAAGCGAAGACAGGCTGCGTCCAGAAGAACAGGAAATGGCCTCTAAAATTCTGGTCGGCCAGGCTTTCGCCGATTTTAAATCAGCATTTGACCTTGAAAATGATCAGGTCAAACAATTCATCAACCGCATCGAACTGGTTGCTCGACACTGCCCGGAAATGGGCTTCGACCAATTGAACCAGGAATGGTTCAAAAATAACATCGAAGATTTATGCATCGGCCTTACCAGCTTTGCTGATCTGAAAAAAGCTTCTCTTATCGATGCATACTTTTCTTCGCGGCCATACCATTTCAAACAAATGTTTGAAGAACTTGTTCCTGAAAAAATTTCGGTTCCATCAGGCAGTTGTCTGAAAATTGAGTATCCTGACAGCGGCGAACCTTTTCTGAAGGTAAAAATTCAGGAAGTTTTCGGCCTGCAGAATTCGCCGACTCTCTGCAGAGGGCGGGTTAAGCTGATCATTCACCTTCTTTCGCCTGCCCAGCGACCAGTGCAGATCACCAGCGACCTCAAATCTTTCTGGGAAAATGGTTACAAAACCGTTATTGCAGAACTGAAAGGCCGATATCCAAAACACCCCTGGCCAGATGACCCGGCCAGGGGTGTTGCATTCGCGGGAACCAAAAAACAACTTGCCAAAAAGCTCAAATCAGGCTGATCAATCGAATTCCTTGCCCTTCATCAATTGAGATTTGATGAAGTTGTAGCGCTCGGCATTCAGGTCTTTGAGCCATTGCGGGTTCTGGAAGTAGAGCAGAGTCGCTTCACACAGATCGACGTAAGTGTCGAAGGTCGTCTGATTCGGTGAGAACGTCTCTTTCCACTTTTTCGTCACTTCAGGGTGGAAAAAGAGAAAGCGCTTGGTCATTTCAACGACCAGATAAGCTTTAAAACGATTAGAACGGCTTTCCGGGTCAAGTGCAACAAAAGAAGGGGCAAACCATGAATTCTGGGTGATGAAAATAAAGCCTTCAGATGAAAAGGCTGCTTCAGTATCGGTGGTCGGGTAATAAACGATCGCTTCGGTGCAGGTAGAGAAGAACTTCGGCATCACTTCAAAAACTTCTGCGATGTCGCTTTTCAGCTCTTCGGGAGCTTTCTGCTGGTCCTGGGGAATGGTTGCTGCGGCAGTACCCACATCAGCCTCGGTAACTACCGGCATGTAATCACCTTCGGGAATCTCGGGTGGCGGGCGGGTCCCCGGGGTTTCTACCGTTCCTCCGCCGTTGTTGCCGGTGCCGCTGTCGTCGTCAACCGAGACATTGCCCCAGCCGCTGACGGTTTTACCACCCATCACGTTCTCTTTTATGAAGTTGTAACGCTCACTGGCCTTACTCTTCAATTCCGAGCCGGCGGAGCAGTACAAAGCAACGGAAAAAGCCATATCAACCATCGCCAGGCTCATCACCGGCGAAACAATCATGTTTTTATCCTGGCCCGGGCCATGAAGCTTGGTATTTATGGTGCCGGCAGTATAGACCTGGCCCCATTTTTTGGCGGTTTCCGGATTTGCCTGTTGAAAAGCGTAAGTCATGCCCCTGACCAGAATCGATTTGAAACGGGCTTCTTTTTCGCTTTCAGTGGGGAACCGGTTGTATTTAGCCTTGAACTTGTTCAGGTAAACGCCGGATGGGTATATTGCACCATAGCCGATTTGAATCTCACCGTCACGTTCATCGAAGCCATTATATTTGACTTCGTAGGGCATGAAAGTCGGGTCGAGAGTGATCATCTTGGTAGCGCTGCGAAATTCCTGGGGCAGAGCCGCAAGAACCGATTTAACCACCTGCAGCCATGGCTTCGTCCAGCGGTTCACCGCCGCATCTTCAACCATTTCAACCTGATAGGTTTCATAAATTTCATTTTTCAGGGCTTCTATCGGGTCAGTCTCTTCGCTCTGTTCTTCCTGCATCTGGACACTCTGGCTCTGGTAGACACTGTCGAGATAGCTGGAACTCTGAGCCATGACGGTGCCGCCAATGGCCAGCAGCAGAATCAGGGCCAACAATAGTTTTTTCATAAACAGCTCCTGATTCAATGGAATTCCTTACCCTTCATTATGTAAGTTTTGATGAAGTCATAGCGTTTCAGATCCATTACCACACCTGAATTCGAAACAAACTGCCCGTTTCTGACAGAACCACCTGACCAGTAAACTCTGACCGATTCAGCCATATCTTCTGCGGGCTGAGTTTTGCCATAACCGGTCGGACTTGACGCGGGGTTGAAAGTGCTCTTCCATTGCGCGTAAACCTGCGGATAAGTGTTCTGGAAACAATGGGTCATTTCATGAACCAGTGTGCCCTGGAAATTACGCTTAAGAGCATACATCTGCTCTTCTGTTGTTGGCGGCCTGCCATAAGCGGCGGTAAGAGAATTATACAGACCCTGGGTCATCTTGGTGCTCAGATCCATCATATGGACCTTGCGCTGTGGAACAATAACATAACCGAGAACTGAAGGCGGCGCAAAGGAAGGTGCGGGGCCATCTCGGTAAACCTGCTGAGTTGCATCGCGGAAAAAGGCTGGCAAGCCTGCGAAGGCTTCTTCGGCAGCTTTGATCTGGTTGATGCTCCAGGTAGCGCGGTCACCATCGGTACAGGCAATTTTATATTTCTGCTGAATATAGCTGCGCATGCCTTCAACATCGTTGGGCATTGTGCCAGTGCCAGTGGAGGTTCCGGTAGACGTGGAGGTAGACGTCGAGGTAGAAGTAGAGGTCGAAGTCGAGGTAGAGGTAGAGGTAGAGGTAGAGGTAGAGGTCGACGTAGATGTTGAAGTCGAGGTGCCGGTTGAGGTCGAAGTCGAAGTGGAGGTCGAAGTCGAGGTGCTCGTTCCGGTCGATGTGGAAGTGCCGGTGGAGGTTCCGGTGGGCTTGGGCACTATTTTTTCACAGGGAATAACCACGATAACGATGCGGGTGCCGCACATTTTGCCGGCCAGAATCCGCATAATGCTATTGATGACGTTTTGCAGGCGATTTAACGCTTCCTGTTGAGCAGGAATGCCTTTTTGCTCGGGAACATCGACAATTTCAGGATCTTGCTCGCCTTCCCCGGCATAATTTACCGTTTCTTCATCGTTAGTTGCGGCTGAGCCCTGATTGCCTGCCTGAAAAATGGTATCAAGGTAGCTTTCGCTCTGGGCTGAACCGGCAATGGCAAAGGCCAGGAAAAACAATATAAGAAAAAGGCCTGGAATTGTTCGCCTGTTCATAATAGACCTCCACTGTACATTGGCTTACTTAAATTATACGAATTTTTTTCGGAATTTGTTTCAAAAAAATACCAGACCAGACTAGCGGTTGTTCATCTGTCGGTTCAGTCGTGATGGAAACACTTTTGCAGAAACGACGAACGGCCGGTTTTTTTCTTTTTCAGTGGCAAGATTTACCGAAAGTTTCAGACCAAGTCTGATTGTTCCCGAGGCTTTACCTGAAAATGACTCGATCTCGGTCTGCCAGCTGATCGAAGCCACATTTCCTCGAATAAGGGGGCGGGCAGATCCGGCACCAATACGGCGGGTCAAGTCACGCGAGCTGATCGCATAAACCACCGGCAGAATTTTTCCTTCATGATTGTCATAAATCTTGAAGCTGAGCTGCCCTGGTTCGGTATTGAACTGATTATGGCCTTGGTCGGCCGGCAGATCAGGGTCGATAACCGCATTATTCATATCGCTGCGCAGCTGGGCAAGAAAAAGGGCGGCGTCCTGCAGCAGAATCGCACCGCTTTCGCTTCGGGAATAACCCTGACGAAAGTTGCTGAAAACCGAGATGGCAATTGCGAGAAAAAGGGCGCTGACCCCGCATACCACAAGGATTTCGACAAGGGTGAAGGCGTTATTTGTTCTCTTCATTGGCCACCAGTGTCTTGAGCACAAATTTTCGTTCACGTTTGTCGGCTTTTGCCGCCGGGTAATTGATTTTCACTTCAATTTTCTTGAAACGCAGCCGACCATTTTTTTTGATTTCAGAAATCTTAACTTCAGGCTTGAAATCAGGGTTTTCTGAAACATTGAAAGGAACGATTCCGAGATCATCGTCGGATTTTCCGGTAATGACTTCTGTATTGAAAATACCCACGGGTATGTGCTTGAACGGCAGAGAGACGAGCTGCTCGATAATTTCGAGAGCCGCAGTATGGGCTCTGAACTCATTTTCCGAAATCATCATATTGCGGTTTCCTGATGAGAAAGTGAAGAACACCGGAATCAGAATCAGGCTCAAAATGCCCATCGAAATCATGATTTCGACCAGTGATATGCCACGGCGTTCATTCATGCCAGTATGAATCCTGTTCTTCGAGATAAGGCTTGTAAAACTTCAAATAAGAGTCATTAATCGGGTCCTGGGCATCGCGAAAGCGCAAAGCCCCGCCCTGAAACCGGTGATCGGCAAAAATCGAGGAAACACACAGGGTTCCGAGGAGGTCGATTCGCGAGCTGTAACTCAATTCTGCTTTGGGTGCCAGCAAATTGAGATGGTTCGGCTGCACCGAGGAAAAGCTGACCGAGTCAGCTTCAGGCGCGACCAGGGTAAGAGCCTCTGCGGGGTCACTGCAGGTCGCGCCGCGCAGGATCATATTTCCCTCAGCGAGAACGATTATTCCGCCGCCCTTGATCGGCATTGGAATAGCTTTGCCTGCGGGTGGAAAAATGAAATCGAGCTTTCGGGGATTTTTTATTCTGACAATCTGGTTCAGTTCAAGTTCGCCCTTATCATTGGTGAAGCGTTCCCAGAATTCGGCAATTTCGTCCACTTCAATCTGAACCCGGCCGCCAAGCAATCGACAAACCTGCTCAGGAATGACCCGGCCACTGAAAAACCGGTAGCCCGACTGATTTTCGATAACCAGCTCATTACCGTTATCCTGTTTCAGAATCTGGTTTTCCGACGGAAAAAACCGATTAGGAACAGCATTGTAAACATCCTGCATCGAATTATAGGAAAAAGCGTAAGGCAGTTCAGAAATTCGGCTCATAATGCTGCTGTATTCGCCGTGGTCCTTGCAGATCATGCCTGATTTCAGCAGCGGGCCACCGAACTGACGCTTGAGAACATCGGTTATTTCAAGAGAATTGCTGTAATTGTTCTCGCTGACCGATGGAACCAGATAAAGCGGCGGCGGACTGACCGCATTGAACAGATCTTTCACATCCGGCTCTTCGGGTATCACCTCGAGGCTGGCAAACCGCGGAAAAGCTGCCACTACAGGGCCAAGCACCAGAGTTCGCGACTGAAACCCCTTTCGAGCATCACCGAAAAGATGAAGAATCGAAGATTTTGACGTATAACGCTGTTTCTCGCCTTCAGAAAGAATATTGCCTTCGTACATCGCATCGGTTTCTCGACGGTTACTGCGGTCATGAAAGCCATCAAGTACAAAACTGTGCGAGAAGCCATAACTTACCGATCTTACGGCTTGAGAACTTAGATCCCATGGGGTCTGCAGTGATCCCTGCAGTTTCTCAGGCAAAGAATTTAACGGTGTTAAAAATTTTATCGGTGTAAACTGAAAGCTGTTACTGACATCGTAAAAGTGAAATATCTCCCCCAGTTCGCCGGCACCCGATGTCAAATTCAATCGCACTTTGCCAGGCCCAAGATAGATCCAGCCACGCGATTTCCATATATCGGCGGCCTTTTCCTGCTTGAGAATTTCCCCAAAATCTTCACTCTGCAAAGGCGTTTCCGGGGTTGCATGATTGTAACAGACAAGCGGCTTGGCCCCGTCACTGACCGTTCCGCGATAGTCATTGCGAATTAGATTGAAACTCGCCTCGCCATTTCTCGAAGCATTGCCGACAAACAATGTGAATTTGCTCAGCGGGCCTGGCAAAACGCTGGCAACCTTCATTTTTCTTTTTACCGTCAAAGTCCGCTCGGAATTCTTGAAATTTCCCCGCGACTCGATGGTCAGCCAGCCCTCTTTACTAACCGGGTCATGCCAGGTCCCGGCATTGGTTTCGCTCAGATGAAAGTCGCGCAGCCACACTTCAACTCTGATGGCCGCTTCCTTTTCGTCAACTTCACGGGCAAACTGCTTTAATTCAACGTTCCAGGTATCATCAAGCAGATCGTTGATACAGACATCTTCTATTTCACCTGGTTTTAGCAGCAACTC
>JBMOKV010000610.1:0-9555 GCA_049325495.1 Candidatus Rifleibacteriota bacterium | reverse complement strand
CGGCTTCCGCAAGAAAATGGGCGATTTCACCATTGACGATGTTCTGAATTCCGGTATGCTGCTGACCTACGAAAGAAAATAGCGATACAGCAAGAATCAGCATGACAGTGCCGATGATCAGCGCGAACATTATGGCAAAACCGCGTTTGATACAAGCCTCCGGATCGAGCAATCCCTGTTGAATGAAAGATGTGTTATAATGATTCAGATAATTATACTCTCAGCCTTGAGCGTTTGTGTCAACGCCTTTGCCAACAAGGCCGAAAGTTTGCTAAATTTAAGTTGAAACGTACATTTTTCCAAGTCTCGATTCGGAGGGAAAAAATGAAGAATTTTCTGATCGTTTTACTGCTTAGTGCTTTTGCTGCAGGGGGTTACGCAATGATTGAAACCATGAGTCTAGAACAACTCACCGCCAGCTCTGATCTGGTGGTATCCGCCAACCTGCTGGGAGTTAAGGAAACCGGAAAAACCCCCGAAGGCGTTGATATATGCGCCAACCTTGCAGAAATCACCGAAGTTTTCAAAGGCGAATTGACCGTCGGCGAAAAAATTAAAATAAAGACCTTTCCAAGCTTTGAAGACAGCGTAAAGTTTTCTGAAGGAAAAAAGTATCTGCTGTTTCTGCAGAAACAGGAAAACCATTTTATCGTGACCAACTCAGTTCAGGGAAGCTGGGAAGTTGACGAACAAGGCAAATTCATGGGCATGGGAACCGGCAAAAGCATTGAAGAAGTGAAAAAGGCCATCGACGCAAAACCTGCGCCCAAAACAGAAGTTCCCGATCTGCAGCTCTGAATTTTCGAATCCGGGGTCAAAACGGTTAGACAAACAAAAAACCGGTCGCTGTTTAATTTCAGCGACCGGTTCTTTTATCCGGGTAAAATCAGTCAGCCAATAGATCCATGACTGAAATACGGTTTTCATCCTGCATTTTAAAGGCTTTAATCGCAACTTTCGACTGCAGCTCGGTTTTGAACATTTCAATAATTTCTGCGGCCATATCTGCATCTTCAACCCGGGACTGGGCGGCAGTTGTGTTGACCAGTTCGGTGGTCAGATTTCTGATTTCTGACTGAATGCCGTTTTGAACCGCACCAATATTGCTGCGTTGCGAACTGACCGAATTAATCGCCTGAGAAATCTGGCCCATGGCGGCAGTCGCCCCTTGCGCAGTGGTCAGGTTTGCCTGGTCAATTCCAAGGGATGAGCTGTTCATCGCCGGAATACTGAAATTCTGACCGTTCTGCAGTTGAAGCTGCAGAGAGCCATCGAGCAGCGGTTTGGTATTATAAGTGGTGTTATTGGCCGTCTGGTCGATCTGCTGCCTGAGCTGATCGATTTCGAGCTGAACCGCACTGCGGTCAGCGCCGGTTAAGGTGCCATTGGCCGCCTGCACCGACAGTTCATTCATACGCTGCAACATGGCGCCAGTCGAATCAAGAGCCCCTTCAGCAGTCTGCATCATGGAAATCTCGTCCTGGCGGTTGGCAATCTGCATTGCCAGACCACGATTCTGCGATTGCAAAGTCATGGCAACAGAAAGGCCGGCCGGATCATCGCTGGCCTTATTAATTCGTTTGCCGCTGGCAAGGCGATTGAGGCTTTTTCCCCGGGCCTCGTCAGTTTTCAGCAGATTGCTATGGTTGATAGTTACGGTTTTCCCTATCATAGCGTCCACCTTCATTTCAATTTAAGTCTACTACAAATATAACGTACATTCAGAAATTCGTCCAGCAGATGTGGTTCTGCTAGTTGCTCATGCTTGCAATAGCGTCTGCTTCCGAAGGGTAGGCTTCTCCCATTTGAAGAAGACCGACCATTTTGAACACCCCGCTGGTAAGTTCGCTCAGACCCACAAAAGCAAGTTCACCGCTCTTTTCGTCAACGATGATTTCGCTAATTTCGATAATCTGGGCGATTCCCTGGGAGTTGATAACCGGCGATTCGGTCAGGTCGAGAATATACTTCTGGTAGCCTTCGGGGAGCGCTTTCTGCAAAGCTTCGAAAAGAATGGCGCCGCCTTTTTCATCGAGGTAACCATTCGAACGAATAATAAAAATGCCGTCTTTTTTTTCAGTTTTTAGTGAAAAGTTTGTCATAGTCGCATGTTACCGCGACTTAAAAGCAGTTGTCAATCTTAGAAGGCAGTGATAATTTCAGCGATAACTTCCTGGCCGGACTTGATTGGTCTGACCTGAGCGCTGAAATTGCTGCCCATTTCAGGGGAACTGGTAAACTCAGAATTCAAGGATATCCGGTAAACTTTGCCGTTTTCGAGGGAGTTTTCAACGATAACCACCCGTTTTTCAGGTTCAAAACCGATAACCTTACCCTTAACGACAACTACACGCACCGTTTTTCCTGATTTCACCTGTTTTTTAGCAGGTCCTGTGGTCTTTCTCGAATCGGGGGCCAGAAAACCAAACCAGATAATTGCAGTTATTACCGCACCGACAGAATATGCCAACAGTGCGAATCTTAGCAGGCCCTGATCCGCTTCTGTCTTTTTTTCAGAATCCCGACGAATCTCCTGAATCTTTTCGAGGCGATAAGCCTGACGCTGGGCCTGGCATTTCTCTTCTTCCTCGAGCTTTTGAATGGCAATTTCATACAGTTTCTGCTTGCTGACAGAATTTTCACCGGAACTGATCAAATCAGCCATGCGGTTGCAAATTTCTTCGTAAAGTATTTTTTTGCTGGTATTACAGGTCTTGAAGTCGGCATAAACCCTATAAAACAGCTCTTCATCGGCGCTTGCAAGCAAGAGAGACTTGAGTTGCTGCTGATTCTCAGGATCGCCTTCAATTTTAACCGCTTTCAAAACCAGATGAGCCACCGATTGAAAATCGAAATGGCCACAGCAAAGTATGGCATGCTTGCGCTGCACCGGCTGAACTGATGAAATCATCTTTTCAACCAGAGCAATCGCCTGCCCCTTGTCGAAAAGGGCGAAAACTCTGATCGCCGACTCCCGAACTTCGTCGGAACTGTGTTTAATCAGCTGGGGAAGAAATGGCAGAAGTGCGTCTGCATCTATTTTACTCAAGCAGTCTATGGCCGCAGCCAGCACTTCAGCATTATCGCTCTTCAGTGCGCGGGCCGGCAGTTCAGCGTGATTTTTGCGGCCAAACTGCTCGATCGCTTTGAGCATGGAAATCTGCTGGTCAACCGCCAGATCTTTAAAATTGCTCTGAGCAAAGGCGAAAACTCTGGAAAAGTTTTCGGCATCGATTGAATTAAGCAGATCCGCCGGCTTTTTCTCTTCAACTGTTGCTGGAACCTGAACCTGCACGGTTTCATCTGCAGGCCTACAGCCTTTAAGATATTCGCTGACCCGTTTTTTCAGCTCGGAATTCTCTTCTCCGCTCAAATAGGCTTCAATTGCCATTACTGCTTCTGGAACCTTGTATCGCACCAGATCACAAAGTTTAACCGCGGCCTTGAATCTGAGCTCAACATCTTCCGACTGCAGACTGATCGAATAGCGTTCGACAAACAACTTCAAACGCTTCTGCCGGTAGTGGTTTTCCAGGATTTCCAACATCTGTTCAGGAGTTGCCTGAACGATTCGGGCCTGATACAGAGAAGTCAGTACACCCTTGAGAATCCCGTCAATCAGCTTGAATTTCTCGCCGGCACAGGCCTGGCGAACTTCGAGAAGGCGTGCAGGGCTCTGCCCATGTGGGTTTGCCATGAACAACAAGCCGGTTTTTTTTATAAGCTCGGCATCTTTTTCAACTGAAATGAAACGCAAAAGCAGCTTTTCGATCTGGTCAAAGGGAAAGAAGAAGGCATGAAACAGTGCCGCCTGCTTTTCACTGTCAATCTGCGAGAAAAGCATCGATTCAAAATGGCGCAGAGCTTCGTTGGGGTCCCAGCGATGCAGAAGTCTTACGGCACGCGATCTGATACCGAAATTTGGGTTGACCAGCAGGGGCACGATCAGCGCCTTGAGGCTGTCGGGAGCAATTTTTTCAAGAGCTTCGATGGCAGCGCTCAGAACCCTGGGATCGTGGTGCCGGCACAGCATTTCAATGGCCGGACTGTCTTCAAACGAACCAAATTTTTTCAGAAACTTAAGAACCGAGGGCAGCAGCTGCGAAGAAAAATTCTGCCAGCCTGCCGTTCTAAGGCTTGAAGTAATCAGATGGGCATCGGCCTTTTTTACCGATTCCAGCATCAGAGCAAGGGCCAGTTCATCACGGGTATCCTGCTTCAGCAACGCATCGATTTCAGAAGCAGTGGCAAACCCCTTTTCTGACTGGTCGAGACGGGCCAGAACCTTCTGCATGTGAAACCGGATGCCGGGGTCTTTTTCATCTGCGATAAGCTTGCGCAAAGCGGTCTGTTGCTGCTCATCCCAGGCCAGATCTTCGATTCGCGACAACACTGAAAACCTGATCGATGGATCAGGCGATTTTAGGTCGGCAAAAAACTCTTTAACCGGATCCATTCAGGGGGCTTTTGCCTTTGCGCTTTCGGCTTCAAGCTGGGTATAGCCTGTCTTGAAAGTCAGCGCAAGGTCAAGCATCTGTTGAGCTGTCGATTTTTCCCCATTAACCAGCATCAACAGGCCGATGTTTCTCAGCACATATCGCTGCAGGGGGTTTTTACGATTTCGATAAAAGGCCTTTTTGAGAAAATCTTCGGCCATTCTTTTCTGGTTCATCTGCCAGAACAACACCCCCTTGAGATTGAATGCGGCAATTTCCAGATTCTCGATGACATCGGGCTTCATTCCGACCATTTCTGTTTCAAAACGATTGATCATATTAAGGGCTTCTTCGGCATTTCCTTCCAGGAAAAGGCGGGTAGCCAGAACATACAGGCCATTGAGCTGATCGATTTTTTTCCGTTCAAGATCGACACCGGATTCGGCGAGATTTTTTTCGAGATCAGGATCAGCCTTGCTGTAGTTAACCAGCTTTTCATACATTTCAACATCGGTCTGTGCCTGGTGTGTGGTAATGATCGCATCATCGTAGAAAACCGGGCCGCGAAAACCTTCGGCAATTTTGATCTGGTCGGCATAATTAAGCCACATGCCCTGACCGAGAGGATAGAAAGTTTCTTCCGCCATCAGCGCAAATGAAATTTCATTGTAGCGCTTGGAAACGGCCGGCCAGCTTTTCAGTGTCTCGATCATTCCTTCTGCCTGCTCGGGATACAGCTTTTTGATTTCGGCCTCGATGTCGGAAAAAGGCACTTTAATGGAAGCTTCAGCAATGATTGAACCCTGTTTGAGATAGCTGGTGGGTGTAATTTTAAAAGTCAGATTCGAACTCTGGCCGGATTTAACGTTGTTTATCTTCTTTTCTGCGGCATCCACCGTCCAGCCGTCCGGAATGATGAGGCGCAGCTGAGCCTCTTCAATATTTCCAACAAGCGATTGAAAGTTGACGTTTACCTGCAGTTCCTTATTCAGGACTGGCGGCGAATTCAAAGCCACTTCCAGGCGGTACCACTCCGGCAGTTGTGTGGTTGCGGCCTGACCGGCAAAAGCTGAGTATAATAAGAAAAAAATCGTTAGAACTTTGATCGGAATTGCCTTCATCAGCTGTCTCCTTCGGCCTGTGCCATTAAACTTCAGTTAATTTTCAGACCCTTTTTTTCATCTTCATCTTCAATGATTTCTTCGGCTTCCTCCGGCTCTTCTACTGGTTCAACTTCCTGGTGAACAACCGGCTGCTGCTCAACTACAGGAGTAACCGGAGCAAAATCGTTTGTTTTAACGCTGCCTGCATATACTGTCTGCAGAAACTGGGGGTAAACATCATCGACCACGTGCATGATAATCATCATTAAGAGATCGAATTGTGGCCTGGTAATGTCATTATCTTCAATAACATGATGGCAACAGGCTGAAAGGCTTTTTCCATCAGGTGAAATCTCGAATCTGATATCAAGAATTTCATTCATGATTTTCAGCATGAGTTGAAGAATATCCAGACGGTTTAACTCAACATTTCTTATAAATCCAGGAACACGGAAGATCAGATGGCCATTATGCTGGTAAATTAGCAGATGCATGGTCAGATTTCTGGCCTGCATGTAGATTTCTACAGCGTCATCATCGATGGCAGCAAATTTGATCCTGTCTTCTTCCAGAAATCTTTTTACTGTTGCAATGGCCCTGATTGTCATGCGGTTACCTCGGCAATAATTCGGTTAACATCTTCAGATGATATACCAAAGGCCTTACTTGCGAAAACCAGTATTTTCTTTTCTTCTTCTTCGATAACCTTGTCACGGGCCGCAGCTTTGGCCAGCGAGCGAAACAGGCGAACCGGCTGAAAACCTTTTGGTTCTTTTTCAAAGAAGGGGTTGGCACTGACCTGCAGACGAATTCGGTTGATAATCTGGTGATAATCCGAATCTTTGATTCCAAGCATTTCTTTTAGGCGCTGTACAATTTTTTTCTCATGCAGGTCGATCTGGCCATCACGCATAATTTCAAGTATAACAAGAGAAAAGAACTCTATTGGGCCGAGGGGTGAAGTGCCGCCGACCCCGGATTTAAGGACAGGTGCCGCAACCAGAAGGGCAGAAACGGCATTATAAACATCGAGACTTTTGAGTTGATCAGAAATTTTTTTAATTTTTTCCAGGCGCTGCCTGCACCAGCCAATAATCTGCTGGTCATGGAAAGTCTGGGTGCCATCGGCAATCAGCCGCTTGATCCCATTAATTGCGGCAATCACTGCCCCATTGTTAAGATAATTTTCGATTGTCTTCATCTGGCGAATGATAAGGTCAGAATTGTACAAGCTGTTGCTTGCGCCAAGACGCTGACAATATTCATTCAACGAGATGTTGCCCAGGCCGGCGGTTTCTTCAAGACGTGATATTACTTTGGGGAAAGCAAAGTAAAGCTTGAACATTTTTAGATTGGTTGTAAAAAAATCCGTATCAAGAAAATTGCGGCTGTTCAGGTAAATGCGACTCAATTTCAAAAGAGCATTTAAATAAAACTCGTCATTATCAAGAGCCCTAAGAAAAAGGCTCTCTGCTTCTTTTTCGCGGCCGGTTTTCAGATACAGAGTTCCAAGGTTGGTCAATGCTTCAGGCCCGGTGGGATTAATATTGATAGATTTTAAATAAAAATTTTCAGCCTTATCGTTCTGGCCAGTCAGACGGCTGCACAGTCCTGCCAGGTTATATGCCCGAAAAAGCTTCGGATTTGCCTTGATTGCTTTTTCATAGGCCATGATGGCCTTTTCATGATCGCCGGAGGTCTGAAGATAAATTCCTTCATAAAACCGCCCCGTCTGGTCGAAAGGCTCAAATTTGCTGATCGTGGTTTCTACCAGAGGTTTTTCTCCGATGGATACGGATGCCAGATTTATGCATTCACTGGAAAACAGCAGCTTCATCTGCTCATGGTCAGCACGACAGCGGGCCAGCACCGTGCCATTGTGGAAAGAAAAAAGGATAATTTCATGGTTTTCATTGCCTTCAGCCGGCAACAGCGAAACGTTATCCTGCATCCACTCATTCCAGGCAAGCAACGGAACATTCAATTCGAGGCAGGGATAACGCCCTTCGGTGATCATGCGAATTTCGGTGTACATTTCTACCAAACCTTTCAGTTTCAGAGCTTGGGCGGGAAATTCATTCCTGTCTGGCCCACCGACTGATCATAAGCATAAATCTCAGATATTCCCCATTTGGAAACCCGCTCAAGCTTCATTTCAATCTGTTCCTGCAGCGTTTTGACCGTTCCAGCTGCATTGTAGGTGCAGCTCAGAACACCCCGGGCCATCGCCACCGATTCCATACCAGCATCTATTCCCACTGAAGTTATACTGCAGTCTGTGACCTGAGCTTTGGTAAAAAAGTCATTCAACCGATTGCGAAACTGGTTATAATCTTCGTAACCACCGATTACAGCGGAGGAAACCGGATAATACTTCAGATTCGTATCAAAATTGTTCATTACGGAATCAGCATTCTGAGCTTTTACTGAAGCCACAAGGCTTTCCAGTACAGCCTGAACTTCCAGTTCGGCCGGTGAGACACCCGCTGTGGAAGACCCGCCTCCGCCTCCTCCGCACCCTGTGAAAGAAAAAATTGATCCCAGAATGGTCAAACACAAAAATATACGCGGAAGAGCAGAAAATTTGATCATGTATCATTCTCACCGAAAAATTTTAAAAAGCCGCAGAGCATAAATTCGCTCTGCGGCTGATTGTCAGATTATCAAAATCCGATCAGGCCTTGCCTGAGCAGCCCATAATGCGCATTTTGCGCTTAACAACTTCTTTGATTGCGGCGCGTGCAGGGCCAAGATATTTTCTCGGGTCAAATTCTTCAGGGTTTTCGTAGAAAACTTTGCGGATCTGACCGGTCAGAGCAAGGCGCAGGTCGGTATCCACGTTAATTTTGCAAACGCCGGTTTTTGATGCCTGAGCGATCATATCTTCCGGAACACCGCGAGAACCGGGAATCTTTGCACCGTATTTATTGCAGACTTCTACCAGGTCTTCCGGGACGGAACTTGCTCCATGCAGAACCAGAGGAAAATTGGGAAGCTTTGCCTGAATTTCTGCCAGACGTTCGAAGGCAAGTTTAGGTTCGCCCTTGAATTTGTAGGCACCATGGCTGGTTCCGATGGCGATAGCAAGAGAATCGCAACCAGAGCGGGCAACAAATTCCTTTGCTTCGTTCGGGTCGGTGTAGGTTGCGTCTTTGGCATCAACCTTCACATCATCTTCCACGCCTGCCAGTTTTCCGAGTTCGGCTTCGACGGTAACACCCTTTGAATGGGCGTATTCAACCACTTCTTTAGTAATTCTGATGTTTTCTTCAAGCGGATGTTTTGAAGCATCGATCATTACCGAAGTGAAGCCGCCATCGATGCATTTTTTGCAGATATCGAAATCATCGCCATGGTCGAGATGCAAAACTACCGGAATAGAAACGCCAGATGCTTCTGCCATTTCCATCGAGGCCTGAATCAGGTGAATCAGATATTCGTGACGGGCATATTTTCTTGCCCCGGCCGAGACCTGAATGATCAACGGCGCTTTTTCTTCTATCGCGGCTTCAAAAATACCCTGAACGATTTCCATGTTGTTAACATTGAAGGCGCCAATGGCGTAGCCGCCCTTGTAAGCCTTTTCAAAAAGTTCTTTCGAGGTAACGAGTGGCATTAATACCCTCCTGCGATTATTTTGGTGCCAAAATGCACCGCACTTATGCGAGCAAGTCTAGCAAAGCTGACCGCAAAAGTCAAAAAAGGGCCGGTCAGCCCTGCAATTCTTGGTAAGGTCGCGAATTCCGCTTCCAATATTGAAATCACACAATGAGCTTTTGCAGAACTTATGAGATTTGCCTTTAATTCATTCGTAAAATCGAAATTTTGAACGGGCCAATGTAGAGGTCGGCCCCTGCGAATATATTTTTTGTGAATCGTATTATGCCTTTGCCTGAATTCATTTTTGCGTGTCTTAAATTTTGGGGCAGGTTTTGTACATATCCACTCTCACTGTGCCACAATAATAGTATGGCTGTAATCAAGGACAGAAAAGTATTTCAGATTTTTCTTCTGAC
>JBMOKV010000609.1:0-5662 GCA_049325495.1 Candidatus Rifleibacteriota bacterium | reverse complement strand
TTTTACCCGAATCGGCGCAACCGAGGTCGATGCTGATGGCTGCATCAGGCATTTGAGCTGCATTAAAGGAATTGAAGTCGCTATTCTGTTCAAAGAAGTCGAAGGCAACAAAGTTAAGATCAGCTTTCGATCGACCGGAAAAATCGACGTAATGGAAATCAGCCGGCGGATGCATGGTGGCGGGCATAAACTGGCAGCCGGCGCCCAGGTTGACGGCGAACTCGAACCGGTGATGCAGCAGATTATCACCATGGTTTCATCGGTGCTGGAGAGCTGAAGATGTCAGACGGCCTGCTTGTCGTTTACAAACCCATCGGCCTTTCTTCTCACGATGTGATCGACAAAATACGCCGTATTTACCGGATAAAATGCGGGCATGCGGGCACCCTCGACCCGATGGCCCAGGGTGTACTGCTGGTTTTTACCGGCAAAGCACTGAAATTGATCAATTTCATAACCCCTGAGCACCTCGATAAAACCTATTTAATGAAGGTCGCGCTGGGCGCCACAACCGACACCTATGATGCCACCGGGCAAATCACCTCAACTGCCGAACAGCCCGCAGACTTCACCAGCGATGCACTGATTGCCGAGCTGCGCAATTTTGTCGGCTCATATGACCAGGTTCCACCAGCGTTTTCAGCAATCAAAGTCGGTGGTAAACGAGCTTATGCCCTGGCCCGCGCCGGTGAAGAAGTTAAACTTTCAAGCCGAAAGGTGCATGTAACTTCAATTCGCCTGGTTCAGGACTACCACGACAGTCAGCGCCGCAACCTGGTTCTGCGGGTTCATTGCTCGCGTGGCACCTATGTGCGCTCGATCGCCCACGATCTCGGCCAGAAACTTGGCTGTGGCGGATATCTTTCTTATCTTCTGCGCGAGCGTGTCGGCAAATGGGCATTCAATCAGGCTTTTCCATTCTGGAAAATTGAAAAAGGCATCGATTTCACTGATTCGCCCGCGTTTGTCGAATTTTCGCATATTTTGCCCTTTCCTCGTCTGCATTTAAGCGAAGAGGCTGAAGGCAAGGTAAAAAATGGGCTGTCGATCGGCTTTAAAGACATCAGTAAAGTTGAAGGCGAGGCCCTCGATACGGAAGATGCGGGCAAAGTTCAGATCATTTCAGCTGCCGGCCGGTTGATGGCAATTTACGAGCCGCGCCGCAAGCCCGATAAAACGGGCAAACCGCAGGTTCGGCTGGTGCCGGTACGGGTGTTTCCAGAAGATGAAGCTTAAGAATCTTCTATCGGGTAATCTGCAGATTGGGCCATGCATTCTCGGCATCGGCACCTTCGATGGCGTACATCTCGGACATCGCGCTCTGATCGAAAAAATCATCGCCAAAGCCCGAAGCTGCTCTTTGCCGGCAGTTATTTTCACTTTCGACCACTCGCCCCGCAAGTTTCTCAGCCCTGAAATTTTCAAAGGCTACCTGACGACCCCCGAAGAAAAATTCAGTCTGTTGCTGGGCACCGGCATAGATTACGTGGTTTTTCGGCCATTCGACGAGGTTTTTGCCAGGGTTTCAGACCAGCAGTTCGTCGAAGAGATAATTTGCGCCAACCTCGATGCCCGCACCACCTTCGTCGGCTTCAACTTCTTTTTTGGCGCAGGCCGCAGCGGCACCGCTGAACGACTGGCAAGTCTGCTGCGTAAAAACGGGCGGGAATGCGAAGTGATCGACCCGGTGAAAATGGACGGCGAAGTGGTCAGCAGCTCGATCATTCGAGAAGCGGTCGCCGCCGGTGATTTTGTGAGAGCCAATCGCTTTCTCGGTCGCGAATCATCGTTTTCCGGTGAAGTGGTGCATGGTGACCATCGCGGCCGCGAAATGGGCTATCCAACTGCCAACCTGCAGCTCGAACAGAGTGAAAAGATTCTGCCGCCCAACGGTGTCTATGCCTGTTTCGCCGACACCCCGCACGGCAGCCATTACGCCATCGTAAATGTCGGTTTCAGACCCACTTTCAACCGCTCAAGTCACCTGCTTGAAGCGCATCTTCTCGAATTCAACCATGATTTGTATCACCGAACTATCAGAATTCGCTTCGTAAAAAGAATCAGAGAAGAAAAAAAGTTCCCCGACATGGAAAGCCTGCGCCAGCAGATTCGCCTCGACCAGGCCGCTGCCGAAATGATTCTGGCTCAAACGGCATAATTATTGCTTTTTAAGCAATAATCATTCTGAATTGCCTAAAATCATGTATTTTTCTTGAAGCGTCAGGTCTGCTTTTCCTCACAAAAATGTACCGACAAACTTGTCAATCAGCTCCCCATGGGGGTTATTGGCATTGACTAATTTTCCAGAAATTATGCATAATTAAAGCAGGGTGAAAAATCGCAGCAGGGAGTTGTTTATGAAAAACGCTCTTCCAGAAAATGAACTCGCCTCACTATCCAGCTCATGCATCCATGACGACAAAAACTGTGCCAGTTGCAGAAAATGCGTAACTGGAGTTTTTCAAAAAGAGCATTGGTTCAAAAACATTTTTGAGCACAGCACAACCGGGATAGTAGTAGTCGATTTTGCAACCCAGAGATTTCTCAGAGCAAACCGTAGTTTTCTTGAAATTGTCGACTATTCTGAAGAAGAATTACTGCAAAAGACGGTAAAAGATATAACCCACCCCGAAGACTGGGAAAACGAAAAAAACCTTATCGAACTGCGCTGCAAGAATGGCCTTGAAGAATACTGTGTCGATAAAAGGTACATTACCAGAACCGGTGAAATAAAATACGTAACTGTTTCAGGTGACCTTTTGCCTGCCGATGATGGCACTATTATCGCTCTGGCCAATGTAGTCGACATCACAGAAAGAGTTCTTGCTAAAAACGAAATGCTTCTCGATGAAGCCAGGCTGGAAAGCCTGCTGAGAATCAGCAACTATAATTCAGCCAACAATCAGGATTTTCTCGATTTTGCCCTGGATGAAGCAATAAAACTCACCCAGAGCCAGATTGGCTACATTTACTTTTACAACGAAACCGAAAAAGTATTTGTGCTCAACAGCTGGTCGAAAGAAGTGATGAACATCTGCAATGTTGCTGAAAAGCAGACTGTTTATGAACTTGAAAAAACCGGCATCTGGGGAGAAGTGGTAAGACAGAGAAAACCAATAATGGTGAACGACTTCGCAGCCCATAATCCCTTGAAAAAAGGCACTCCTGAAGGGCATGCACCGATGACAAGATTTCTGTCGATCCCTGTTTTCTGCGATGGAAAAATTGTTGCGGTTGTGGGTGTTGCCAACAAAGCGGAACCTTATAGCGATTCTGATATTCGCCAGCTCAATCTTATGATGAACTCGGTCTGGCAGATTTTTGACCGAAACAAAATCGCCGAAAAGCAGCAGATGATGGCGGAAATGATCGACATTGCCCCAAGTTCCATAACGATTCACGATAGCAGTGGAAAATTCCTCTATGCCAACCGCAAAACTCTGGCAATGCACGGTTACTCACTCGAAGAGTTTCTCAAACTCAATCTTCATGACCTCGACGTACCTGAGTCAGAAGAGCTTATCGAAGAAAGAATGAGGCTGATAAGAGAATATGGCGAGGCCTGTTTTGAAGTAGAACATTACCGAAAAGACGGTTCAAAACTGCCTCTGGAGGTTTATGTCAGAAAAATCGCCTGGAATAATTATTCGGCCTTTCTCAGCATCGGCACTGATATTTCAGAGAGAAAAAAATCCGAGATCGAATTAAAAAGCCGTGAAGCACTGCTCAATAAAATTTTTGACATGCTGCCAATCGGCCTTTGGTTTACCGATTCTCAAGGAAAAATTCTGCGCGGCAACCCGGCCGGTATTGCTATCTGGGGCAAAGAGCCCAAGACGGGAGCAAAATATAATGAAGTTTTTACTGCCCGACGAGTTCCCTCAGGGAAATCGGTAGAAAGCAATGACTGGTCATTGGTTCAAACCCTGAAAAAAGGGATAACCATCAAAGACGAAATGCTTGAAATCGACGCCTTCGATGGCAAAAAAAAGACGGTATTGAATCATTCTGCCCCGGTAATCGATGAAAATGGCGGCCTTATCGGCGCAGTAGTAATGAACAATGATATTACCGAATTGAGAAAGAAAGAAACGGCGATTCAAAAAATGCAGAAACTCGAATCTCTCGGCCTGCTGGCAGGAGGAATCGCCCATGATTTCAATAACCTTCTCGGTGGAATCTTTGGTTTCGTCGATTTAGCAATTAATCTGAGCAAAGAAGAACCGGTAACCAGATACCTGAATCGCGCCATGGAATCAATTGACCGGGCCCGCGCCCTGACTCATCAGCTTCTTACTTTTGCCAAGGGCGGCGCACCGGTAAAAAAAGTCGGCGCGCTTTTTCCGTTTATCAAAGAGACAGCGTTGTTTGCCCTGAGCGGTTCTTCGGTCAGTTCATGCTTCGAAATAGATGAAAATCTCTGGAGCTGTGATTTCGACAAAAACCAGATTGGCCAGGTAATCGACAATCTGGTTATTAATGCCCTGCAGGCCATGCCTGACGGAGGCAAAATCAAGATTTCTGCCAGTAACATTGTGGTCTTTGAAAAGGATTTTCCTCTGGTCAATCCAGGAAAATATGTAAAAATATCGGTAAAAGACTGTGGAATCGGTATTCCGCAAGAAGTTCTGCCGAAAATTTTCGACCCATTTTTTACCACCAAGGCAAAAGGTCATGGACTTGGCCTGGCAACCAGTTTTTCCATAATAAACCGACATGGCGGTTTCATCGACGTAAACTCGCAACAAGGCAAGGGCACGACCTTTCATGTTTTTCTACCAGCAACCGAAATTGTCGAACAGCCCACACCCAGGCGACAGCAATTAGAGTCACAAAAGGGCTCGGGTAAAATTCTGGTAATGGATGATGAAGAACTGATGCTTGAAATCATTAGAGATATTCTGGGCAGTATGGGTTACGAGGTAATTACCGCATGCTCCGGCAGTGAAGCAATTGAAAATCATTTACGCGAAATCTCTCAGGGCAGGCCTCTTTCTGCGATGATTTTCGACCTGACCATTCCTGGTGAAATGGGCGGCAAGGAGGCCATCGGTCTGGTTCGTCAAATTGACCCGGATACTCCGGTTTTTGTGGCGAGTGGCTACGCCGAAGACCCGGTAATGAGAAGCCCGGCCGAATACGGATTTACAGCCAGCATATGTAAACCATTCAGGCGGGCTGAGCTTATTGGAATGCTGCAAAAATACCTGCCGGCATTTGTTCCAAAAAGTATTTGAATCAACGAAATGATTCTGGCTTAACCGATCTGATCGGGCTCTTCTTTTATTACAAAAGTTGCGGTGATTTCAGCAATGGCACGGGCCCGATGACCAGCGGTCATATTCAGGTGGGTTCCGTCAGCTATCGAAACGATAAGCTTTTTCACGGAACTGACTGCATCGTAACCAGCCTGCACCGTTTCTTCGGGGGCAATAAGGTCGTGAGTGCCGTAAATCATGCACACCGGCGGGGTTATTTTATGAAAGGTCTGCAGATAATCGAGCTCACCGGTGCGATCGGTGAATTTGCGCTTTTTCAGCCACATCAGGGTCTGCAGGAAGGTTTCGACCGGCACGTTCACCGCTACGGTTCTGATCAAATAACGAAAAAGATTGAGGTCGGCAATACGCTTGCGGTTCATCGCTGGCGTGGCAGTGGTAAG
>JBMOKV010000608.1:0-5668 GCA_049325495.1 Candidatus Rifleibacteriota bacterium | reverse complement strand
GAAAGACCAAGAGTAGCGCCGGATTTTGCGGTAGCCGGAAGCCGCAATCGAACTGCGAGAGAATCCGCTGTCAGGTTTTCCGGTTCTACATCATTGATCTTCTCGGAAATTATCCTCATTGCCCGCTCAAGGCCAGCTTCTGCGAGACTTGCAGCATGCAGACCCTTTACCGACATGGTGGTTTGCCGGCCTTCTTCAATTGTTGACGACATGAAAAGGGTCGAAGCAAACAGAATAATCGCAAGAACACCCACTACGATTACAAAGGCACTTCCTCTTCGATTAATCATTGATCAACCCTCCTCAATCAAATTTGGCCGGAAAAACCGACAACGATTTAGACAACTCGCGACCAACCTTTGCGGGATCTATCTGGCCATCTTTAACCAGATTAACCTGGCTGATTTTGTCCATTCCACCGCCAGAATCAAGCATTTCTTTAACTTTTTTCAAAGAAAGGTAAGCATCCCGCACCGCAGCCTGCAAGTCACCACCACCCGCATTTTTAGGCATTTTGCCAACCCATTCCATAAACAACTTGAAAACCTGCTCATGTTTTGCATAATCGCCTTTGCGGGAATAAACCTCTAAAAGACCTCCAAGAGCATAAACCCGTTGAAATGGATTATCTCTTGCATCTTCAAATGCCTGTTCGAAAAATTTCTCCGCTTCCGCGACCCGTCCCTCTTCCAGGGCGGCATTTCCATAGATCATCGACGGATGATGCTCGGCTCGATACGCCTGCTTCTGCATTTCCGTGGTACCGGGAGGAAAGTTTTCCGGCCGCCGACTTCTTTCAACAATCTTCATAGCATCTTCAAGCTCTCTCTGAACCTTTTTCTCCGGCGATTCATCAGCAAACCATCCGGAACCAGATTTTTCACCCGACTTTACCGAACTGGCAGGCATCGATTTCTGCTGCCCTTTTTCCGGACCAAAATTAAAAATCGATTTTCGATTTACCATGGTTCGCATTCGATCCTGACTAAGCCTTTTATTGCTGCCAGAAGTTCCAAGCCATAGCAGAAAAGCGATGGGAATGACCAAAAGAACGACCCCGACCAGCAAAACCCTCAGATCACTGAAATCAACTTTTTTTATATAATCTTTTAATTTCTTTTCTTCCATTAATTTGATCTTTCCCTCTGGGTAGATGCTCTTCAGTTTAAGCTATACTGACAACAGGTGCAACAATAAAGTTCTTTTGACTGACAGTTTGGAACCAGATTTCTAGAACGAATCACTTACGATTTTTTTTCTATCCTGATTTTTAATACGATTGAAACACAAGTTTTGTTTTCCCAAGAAAAAAACAGCTGCCCCCAACCGAGCAGAAATTCATGGCTCTTCAAAAACTCTGATCCATGCCTTTATCCGAACTAAATGACCTCTCGCCGCTCTGATTTTCCTGTATAATCAAACGCTAAAAACAGATTATTTCAAACAATTTCGTTGTTTTTTTTATATTTTTTACAATTTTTGCCTTCAAAAATCAAATTTCAGTAATTTTAACCAAATTTCTCGCATAACTTGATTTTTATTATAAAAAGACTTATCTTAAAATCCATGTTGTTAGCACTCACTATTAACGAGTGCTAACAAAAATCAGGAAATCTTATCGAGGAGGACGTTATGAAACTTACCCCAATGGGTAACAGAATAGTCGTCAAAGTCGCAGAAACCGAAACCAAAACCTCATCAGGAATCATCATTCCCGACACTGCTTCAAAAGCCAAGCCCCAGCGCGGCAAAGTAGTTTTTGTCGGCACCGGCAATCGCACTGCCAAGGGCAAAACCGTGCCTTTGCAGGTAAAAGCCGGCGACAGCGTGATTTTTTCCGAATGGGCCGGCACTGAAATCATGATCGAAGGTGAAAAGCATCTGATCATGAAAGAAGACGACCTTCTGGCCGTTGAATAACTTACATCCATAAATTTTAAATTATTATTTGAAGGAGACAGAAAATGGCAGCGAAACAACTCAAATACGGTGAAAACGCACGAAGAGCCCTGGAAAAGGGCGTCGATACTGTAGCCAATGCAGTTCGCTCAACCCTTGGCCCCAAAGGCTGTTATGCGATCCTCAACAAGAGTTTTGGCAGTCCTACCGTCACCAATGACGGTGTCATGATCGCCAAAGAAATCGAAGTAGAAGATCGTTTTGAAAATATGGGTGCTCAGCTGGTAAAAGAAGTTGCCAGCAAAACCAACGATATCGCTGGTGACGGCACCACTACCGCTACTGTTCTTGCCCAGGCAATTGTACACGAAGGTTTTAAAAACACTGCCGCCGGTGCCACCCCGATTTATATCAAACGTGGTATTGAAAAAGCAGTTAAAGCTGTTGTTGAAAAAATCAAAGAACAGTCAAAAAGAATTGATGACAATAAAGACAGCGTTGCCCAGGTTGCAACCATTTCTGCCCGTGACGTCGAAATCGGCAAAGTTATCGCCGAAGCCATGGACAAAGTGGGCAAAGACGGCGTAATCACCGTTGAAGAAGCAAAAAGTTTCGACACCACCCTCGATTTCGTCGAAGGCATGGAATTCGACAAGGGCTATGTCAGCCCCTATATGGTCACCGACCCCGAAAGAATGGAAGCAGTTCTCGACAACCCTTACATTCTTATCACCGACAGCAAAATCAATAACATCAAAGACATTCTGCCAGTGCTTGAAAGCATCGTGCAGACCAAAAGACCTCTGCTGATCATTGCTGAAGATATCGAAGGCGAAGCTCTTGCAACTCTGGTAGTCAATAAACTTCGCGGCACTTTCAATTGCGTGGCCGTTAAAGCCCCCGCTTTTGGCGACAGACGCAAAGCCATGCTCGAAGATATCGCCGTAATGACCAGAGGTCAGAAAATCAGTGAAGAAGTTGGCCTCAAACTTGAAAACGCTACCCTCGAACACCTTGGCACTGCCAAAAAAGTTGTAATTTCAAAAGAAACCACAACCATCATCGAAGGCAGCGGCTCAGCAAAAGACATTCAGGCCCGCATCGGCCAGATCAAAGCTGAAATCGAAAGAAGCACCAGCTCTTACGACAAGGAAAAACTCCAGGAAAGACTGGCCAAGCTCTCTGGTGGCGTCGCCGTAATCAAAGTCGGCGCCCCCACTGAAACCGCCATGAAGGAACGCAAGACCCGCGTTGAAGACGCTCTGAGTGCAACTCGCGCCGCCGTTGAAGAAGGCGTCGTTGCCGGTGGTGGCGTAGCCCTTATCAACGCCCTGACCGCCCTCGAAACCCTTAAAGTTGAAGGCGATGAAAAGATCGGCGTCGAAATCGTCCGCAAAGCTCTGCACAAGCCGATTCACTTCATTCTTGCCAATGCCGGCCTCGAACCCGCCGTAATCATTGAAAGAATCAAGAAGGAAAACAAACCCGGCTACGGCTACAACGTTCTGACCAATGAATATATCGATATGTTCAAAGCCGGAATCATCGATCCCGCCAAGGTTACCAGATCAGCTCTTCAGAATGCCTCTTCAATCGCTTCAATTCTGATGACCACTGAAGTTCTTGTAGCAGACCTTCCCGAAGAAGGCAAACCGGCCGGCATGCCCAACATGGGCGGCATGGGCGGTATGGGTGGCATGGGCGGCATGGGCGGCATGATGCCCGGCATGATGTAATTTCAGATACCTCAGGTGGGGGTTCTCCCCCACCGGGCTCTCAATAATTTTCAATAAGCAAATCAGGAGGATATTATGAACCTTAAACCCCTTAATGATCGTGTAATCGTAAAACCCAAAGACACCGTTGAAAAATCAAAGGGCGGCGTAATTCTGCCCGATACCGCCAGCAAAGAAAAGCCCATCGAAGGCACCGTTCTTGCCGTTGGCCCGGGCAAACTCAATGACAATGGCGAAAGAACTCCGCTCGAAGTCAAAAAAGACGATCAGATCATTTTCTCTAAATATGCCGGCACCGAAATCAAAATCGATGACGACAGCTATCTGATTCTGCGCGAAGAAGACATTCTCGCCATTATCAAGTAATTCTCCATCAATCAATAAGCTTATCAGGAGTAAAATATGACCGCTAAACAACTTAAATACTGGGACGAAGCAAGACATTCTCTGGAAAAAGGCGTAAACCTTGTAGCCAACGCCGTTAGAGCCACCCTCGGCCCCAAAGGCTGTTATGCCATTCTCGACAAAAAATTTGGCAGCCCCACCGTCACCAATGACGGCGTAACCATCGCCAAAGAAATCGAAGTTACCGATAAATTTGAAAACATGGGCGCTCAGCTGGTTAAAGAAGTCGCCAGCAAAACCAACGATGTAGCCGGTGATGGCACCACCACCGCCACCGTTCTTGCACAGGCAATCGTTCAGGAAGGCTTCAAAAACGTAGCTGCCGGTGCAAATCCCAGCTTTCTGAAGCATGGCATCGAAAAAGCGGTTAACCAGGTCGTCGAAGAAATCAAAAAACTTTCTAAAAAAGTTGACGACAATAAAGACAGCGTCGCCCAGGTTGCCACCATTTCCGCCCGTGATCCCGAAATCGGCAAAATCATTGCCGAAGCCATGGACAAAGTTGGCAAAGATGGCGTCATCACCGTTGAAGAAGCCAAAAGCTTCGACACTACTCTTGAATTCACCGATGGTATGGAATTCGACAAAGGCTACATCAGCCCCTACATGGTCACCGACCATGAAAGAATGGAAGCAGTTCTCGAAAATCCCTACATTCTCATCACTGAAAACAAAATCAATAACATCAAAGAAATTCTGCCGCTGCTCGAAAAAATCGTTCAGGTCAACAAACCTCTGCTGATCATCGCTGAAGATGTTGAAGGCGAAGCTCTGGCAACTCTGGTAGTTAACCGCCTGCGCGGAACTTTCAATTGTGTCGCCGTTAAAGCCCCCGGCTTCGGTGATAAACGCAAAGCCATGCTCGAAGATATCGCAATTCTGACCGGTGGCCAGAAAATCAGCGAAGAACTCGGCATGAAACTTGACAAAGCAACCATCGATCAGCTTGGACGCGCCAAGAAAGTTGTCGTCAGCAAAGAAATGACCACCATCGTTGACGGCGCCGGCAATACCAAAGCCTTGACCGACCGCATCGCCCAGATCAAAGCTGAAATCGAACACAGCACCAGCTCATACGACAAGGAAAAACTGCAGGAAAGACTGGCCAAACTCGCCGGTGGCGTAGCAGTAATCAAAGTCGGTGCAGCAACCGAAACTGAAATGAAAGAACGCAAAACCCGCGTAGAAGACGCTCTCAGCGCAACCCGCGCCGCAGTAGAAGAAGGCGTCGTAGCCGGCGGTGGCGTTACTTACATCAACGCTCTCAAATCCCTGGAAAAGCTTGAAAAAGAAGCAACCGGCGACGAAAAAGTCGGCGTGAACATCATTCGCAAAGCTCTCTATGCTCCGATGCGCATGATCCTCACCAATGCCGGTCTCGAACCTTCAGTCATCATCGAAAACGTCATCAACAAGAATGCCAATGGTTATGGTTATGACGTAGTTGCCGACGATTATGCTGACATGTATAAAGCCGGCATCATCGATCCCGCGAAGGTTACCCGCTCTGCACTGCAGAACGCCTCTTCCATCGCGTCAATTCTGCTGACCACCGAAGTTCTGGTCGCTGAACTGCCCGAAAAGAAGAACAACGCTCCCTCTGCTCCAGACATGGACATGGATTATTG
>JBMOKV010000607.1:0-5712 GCA_049325495.1 Candidatus Rifleibacteriota bacterium | reverse complement strand
GGTAAATCAACGGAGTTTTTCGAGTAGTAATACCAATCACCTTTAATTCGTTCATGCTACTACGATTTGAAACGGGCCGCGCCATGGCATTAGCGCATCCTGCGCGTCACACTGAGATCGGCCCCTACGAATATATTTTCTGTGATTCGTATTATTTCAGGTTTTCTTTGGCAAGCTTTTTTAACTGGATGAAAACCGGGTTTTCTTTCAGGGTAAAATAGATTTTTCGCAGCAGCCACAGTCCGGTTACGCTGAAAATTGCACCAAGAGAAGCCGGCAGCCAGAGAGGTATGCTGAACTGCCGGTCGAAATCTGTGAAAAGTTCAATTTCCTTCGGGCAGCCAAGTTTTCGGTCGGCCTCTTCAATATCTATCAACAACAGAGTGCGGTCATCACCATCGTAATCTCTTGCCAGTTCTTTCCAGAAAAATTCAAACTTTTCACTGCCCGGTTTAAGGCAAAGATCGTGGGCGAGCCCGGAAAAATACTGATTGTTCAGAGCCATGACCACGCCTTCGCTGCTCAGCATGAAGGCAGACCCCGGTTGAACCGGCAGACTGACCAGGCGAATTTCGGGAATTCGGTCGGCGATTTTTCCACAGAAGCGGGCTGCCGATTCCACACGGCATGAGCCTGACCAGACCAGGGAAATCTGCTGCCGATGCAGCCAGATCGCTGCAAATCCTTTTATCGATTCGGTCAAGTGCGCGCCGTTGCGCTTTTGCGTTTCGGCAAAAGCCTCCGCCAGTTTTTGCGGTGCTTCTTCGGCCGAAAAAACATGGGCGTTTTCCAGCAACAGAGCTGAAGCAAGGTTGAGCAGCTCCGCTGCGGCCCGGGCTCCATCGGGCCCGGTGCCGTCTGCGACCATGGCCAGACCTGCTTTTTCGTTAATCAGCCAGAAGTCCTGGTTGTGGTCTCTGATCGACCCGGCCGCAGTCTGCGACAGGCATTTCATGCTCAGATTCCTGCCGGGGCTTTGTGGTCGAGCAGGCGGTTATGACCGTTTACCAGCTGCTGAACTTTTTCTACCACATCGAGCAGGCCTTTAGAGCGCAAACCGCCGACCAGTGAGTCAACAAACACCAGTTTGACCTTCGGATGCGTGGGTTCAACGTATCCGGTGCTGCGATCATCGCCGAGAATCCAGTAGGTAAGCCTGTCGCAGTAGGGAACCCAGTGGGAAAAATCGCTGAAGTCAGCATAGGCATTCAGTTTGGGAATTACGATCTGCGGCACGTATTCGATCTGGTTGGCGGCATTGATGTAAATGCGCTCGTTTTCAGGAACGATAGGGGCAATTTTGAGATTGGGCAGCGTCACTTTGAATCGGGCCTTGCCAAAGTGATTCAGCGCAATTTTTTCGGCCATGGCTTCCCATTTTACATTGATGTCGCGGATTTCCTGAGAATAGGTGAACAGTGCTTTCTGAAAGATCTCGTTGCTTTTGAGCTCTTCAAGAGCGTTTTCCAGGGCGAGAAAGTGTGAATGGTTGAACAGGGTGCCGAGCATGAAGCCCAGGCCATTATTGAGGAAATGGCGGCGCGAGATGTGCTGTGCCGCTTTGGCTTCTTCAATATGCAGGCGTTCGCGGATGAGCCAGATTGTGGCCTGCCTTGCAGTTTCAAGGGCATCAGGAGCTTTCCAGAGGTCGGATTGCTCGTTAAACTGCCAGGGTTTGAATTTTTGCGGGTAGGCATTTTCGACAACCTGGTACAGGTTCTGGTTGAACAGGTCAAGCAGCTTTGACAGCCCGTTCATGTGAAATTCTCTGATTGAAATACGTTTGGGTATATCTTCTACCGGAATGCCGAGTCGTTCCTCGATCAGCCAGCGGGTGGCTTTTTGCGCGGTGTCGAAGCGGTCTTCCTGGAACCAGATCAGCGGTTCTTCTTCGATGAACTGCCATTGTTTGAATACGTGGGGAAAAACCGTGTTGACCAGTTTGAAGCACGAATCGTCAAAAAGTTCGAGCAATTTGCCAAGACCGTTATCCTTGAAAATGTGCCGGTTCATCATGGCAGGCAGGTCACCCCGGCTGCAGCCAAGTTTCTCGGTCATCAGCCATTCAAGGGCTTCGCGGGCGCAGAAATTTTTGTCGTTGCTTTCAAGCCAGGGCTCAATTTCTCCAAACTGCCACGGACGGTATTCGCCGGGCATTACCATTTCAATCAAACGGAAGCGTTTTTGCCCCGACCACAGCCATATCTGCTCTAATCCAGAGTCAATCAGAAGTTTTTCGGTGAAAATTTCTGGAAGTTCTTCTGGCTTTTGCAGGCGGTTTTTAATTTTGTCAATCAAAAGTTTGATTGAAAGTGTGGCCCATTTTTCGGCAATCGTCTCGTCGCCGAAGATAAATTCAGGCAGTTGCCCACCTTTATCCTGAATCATCCGGATAATGTCGACAATGTCGGAATCCTGCATCTGTTCAGGGTAAGATCCGAAGAATTTATGAAACCCTTCTTTGTCGCGGTTAAGAGATTGCATCTGCATGAGTTCTTTAACCTGAAGAACCGGCAGGTGAAGTTTTTCCGCCAGTTTTTCATTGCTGAAAAACATATATTCTTTTTCGAGTGAGGCGATGATAACTTTGATAACCGGGTCATTCGGATCGATCACAGGAGTCTGTCTTTGCGGTTGTTGTCTTATGGGCGCATCTGTCTGGGGAAGAGTTGTACCCATGGCCGCAGATTGGGGCATCATTACCGGAAGAATCATGCCTGAATGGGCAGGCATGATGCCGGTGAGGGGAATTCTTTTTTCTTCTTCATCAGAAGGAGTTACATATACTACTTCTTCGAGGGTCGATTCACCGACAAGTGCCCTTTCGATGGCCATTTCCCGCAGAGTTCTCATTCCTTCAAGGCGTGCAATGCGCTTAATCGCCATTTCAGTGCCGCCTTCCATGATCACATCTTTCATTGATGCGGTCATGACCATGGTTTCGTAAACTCCCGTCCGGCCATAGGTTCCGGTCTGGTTGCATTCTTTGCATCCGGCGCCTTTATAAAATTTGTGCCCGATCACTTTGCCGGGGGTCAGACCCAGACGTTGAATGATGGTCGGGCTGGGTTTGTATTCTGCTCTACAGCTGGGGCAGATTCGGTGCAGCAGTTTCTGGGCGACGACGACACGCACGGCGGCGGTGACCAGATATGCGGGAACACCCATATTTATCAGACGGTTGATACTTGCTGGTGCGTTGTTGGTATGCAGGGTCGAAAGCACTTTGTGCCCGGTAAGTGAGGCTCTGAATGCAATTTCCGCCGTTTCAAGATCGCGGATTTCGCCGACGAGAATGATGTCTGGGTCTTGTCTGAGAGCGGTGCGCAGGCCGCTGGCAAAGTCGAGGCCGATTTTGTCATTGATCTGAACCTGAGTGATGCCGCTGATTCGGTATTCTACCGGGTTTTCAATGGTGAAAATGTTGATTTCGGTGCTGTTGAAATATTTCAGCATTCCGAACAGGGTAGTTGTTTTACCCGCACCGGTTGGGCCGGTTACCAGAATTAGCCCGTAGGGTTCGTCAAGGGCTGCTTTCAGGCGGGCAAGATCGTCGTTGAAAAAGCCGAGATTATCGAGGTCGAATTTAGATTCGCGCTGAAGAATTCTCAGAACCGCCTTTTCTCCGAGCAGACTGGGAACGGTGCTGACGCGGAAATCGATTTCCTTGTCCTGCATTCTTACTTTCAGGCGGCCGTCCTGGGGCAGGCGGCGCTCGGCAATGTCAAGGTGTGAGAGAATTTTTATGCGGCTGATCAATGGTGGAAGCAGACTTATCGGGCCGGTCATTGCATCGTGCAGCATGCCGTCAACGCGAAACCTCACCAGAAGTATTTCTTCTCGTGGTTCAACGTGAATATCAGAGGCGCGTTTTAAAATTGCCTGTTTAAAAATTGAATTTAAAAATTGAACGACCGCACCCTGCTCTGAAGTTTTGCGAACTACTTCAACGCCCGCATCGCCCGGTTCGGTGACCTCTTCTTTGCCATCTTCGCCGCCGACCGAGAATCCTTCCCACGAATAGAGTTGGCGGGCGGCGAGCTCTATCTGATTTTTCGGAGCAATCAGAACTTCAAGTTTGCACTGGGTCAAAAAGGCAATCATATCGGTTGCCATTATGTCAAAGGGGTCTGCCATGGCGACGGTCAGTCGATTTCCTTCGCGCTTGATCGGAATCATTTTATACTGTTTCGCCTGATATTCTGGAATAAGCGAAAGAATTTTGGCATCGACCTTGATGTTGGTCAGATCGATGACGGAAACGCCGAGAAACTCGGCCCAGAGGTCAAGAACCTGCTTTTCTGACATGAAACCAAGTCTGACAATAATGTTCTCAAGTCTTTCAAGGGTCTGGGCCTGAATATTTCTGGCTTTTTCAAGCTGGTCATCACTGAGAAGGCCTTTTTGCAGCATCAGGCTTTCAACTGTCTGTTTGGTTCCCTGAATATAATTCATTCTTTCCTCCGGTGCTTTCATTTGACCTCGATGCGGTATGAGCGGCGTTCAAGTGACTCGCTGAATAACCTGGTGTCATGTCTTCCATAAAGATGAAAATTAACATGCCCGGTGCGCTTGGCTTTAAACACGATGGTCAGTTCTTTGTCCCGCTTGATCAGTTCATGAACTGCGATACGGTTGTCGTTATACTCATAGGCAATCTGCCATTCGACTTCCTGCTTGCCTGAATAGCGCGGTACTACAATTTCGAAGAAGCTGTTGAGCTTGACCTCGATAACTTCGGTCTTCTTTATCTCTTCTGGAAGAAGGCGAATCGAAAATGTGTTGGTAACCAGGGGCCTTGGGCTGACCATTGCCATCGCATAGATTTTGTAAACACCCTGGGGAAGTGGCCGATTCTTGTGGTCGCGTGACTGCCAGGACATCTGAAAAGTCATGGGTTCACCGCGTTTCAGGGGAATTGAATGGGGGGAATCAGCCCAGCGAAGCCCCTGTGACCAGCGATAAATCTGCAGGCCTTCGTGAAAAACCGCGTAATCCCAGTGCTGGCCAGTTGGGTAGTGAATCTGCACCGTTTTGTCGGTGCGATTGCGTATCTGGATCGTAAAAGTGGCCGTATTGCCGGCAATAATTTCTTTTTTTTCGGGCCAGGCTTTCAGTTCCAGATCAGCAGGGTTGACGAATTCCCAGGGGCGCATCGCGGCCTGCGACGTGCCAGTTGCCAAAAACAAAAACATTATGAAAAGACCGGTGAATTTTTTTATCATGCCAGAATGATACAACACCCCAACCGGTGTGACAAAGAAAATGCCGGAAAATTTGGTCAAGAATCTGGGAATAAGTATTCAACGACAGGCGTAACAGTAGAGACACCCATGTCTGCAGGTGTTATAAGCCCCGATGTCTTTAGAAAAAACGCACTGGCAGCCCGGCCGCTGGCCTTTGTGTCTTGTAAGTTCAACTGGCTGACCGGTGATGGTTTGCAGCCATTCACGGCTGATACATCCGGTATTAAAAATGCCCGCCCGGGAAAATGCCTGATCGTCTTCACAGCAGCAGCTGAGTTTGATGTTTTGTGCATCTGCTGCCGCTTTAAGTTTGCAGAGAAAGTTATAAAAATCTGGCAAGGCCTCGGGCGAAAAATTAAATTTGAGCAGTAACTTTGCAAGATTTCGTTTCGTTTTGGGGTAATAATCAACCAGGCTGATTATGCAGCTTTCAACCTTGCCGCTGAGCCTCGCTGACAGCTGAGAA
>JBMOKV010000606.1:0-5725 GCA_049325495.1 Candidatus Rifleibacteriota bacterium | reverse complement strand
AATGGCCAGACAGAACCAGACGAAGGCTTCATTTTTAGTTTTATGAATTCTACAATGACCTGCATTCTATTGCCCATTATCGATGCCAAGGCGCTTCATTCGATATAACAGCTGGGTTCGGGGAATTTTAAGCTCGTCGGCGGCCCGGCTTTTTACATTGTCGTTTCTGGCGAGGGCGGCCAGAATCAACTTTCGCTCGAGATCTTCGAGCGTTTCGATTAAACCCGCGCCGGCCTCAGTCTCAGCGGTTGAAACTTCGCGGCTTTGAGCGAGGCTTGTCGAACCAGCATCCCTGGGAGCGGACAAGCCGAAATGAGCCGGCTCGAGAAGGCAGGAATCGGCCATTACTGCGGCCCGTTCGAGAAGATTGCGCAATTCTCTGATGTTTCCGGGCCAGTCAAGTTCCTGCAGACGTTTTAAAGCCGCTGGACTAAGCTTGAGTTCGTTTTTTTTCAAATCGGCAGAAAGACCCTGCAGAAGCTTTAAACAAATGGCTTCCAGATCTTCTTTGCGTTCACGCAATGGCGGAATGTGAATTTTAAAAACCGACAGCCGATAAAGCAGATCTTCGCGAAACGAATTGCGGCTGACCATCTGGTCAAGATCGCGGTTTGTGGCAGCAACGATGCGAACGTTGACGGGCCTGGCTTTGCTGCTGCCCAATCTTACGATTTCCTTTTCCTGCAGCACCCTCAATAATTTCGCCTGCAAATTTACCGGTATTTCACCGACTTCATCGAGAAACACCGTACCGCCATCGGCAGACTCGAAGCAGCCCGCCCGGCTTTGACGCGCATCGGTAAAAGCCCCTTTTTCGTATCCGAAAAGCTCAGATTCAAAAAGAGTTTCGGGAATCGATGCGCAGTTTACTCTGACAAAAGGGCCGTCACGCCGGTCAGAAAGGTTGTGAACCGCGCGGGCCACCAGCTCTTTCCCTGCTCCGGTTTCACCGGTTATCAGCACGGTTGAGGGGTATGGGGCCACCTTGCTGATCAGATTTTTCACCTGCGTAATGGCACAACTCTGCCCGGCAATGTCATTCAGGCTCGCATTCAGCCCCGCAAGTTCGAGCAGTTGCTGATGCCGGCGCTGCAGCTGGCTGTTCTGAAGTTCGAGACGGCGCAAGTTCTCGACTTTCTGCAGCCTGAAAGAGAATTCTTCAAGCGAAACCGGTTTGGTAAGATAATCCATCGCCCCAAGTTTTATCGCTTCAACCGCCGATTGCACCGAGCCGAAGGCGGTCATGAGAATAACCTCTGGAACCGGCTGATACTCAACTTTTCTGGCAGCACTGACAATATCAAGACCCAGACCATCGGGCAGCTTAAGGTCGGTAATAACAAGATCAAAGCTGCTTTCGCCCAGCAGCCGCAAACCATCTTTTACCTGATGTGCCAGCAGACATTCATGTTTTTCCTGCTCCAGAAAAACTTTCAACCCACGGGCTAGAGATTCATTGTCATCAACCACCAGAATTTTCATCAAGACACCTCAATTTCGAAAACTACCCCATGATCGAGATTGCGACAGCTTATCTCGCCACCGTGCGCTTCGACAAGCTTGCGCGTCATTGCCAGACCGATACCGTTACCCCCCGGTCTTGCGGTGGCAAAGGGGGTAAACAGCCTTGCAAGCAACTCTTCGTCGATCGTGGGGCCGTCGTTGGCAAAGCTGAGTTTCCAGCTTTCTTCCGTTTTTTTAAAACTGATCTGCATGCAGATTGGGATTGCAAGCGCGGCCGCATTGCCGATTATATTGTCGCAGATCTGCTGCAGCATGGTTCGATCAAACATTATCACTGATTCAGGTTCGGTCAGCAGATTAACCTTGAGATCCTGCCAGAGATCCTTGCGGCTGTCGACAAACTGACGCAGAAAATCTTCCAGCCTGATTTCTTCTTTCTGGGGCTGCACCAGCCTTGAATAATTAAGAAAGCTTTCGAGAAGACGCCGCAGATGCACCAGTTGAATGGAAATTTCTTCGACCTCAACGCATGAAGCGTTTTCCAGCTTCTGCAGCCTTCTTTTCAGAAGACCGAAATGCATTTCGATGGCCGAGAGGGGGTTGCGAACTTCATGGGCGATGGCCGCCCCGGTGAATGCAAGCTCTTCAAGCTTTCGCGAAAAAAGTTCCCGCAAATGACGGTCCTTGCGCTTTAGCTCTCTGGCCATGCTGATCATTCCTTCATGAATCAGATTCAGCTCGCGCAAATGCAGGTCGCCGCCGGCAGGTATGCTGCCATTCTCAATTTCTTTGAGCTGATCGACCAGAAATGAGGTCTTCTGACTGAAATTGTAGGCAACCAGCAATGAAATCAGAACACTGAACAAAAAAACCGCAGCCAGAATGCTCATGAAAAACTCCCGCATTGCCGCAGTCAGATGCAGATATTCGAGATCTGCCTCGATTCCGATTACCGAATCGAGCAGCTGAAGTTGATCAAGAATCGGAAAAAGAACGATTTTGAATCGCCTGGAATCGGCTGCTGAAAAGGGGTCGGGCATCACCACCCGGCCCTTTTCAAGCTCGTTTATGTTTGCAAAGACAAGATCTTCAACTTCTTCGGCAGACGGGGGCAGAATGGATATTTTCCTGAGATTAACCGCAGAGAACGAGGCAATGAACCGGGGCTCATTGCCTGAAACGTCGAGCCAGTATAAATTTTGCAGCCAGGCGCCATCTTTTTCAAATTGCCAAAAAGTATTTAAAATGTTTATTTTTTCAGACTCGGCATCTGCAACCTGCTCGATCTGACCGGCAATTGTTCTGGCCATGTTGATCAATCTGCCTTCAGCTTCATGATTCAGCGACTGAAAAAAACGGCTGTTAAACCACGTGAAAATCAGGGTCGCACACAGAATTGAAACCACGAAAACACTTACGAAGAGCCTGCCGAATATAGTCCTGGGAAAGATTGCCCTGACGTTCATCTCTTCGCGTAACCAAGAACCATGCCATGCTTCTTAAAAAGTTCGCGACGAAACAGAGGGTTGTAGGTGAAGTAAGTAGCCAGACTCCATAAATCTTTGGCGTTAGTTTTAAAATCCAGTGCCCGACGAAAAATATTGACCGGGTGGTTGAAGCGGCGACGGGCCCAGAAACAGGCTTCGGTCAGCTCATCCGGTGTCATTCGAGCGGGTTTGAACACACAATCGCCGAAATGGTAACGGTCATCGAGCCACCATTTATCGAACAGCAGGCGATCGGCCGCTTTCATTTCATCATAGAGCGGGGTGCCCGGGTAAGGGCAGAGAATATTGAAAGCGGCAAAGCAGAATTTCTGATCAACGGCCCACTGCACCGTTTTTTTGATCGAATTCAAATCGTCGGCATCGTAGCCGATGAGAAAGGCTGCCCAGATCTGAAAACCAATTTCACGAATTTTTTCAATTACCGGCTGGTAACTGCTTAAATTCATATTACAGTTCTTATCCATCTGTTTGAGATTTTCCGGGTTCGTTGATTCAAAACCAACCACCAGACCGGCACAGCCACTGCGCTTCATCAGGTCCATCAATTCGCGATCTTCGGTAAAACTTAAGCTGGCCTGACCGACCCAGCGTTTTTTCAGCGGAATTAGCTGCCTGAAAAGCTCTTTTGCCCGGTCGACCTGCGCCACAATATTGTCATCGACAAAGAAAACGAAAGGAGATGGCTGCACTTTCAGCTCTTCAACCACATCTTCGGCGGGCCTGCAACAATGAGTTTTCCGATAAATGTTGCCGGTCGCGCAGAATTTGCAGCTGTTTGGGCAACCGCGGCTGAACTGGGTGAGACGCAAAGGCAGATAGCTTTTTCCCGCAAAAATATCCCAGCGGGTTTTTATACTCTCGAGTCGCGGAGGGAAATGCCCCTGATAGCGATTTTTCAGTCTGCCTGCAGCAAGGTCGGACAGCATCTGCACGAATACTTCTTCGGAATCACCAAGAAGGATAGTATCTGCGTGCTGTTGAGCCTCTTCTGGAATCATGGTCACATGATACCCTCCCAGGGCGACCTTAACCCCGACACGGCGAAAGCGTGCCGCAATTTCATATGAACGCCGGGCGGTATATATTTCAACATTTATACAGACAAGATCAGTGGGTTCGCCGTATGGAATGCGTTCGTAGCGATCGTCGTAAAGAGCACATTCGACCCCTTCAGGCAACTGCCCGGCAAGAACCGCGAAAGTAAGAGGTTCCATGCGGCCTCGGTCATAATAGGGCCGACCATTGACCAGACCCATGTTCGGTTTTATAAATGTAACTTTCACTGGTGCTGCTCCTGATTTGCAGGAATATTGAAGCCGGGACGCAAACCCGATTTTTTCTGGATATCCAGACGTGAAACTATATTCGTGGCAAGATGAATCAATGAATTAAACGGATTTTTGAAATTAGCTTTCAGGTCAAAAGATCGCCGCACCAGACTTGAAATGCTGCCAAACCGGCGTCTCGCCTCTTTAACCGCGACAGAAAGCTGCTCTGGCGACATATTTTCCGGAATGAACGCCGGGAAATCCCAAATTGACGAGCGTGACAGCCACCACCTGGGCTCAATAAGACGTCTCTGTTCCATCAACTGCGAATAAACTGCGGTTCCGGGAAAGGGATAGAGCATATTGAAATTAGCCATAAACAACCGGCGATCGATAGCAAAATCAACGGTATCTGCGATTAATTGAGGGGTATCGCCGGGATACCCGAAAACAAAAGTTCCGTAAACCATTATTCCACGACTGCGATACTCTTCGAGAAGTTTTTCAACCTCTCCCGCTGCCGGCGCCCAGCTTTTGCCCATTTTTTCAAGACTGGCCGACCTGATCGACTCGAGGCCAATAATCACGGCAAAGCAACCGCTTTCAGCCATCAAGTCCAGAAATTTCGGGTCCCGGGCTGATGTGATGCTGGCCTGACTCGCCCATTTCAGCTTAAGAGGTTTGATTGCCTGAAAAAGTTGAATCGATTGATCGGGAGCAGCGACGATATTATCATCGGTAAAAAACACAAAACGCCGATTCAACGAAACAATTTCTTCTTTTACCGACTCAATATCGCGAAAGCAGACGTTATTGCCATAAAAACTGCGCACTGTACAGAAATTACAGGAAAACCGACAGCCACGACTGGTTTCAACCAAGGCAACCGGCAGATACTTTTTCCCGGAAAAGATGCTGCGGTCAACCCTGGTGTTGGCAAAACCAAAATTTCCCCCACGATAAATTTTTTTCAGACCGCCAGAACCTAAATCGGTTAAAACTTCCGGCCAGATGGTTTCAACTGTGCCAATCGCTACCGAATCAGCATGCAAAGCAGCCTCTTCGGGCACCAGACTTGGGTGAAACCCGCCCAATAGAACCGGGCAGTTCGATTGCCTGAACCTTGATGCAATCTGATAAGACCGTAAAGCGGTGAAAGTTTCGACAGAAATGGCTACCAGATCCCATTTCTGGCTGAAATCAATTTCTTCGATACGCTCGTCGAAAAACACAAGATCAAAATCATCGGAAGTTTGTCCGGCAATCAAAGCGGCAAACATCGGCTCAAGCACTGCAGGGGTGCGGTATGGGCGACCGTGCTGTTCGCCCATCGAAGGCTTGATCAATGCTATTTTCAATCTGCTCATAATTTTGCTTCAGCATAACAGAACCAAGATTATTCAACAACTGATCTGCCTTAATCTTTCTTTACCTTGCGCAGCTTTGGGTACATTGTTATCATTATAGTAATCGGATCAGGCTCGA
>JBMOKV010000605.1:0-5729 GCA_049325495.1 Candidatus Rifleibacteriota bacterium | reverse complement strand
CGTACATGGCGTGTTCGTCGAAGTTTACGGCGTCGGCATTCTTATTATGGGCGCTTCTGGAATAGGAAAAAGCGAGTGTGCGCTTGAGCTGATCAAACGCGGGCATCGTCTGGTTGCCGATGATGCGGTGCAGCTGATGAAGATCAGCGACACCAAGGTTGTCGGTTCACCCGATGAAATGATTGCCCACCACATGGAAATCAGAGGCCTTGGCATTATCGACATCAGGTCTTTGTTCGGTATCGCCGCTACTGCTGATGAAAAGCCGGTTGATATGGTCATCGTCCTGGAAAAATGGGATGACCGCAAAGAATACGACCGCCTCGGAATTCTGCAGCGTACCGTTAAATTTCTCAAAGTTGAGATTCCCAGCACCACTATTCCGGTCCGCGAAGGTCGTAATCTTGCCGTGGTTATTGAGACTGCCGCCATGAACTTTTATCTGCGACGCATGGGCATTCTCAGTGCTGAAAAATTCTCACGGCAACTTCGCGCCAAGATGGCCGGAGAGTTCTGATGCTGCTTTCCCTGCGGCGAAAATTCAGCCACGAAATCAGGGCCCGCCGCTGGGTTGCCTTTTTGCTGCTTGGCCTGATCATGATGTGTTTCGGTTTTGTTTTCGCAGCGCTGGCTACCATCGTTCTGGCACCCGCAAGTATTGAAACTATTCGCAGCTTTCACCCGCTGGCTCTTGGGTTCTCTGCACTTTCAGCTTTTCTTATCAGCTCATTCTGGCTTTATCGTGGCTTCAGAACCGCTTTTCACATTCTTGACACCCGTGATTCGGAGCTTTCGAGCCGTTTGCGTGATTTTGTTTTCAAGCGCAGTCCGGTCAGTGAGAAGCAGATGTCGATGGTGGCGCTCGGCGGTGGAACCGGTTTGAGTTTCCTGCTGAAAGGTCTTAAAGAGCTGCCCGTTGATCTTACCGCGATTGTTACCGTTACCGATGATGGCGGTTCGTCAGGCCGTCTGCGAAAAGAACTGCAGATTCTGCCGCCCGGCGATATACGCAACTGTCTGGTAGCTCTTTCAAGGTCTGAAAGCCTGTTATCGAAGCTTTTTCAATACCGTTTCGGCGAAGGCGGTGAAATCGAGGGTCATAGTTTCGGCAATCTGTTTATTGCTGCGATGACCGGGGTCATCGGCGATTTCGGCAATGCAGTACGTGAAGCCAGCAGCATTCTGGCGATCAAGGGTCACGTAATACCGGTTACCACCGATAATGTTCAGCTTTCAGCCCGCTTTGACGATGGTATCGAAGTGACTGGTGAGACCCAGATCAGCGGTGCCGGCAAAAAAATAATCGCCGTTTCGTTAAGCCCGCAGCAGCCGGCCGCTAACCCCGAAGCTCTCAGTGCCATTGATGACGCAAATATGATAGTTTTAGGCCCCGGCAGCCTTTATACCAGCGTAATTCCAAATCTGCTGGTGCCTGGGGTGGCAGAACGCATCAACAATTGTCGTGCCCGGGTCGTGTATATCTGCAACGTCATGACTCAGCCCGGCGAAACCGATGCATTCAATGCTTATGATCATGTTAAAGCAGTTTTAGATAAGACTCCTCTTGAGCGCATCGACATCGTCGTGGTCAATTCACGCCGTGCTGCCAAGCCATTGCTTGCCAGATATGAAAGCAAAAGACAGTACTGGGTGCCGCCAACCGTGAAAAAAATCGAGGATCTTGGTATCAGAGTTGTTGCTACCGACCTGCTGCTTGAATCTGATCTGCTGCGCCATAACTCAAGCCTTCTGGCTGCAATTCTTATCAGTCTTTTGAATGAACAGAAAACCGCCGTTGAAAACAAAGATGCAGTTTCTGACTACGACTTCGACGATGACGATGAAGATTGAACTTTTTTACGATGCAGCGTGCTGATTATTCTCTGAGAATCAAAAGGGAAATGCTGGCCGGAGTTTCTCAATTGCCCTGCTGCCACCAGTCTTTTCTTGCCGGACTTCTTTCAGGCTCTGATCAAAGCCCTTTTGTCAGAACCAGACGCGGTTTAATCAAGCGTTTAATTAAAAAATTGTATTTGATTTTAGGCGAGTCTCAGAAAGTTGTGTTTTCAGGCTCGACAATTAGTTTGCCAGGCGTGTCGCTTCTTTCTCTGCGACAAAAATTTGTGGCCAGATTCAAAATGCTTGATCAGGATTCGCAAGGCTCAAAACATTGCCAGAATTCGTTTATGCAGGGCCTTTTCATTGCCCACGGATACGTGCAGAATCCTGGTCGTGGGTATCATCTTGAATTCAGAATTCGTGGACGCTGGTTAAAAAGTGCATTTAAAAAAACTTCAAGATTTCTTAAAATGCGCTTCAGCAGCTTTGAAAAAGGTCGGTTTTCGATTTTTTACTGCAAAAACAGTCGGCGCATCATTAAAATTCTCAATCAACTCGGGGTTTTCGAAAAAGCGCTTGAATTGTCAGATTTTCTCGCAACCCGCAAACTTCTTTCAATGGTAAACCGGCAGGTTAATTCTGAAACCGGCAATATCAACCGCCAGATTTCCGCTGCGGAAAAAAGCATTCTGCAAATTCAGCAGCTGATCGAATTGCCCGAACAGGATTTCTGGACGGAGAACCTTTTTCAGACTGCCATCGTTCGCCTGAAGCATCCCCACGACAGCATCGAAAAGCTTGGAGAAAGGTTTGAACCTCCCTTAACCAAATCAGCGGTTAATCATCGTTTGCGCAGAATTAACGCCCTTTTTGCCAAAAAAATCGGGAAAAACGAAAAAAACGATGATGACGAGGGCTGATGTGGTCAGGTTTTTTCCTTTTTCAGGGGCAGCTCACGCTTCAGCTGAATCAATTGCCAGACTCCCGCCCCAAGAATAACGATTGAAATGATGATTTTTAAAATTGTCATCAAGTTGAAAACAGATTGCTGATTATTCTGCAACAGGCTCTGGTGTCTCATTATGGCGCTCTGGTCATTGGTAAGAATTGCATGACTCAACAGCAGAATCCTGATCAATCGGTCGTTGGGATACTGGCTGACCCAGTTGTTTAACTGTACTACCACCTCTGGTGTGAACCCTTGCGTGTCAACGAAATAAATTAGTTTCTGCCGGGTCCAGTTGGTTTCCTGGGGTTCGGCCCTCTCAATTGATCGAGGTTCGTTGAGCCATTCCGGCTCAGGCATCGATGGGCTGATGGCTCTTACCTGCATCCAGATCCGACGGGCTTCAGCAAAATCACCATTTTCATGAGCTTCTTTGGCAATTCTCAACATGTGATAGCTCATCGCCTGCTGCGGATCGCGCTTGAATTCAGCCTTTGCAAACAGCAGGTTGAATTGCAGCGAAACAACGAAAAAAAACAGCAGAGATAAAATTTTGCACTGCGAAAAACTCATTTTTCCTCGGCCAACCTTTTTGTACCTCGCCAAGTCTTTTTTTAAAAATAGCATAAAATTCCGGTTTTCCGAAGTGTTTTGAAAATTCACTGCGGACAAATTTCCGGAAATCGATTGAAACTCATTTCAGTTGGTTTCTTTTTAAGCCGCAAAAAATGGTTATTTCCCGCCCGAACCGTTGCATGGTCTGAATAACCATCTTAAGCTGTTTTCGAGCCTCTTCCGGCACTGGCATTCCCATAAAGATGCCGCTCTGATTGATTCTTAAATGAAAAAAATCAGAATTCGGCAAAAGAAAAACTGGCGGTTTTCTTTTCTGAATCATACAATTAGAGATAGATACTTGTTGGTCAGGAGAAAAGCTGTGTACAGAAGTTATTTAAAACTGATATTTTTACCAGTCTTTGTCTTTATTTTTCTTGCAACTCAACCGCTTTTTGCCCTGAACCAGGCGCGCAACCCAACTTTTGCCGGAAACGCCAACAACTGGACTATCGACAACAATGTTGTTCTTGGGGCTCTAAATACATTTGCGTATAACGCCATGTCGGGGGGATGCTTTCTCGGTGATCTGACTACGCAAAACCGGCATCGCGATGGTGCTCTTCATCAGGCATTTACTACGCCGGCTTATCCCGTCAACTGTTATTTAATAGCCGATCATTATGACAAATGGGCGGGTACGACCTATGCAATTTCTCTGCAGGGCTCTTTGAGAGATACTACAATTGGTGCTTATCCCAATCAGGGGCTGGTGCTTTCATTTCTTGACGATACCGCCCTTGATACCGCTTCATGGGTTCAAACCGGATGGAGTAATGTTGCAACCTTGAAGGCATCGACCCAATATCGAATACAGATTTACTGGGATTGTACAACCGGTGCTGGATCTCAGGCAGGTGCTTATGTTGATAATGTCTATTGTGTGGTCAGCCCTGGAAATTTGACCGCTAGCCCGTCAGGACCGGGAGTAAATCTCAGCTGGTCTGCTTTGGCCGGCCAGAACGTAACCCTTGCGAATTACAGAGTTTATCGAAGTTTGACCTCAGGTGGTCCTTTTACTCAAATTGCTACGCCTGCAGCCGGAGTTACGACCTATTATGATGCATCTCCTCCAGCCGCAGAGGTTGTTTATTACGCAGTATCCGACGTTGACACGCTTGGAAACGTGTCTCCCAATTCTCCAGAAGCGCTGTATTTTCCTTTTTTCGTTAAAGATGGTCTGCATACCGATATTGATGAAACCTGGCTGAAAGATAGAATTGAAGCTAACTGGGTTAACCCCAAAACAACTTTGTTGAAATATCGCGGTTGCGCTGGAACGACGGCCGGGGGCAGCGACCTGGCAGGCTGGCAGGATCTCGGTCTTGCCAACAATCCGGTTTTTACTGGTCTCAATCTTGCCAGCGGCACGACCTATTATGTTACCGTTCAGGCAATCGACCAGTATGGCGCTACTCAGCAGCAGTCTATCAGCGATGGGGTTACGGTTCGCGAACACCGGATTTTAACCGATATGGCCTCAGGCACCTATTTCAATAATGCCCGGGTCGTTGACCTGATCGACCTTACGACCGACCCGCAATCATTCAGACCGGATACTTTCAGTTCTGCCGGGCTTTGGCGCTATCGTCGTAAAATAACCGTAACTGAGCCGGGTATAATCGATCGCATCAATGCCCCCTGCTATGTGAATTTTACCGTTCCTGCCGGGCAGATGGCCAATGTTAACGAGATTCGCGTAACCGACAGCAAGGGCAATGAAATTCCACGGTATAATCTACCCGGAAGTATCACTACCTCGCCACAGATTTCAATTCTGGTAAATCTTCGTCAGGGCGAAACTGCTGAATACTGGGCTTACTGGGGCAATACCGGGGTCGGCGACCCGGCCGGAAACTATGGCTGGCTATTAAGCACCAATCAGACCGCAGATAAAGCCTGGACGCCTTATTATACCAGGAGATACCTGCCTGCCGGCCTCGAAACTGTACCGTTGAACTATGCCTACAGCTGGCTCGAAGATTCTGCCGGTCCAACCTTTCCGGAAAACAATCTTAACGAATCCTGGGCCGAAGAGTTTGAATATAAAAATGGCACTACTGCCGGTGGCTACAACACCGCATGGCGCGATGATGCCCGAGGCAATCTGATCAATCTTTTCGGTGGCAACTTCTATTTTTACGGCACCAATAACCGGCAGTGGCGCGTCTGGTCGAACGGCCTTCTTTATGGCAGTATCGGTGGTGTGGAGACGGTTAATGCCGATGACTGGCGCTTTTGCGGCTGGGCTAATGGAGAGTTTGACGATAATTTGCGTTTCCTCAGCGGTATAATTTGTCCATTCTGGGCCGACTTGAAATATGATATG
>JBMOKV010000604.1:0-5776 GCA_049325495.1 Candidatus Rifleibacteriota bacterium | reverse complement strand
GCCATGAAATTTTAACGACTCGAAAGGCTTTCACGCTCGTCGAAATGCTGATTTCTCTGGCTTTGCTTGCGGTTCTGTTTACTTTGCTTGGCTCGATGCTGCATGGTATGTCGCGTCTATCGCGCCTGGCCGAAGATTCGTCGCTGCGTGACCGGCAGATTTCATTCTGTTTCGACCTTATTCGCAAAGAACTGGGGGAAATGGTGGTGATTCAGAATCAGGGCGATTACAGTTTTATCAGTGGTGAAAACTTCGTCGCCTATACCACCACCCGCAGCGAATTACTTGCGAGAAACAGCATTCCCGGTGGGGTAAAAAGGGTTGAATGGCGTCATGACCCTGGAACCGGCAACCTGGTAAGAACTGTGTCAATGCTGGTTGACGGCAAACGCGAGGCGGGTGAGCCTTCCAGAACCCGGTTCTTCGAAAATCTTGATGGACTTGAAGTTTACATTTTTGATGGAGTTGAATGGTTGCGTATGACCGGCATTTCTGAAGCGATGCCCCAGACACAGAGTATTGCTCTTCGCCTGATATTTAAATCCGCTCCTGGCGAAAAAAACGAATTTTTTGAAAGTGCATTTATTCTGCCAAATGAAACATTCAATAAGGAATAGAAAAGAGGGGATGGCCCTTGTTTCAGTGTTGCTGATGTCGGCACTGCTGATTGCCCTTTACCTGAGATTTCTTGACAATGCAGGATTGCAGGCTCGTATTGATGCCCGTCAGGAAGCTATAATGCAGGCCCAGTGGGCTGCCCGTGCCGGTGTCGATTATGCAATCAATCTGCTGTTTCAGGATATTTCTCTTGGGGATAGTTATGGCGAAGCCTGGAAAACAGGAACTGATGCAACTATCGAGAAACCTTTGATGTTTGGAGTTTGCAGCTGCACCGTTTCGATTATCGATGAATCATCGAAATTGAATGTTAACCTGGTCGATGAATATATTCTTAAAAAGACATTTGAAGAATCCGGTCTTGGAATTATTGCCAGCAGCCCGCTGGTCGGTGAATCGGAGCGGCTCGGAGCTTCCAGCCGACTGGCTCAGCGCATTCTGGATTATGTAGACGATGATGACACCCCCCGGCCAATGGGTGCAGAATTCTCGACTTACATGCTGCATGGCCTGCGCGCACCGCGCAACGGCCCGATGACCGACATTCGCGAACTTCTCGATATTCCGGGAATCACTCCAGATCTGATGGTCGCTTCGGGTTCAAGGCCGGGTCTCGAAGATCTGCTGACCGTTTATGGCGAAGGTGAAATAAACGTCAACACGGCAGTAGAAGCCATTGTAAAGTCAATTCCCGGTTTGCCTGGCGAATATGAAGCTGAAAAGATCGCGGAGTTTTATGAAAAGCTTTTTTCTTACCGGCCTTTTATGGAACTTGCGGGTTATACGAACTTTGTTGTCGGCTTTGACTGGAGAATTTCCAGGAAATACACAAACAGGTTTATTACTCATACAAGATGGTTTAAAATATTTGCACATGCCCAGCATGGCGATGCTCATCGTCGGGTAGAAGCCCTGGTGAAACGAGATCGGCCAGGGATGTGCCGACTTGTAAGATACGTGGAGATACCTTGAAAGATTGTTATAATCTGGCTTTTGCAGATGTTCGCGGAGAACTGCACTGGTTCTCTCTTGCGTCGACCGCCTTAATCCCGGACAATTCTGACGGGACATTTTCCGCCGGCGCCGGCCCTCAACCAGGGACTGGCACTGAGTCAGACCCATCGGGCCGAAGTGCCTTCTTGAAAAGCTTTTTTAGGATCCTGATATTACCAGCCAGTGCCGGTTTGCCCTTCCAGATCGACCTGTCTTTCGATGACCCGGTCAAAATCTCTCGCGTAATCCCGCAGCTCGCTGCCGACCATTATGCCGAAATCGACGAGACCTGGCTCTTCTCGTGGAGCGTTTCCTTTCCACCGGTCGTTGAGCCATGCGAAGCTTCAGCTAAGCATGGCCGAAACGACCATGAAAGAGAGCAAAATTTTGGAACCGGAAAATTTCTCGTTTCCGGCATCGCCTTTCCGCCTGAATTCAAACAGATTGTTTCGATGTCTGAACACCCATGGCGTCTTGCAATTCCCGATTTTCTGCTTTTGCCGACCGGTCGCGCTTTTAAAACGTCCACTCCTGCAGCAAGTTACGTTGCTATTTTTTCTGAAGATGGCCGTTTGAGTCGGATTATTGCCGATGCCGCAGTGCCCATGGGGCCGATTCTGGCCGCCGCCGGTGGCCAGGATATTGAAGAATTTGATTTTGCCTCGAATTCCAGTAAAATTTTTGACCGTCTGCAGGGTTTGCTTGACAACAGCCATAACTACGATCTGTCAGGGTATCAGCAAATGCAGACGAAAAAGGCGCTGCAAGTCAGCCTGATTTCTCTGGCAGCTTTGATAGCTGGTCTCATCTTTCTCGGCCACCTGTTTCTCTGGATTGAATGCAGGCTGCATGAATCGGCTGCCGATCGCACCAGGCAGGCAACGGCACAGGCGTTTTCCTCGGTTTTTCCGGGAATTCCAATGGTTGATGCGGTCAGCCAGATACGTCGTAAGATTTCTGACGCCCAGAACAGCCTTCAGGAAGCCGGTTCAGTTCCAAATATTCCATGGTTGCAGACACTTCAGCTGGCTTCCGCATCATTCAATTCAAGGGTTAAGCTGCTTAAGCTGGTGGTTCGGGCCGATGGTTTCAGATTTCAGGGGTTGGCCGCCGATTTCACTTCTTTGGAAAATTTCAGAAAGCTGATCGAAGCAAGCGGCATGGTTGATAAGGTCTCTACCCCCGAATCCCGCCGCAATGAAGATCAGGTGCTTTTTGCTCTGGAGGCCAGATGGAAAAATTGAACCTCTGGTGGCAGAAGCGCCCCATCCGTGATCGTCGTGCCTTATCGGTTCTGGCAATATTTTTGCCGGTAATACTGTGCTGGTATCTGGTTACTGTGCCGCTGCAGGATCGTCTTAAGATGGCACAGCGCGTGCTTGAAACCAGGCGCAATGAAGCAACCGAAGTGCAGAAGCTTCTTCAGGAATATGCTTTGCTTAAGGCTCAACTTGACGGTTACGAATTCAAGGCGGACAATGCAGTGGTTCCTGAACTGGAACAGGCCTTTCGCGAATTGAATGCTTCCGATTCTTATCCGGTGCTTTCAAGAGCCCGCATCAGCATTTTCGGAAAAGATCAGCCGGCAGCGCAGGTGCGCCTCGATGCCGCGCAGCCTCAGACTTTCTGGAACCTGCTTAGCCTGGTTGCATCTTCCGGAGTTTATCTGGCAGAATTTGAAGTAACCGGTGACGATCGCCGAAATCAGCTTTCAACCCAGTTTAAGGCCTGGTTGCCCGCCAGAAATTAATCTCCAGGCGACTTTAGACATGCTGTGAAAAATCGTATTTTTTTTTTTTGCATCTATTGCTTTTTGAAATTCGAAGGTGTTAAATTCGTTTAGTTAAAGAAAAAATCGCGGTACTACATTGCTTTGAGACAGCAATAAAAGAGAGAAGGAGGCGGCAACTATCTATTCTTTTAATCAATAGACCAAGGGTCTTGCGATTGTACGTTCTTTGCATGCACTAAATTTTATGGAGGTTAGGTGAATGTTTAATTGTTGTTCAAAAAGACGCAATTATTTTGTGCTTCTTGCACTGATGTTGCTGTTACCGGTTGTCAACGCTTTTGCTTTTGACAATACTTTTCCGATAGCAGTTGTTGACCATCTTGCTGCCCCGGTTCCCGGCGCATCTGTTTATGCATGGGACAGAAATAACCCATATACCAATACCAATGGCGTTACTGACTCCGAAGGTAAGGTAACTCTCGTTCTTTCTGGCCTTGCCGCCACTGCTGATAACCTCAGCAATCCCGAACCCAATATAGGGTTCCTGGTAATGCCGAATAACGCAACCAACGGCACCCGCCTGGCTTTTGCCGTGGCCAATGCCTGGTTTTACAACTTCTTTGAAGCTGATGCATTTGCTCCCGAGCAGATGATCAACCTTGAAGAAGGCTGTCTGCTTCATATCAAACCCCAGACCGTTGATGGCACCGTCGTCACTCCTGGGAAACTGATTTCTGGTATGAACATTTTTCTGCCCGGCGTTCCCTGGCAGGTAAAAAACCTTTATGTTGCTTCAACTGAAATTTCTGGCACCACTCCGTCTTACGATATCGTCTGGCCGCTTGAAACCCCGATCAATATCGAACTTTACGGTGATGGCAAATGGGCCGACCATACTGCTCAGTTCTTCTACAGCTGGTTCAATAACAGCTTCCCGGTTGGCCTTGAAACTGAAAAAGATATCATGGTTGACCATAAGAGCTTCAAAAAAGCTCAGTTCAAAGTCAATCTGACCGAACCAGATCCAACCAAACCGGTGAAAAGACTTCTTCACTACGGCGAAAATCTTACCATTATCTATACTGGTAATGAAGTTGTTTACATGCCAGTAGGTAAATACAATTTCAATTTTGCCCTGGTAAATGAAGTCGACCCGACCTATGCTCCAAATTTTTACAATTTTGGTGAATTTGGTCCGCCCCCGGCTCTTTACCCCGATGTAGACCTTACCAATCCTGAAGTTCTGGTCGAAAGAAATTATGACCTGACCGGTGGTATTGGTCTTACCGTTAACGTTCAGCTCGGCCCCAACGCCGCTGACGGCGATGAAACCGCTCTTGGCCAGTCAAACATTGAAATCCAGAAAAAAGTGACCCTTAACGGATTCGAACAGTGGATGCCCACTCAGAGCAACCCTGATAAACTTTCAACTGATGGTATGGCCAGCTCTACCGGCGCCAGCATGAAATTCTTCCATCGCTTGAATGATGGCACCTATCGTATCCGGGTTTACAGCAAAGCTTATACTCCTTATCCTGGCGTTATCGATTATTCCGCCAACCCCTGGAAATGTTTTGCCTACATTACTTCCCCTGAATTCGTTATCAGCAACGCTGCTACCGGCGGAACTCTGACCAAAGATGTCAGTCTGCCGCAGACTGCCGCAATTCAGGCGAATCTGCATATCACCAATGCTCCGACGAATGGCATGTTGGTAGATGCTCCGGTAGTATCTTACATGGGCGAATATCCAATGAATATGAACGGTTTGATCTGGAATTCAACTTCACAGATCATGTTCGTTCCGTTTGCCCGAATCGAAAAGCCGGTTGTAATGTGGACTTCTTATGATGAAGACAGCACTACTACCGACAATCCGATCTCAATAAAAGTTTATCCTCCGATTCAGGGCCAGGTCGGTCAGACCATTATCAGCGACCTCCAGATGGATCTGAGCAAATTCACCAACATCAATGTGAATTGCCAGGTTAAGCAGGATAATGGCATGATTACTCCGTTCTGGGGTAAAGCAAGAATTTTCTTCAGCCCGATCGTACCAGGCACTGAAACTCCAGGTTGGAGGGCTTTTGCCAAAGGTGATTATGAGCCCGGTCTGGACAATAACATGCTTGAAACCAGCATGCTTCCAGTTTTCAGAGGTGAAATCGGTTCTCGTTTCACCATCGCAGCTCGTGAAGAATATCCTTATGGCCTTGAAGGCATCGTTCCTTTCGAAGCCAATTATCAGGTTCCTGTTGATCATGATAATCTGAATGCTTACACCGTTGATGCATTTGTTTCTGAAGACCGATCGTTCAACGCAGTTGTTCAGGTCGATGGCAACCCCATCGATGCTGCCCAGCAGGTTGGGGTTCTGATCAGAAATATCTTCAATGATGATTTCAAAGGCTTCTCTGATTTCTATAATATTGA